>JBIIYQ010000039.1:0-23843 GCA_044346745.1 Usitatibacteraceae bacterium | reverse complement strand
GGTGTGTGTGGCTCTGGCCGCGCCCCATGGACAGCGAGCGTGATGTTAAGAATACGCAGCAGCTTTTTCGCCCAAGCCTGGGTGTAAGCCGCCCGCACAGGCGGCTTCACGCGCGGGTAGATCAACATTGTGACCAACAGTCCCTGCGCAATGTGCAGCATCATGCGCGTCCAACGAAAGGCGCGGACCAGCGAATTGGAAGTGGGCGCGGTAGCCTCGACCGTCGTGTTGGAGTGTTTCATTCGCGATAGTTACGGAAGTTTGCCAGCTTGCACCATCTTTGCGAACAGGGTGTTGAGTGATCCCCAAGTCACCAGGTCATCGAATCCCGCCGTTTGTCCGCCGCTGGTAAACACAATGTCGTTGTTCTGGTTGTTGGCAGAGTCAAATGTCGCGCTGCCCGCATCTTTGCCAAGTGAATAAACTACAAACGGCGCGAGCCTCGTGAGTTCTTGGGCGGTTCCGCAATTTGTAGTTGAGACGGTTGTAAGGCCCGGTGCGCAAATGTAGAAAAAACTTGCTGCGCCAGCAACACTTGCCATGGTTGCAGATTTGATCCCATCGGTTTGCGTCAACACGTTTGTGACGACACCGACCGTATTTGTGCTGGTGGCGTAGCGAAGGCGCCTCGCGGCCGTTCCGTCGGCCCACCCATCTTGCATGAACCCGCCGCTATCAACTGGCGCTAAACCGAGCGTTGCGGTGGGCACAAAACCGTCGACAGGCGGAACGGAGCTAGATGTAAAGCAGCGGCCGTTAGCGCTGTAGGCAGGTTGCGCCGCCCCACAAGCAGCTGCCGAGTCGACGGAGCAAAAACGCTCCTGACCAGCGCTGCTGGCGCTTGCAGGACAGGGAAGCCTACCGTTTGCCATTGCAAACCCATAAATCGCTTCTTTGACTAGTTCGAGTTGCTTCTCCGTATCTTTGGTCTTTTGCTGATCAAGTTGGGTGGCAAGCGGAATGCCGATGGCGGTGATGAGGATTGCCATGATGATCATCACGACCGCCACCTCCAAAAGCGAAAATCCCTGAGTTTGTTTTACATCGAACTGAAGGCGTTTCATGGCGTAACCATTTGGATGTTGTCGTTCAACGTCGGGTTGCCCGGAGTCGCGCTCGTGAACAGAGTGCAGTTCGCAAGTCCTGTACTGTTTGGTGTCTCAAGGTAGTCATCGAGAGTGGCTGAAGGTCTGGTCCCGGTAAGGCGTTTGCCAGCAAGCATCGCCACCGCAGTGGACGTTGATAGATTTCCAACCCCAATACTGGCCGCGGAAGCACAATCGGTCGAGGTTCCGCCGGATGGAATAGAAGTGCGTGCGAGCGCATAAAAAGCAGTTTGGTACCAGAGGTGATCGTAAAACCAGTCGGGCATAACGGGTTGATAACGCATATTGTTCAAACTCACGCTTCCTGACGGCACGAGCACCTGCGTATTGGTCCGCGGGGTTGGGGAGGCAATGTTGTCAGTAACTGTCATACCAAACAAAGTCGCCGGCGGAGTGAGGCTTGGGCAAGTCCAATTGTAGCGCTGCGTACTTGTCCCATTCGCGGCAGCGTAAGTAACTGCCGGACTAGCGCAATCAGAATCGATAGTGAATGTGATTGTTCTCGTTACGGAGTAGATACCCGAGAAGTTCGTTCCTGGGAGCGGGCTACCAGCATTGCAGTCGTCGGCGTTTCCGCCGCCAAACAGTGCGTAAGTCTTGTTAAACGTCGTCGTTGTTGTCCCCCAGAATTCAGTAGTGCCAGTACCACGCCATCTTGCCGTCCCGGTCGCGGTACCAGACATTGATTGCCCTTCCATGCGGATATTCTCGTTGAGATCGGCCCACCGATCCGGTCCAGTTCGCACCCGCACACAGTTCTTTGAAACGGACTCAAATGCTGCACTCGACCAATCAACACTTGTCGAATAATTGGGTATTTTCGAAGGATTTGGCGTCGGCGTATTGGTTGGTGATTGTGGAAAAAACGGCATCAATCCAACTAGCTTACTGGGCGCAGAGCTAAATGCCGCGTAGCTTGATGGGGAGACGAACGTTGCGGCCCAAGGATACGACCCTGTTTTTGTGAAGCTATCTTTGATTGCGCTTGCCATTTGCGCCAGAACTCTCCGTTCGACGTAGTACACGTACTCATCGGCAGTGATGTAAATCAGCGTGTCATTGAAGGGTACTTTCTGTCCTCGCTTCGAGGTATCGGCGCTGTCGTCCGGATAGTACATGCCGGGCGGCATCTGAATGAACTCGTTAGTTAGTGCAGCATTGTCGTAGGAGGTGCACGAGGTACAACCTAACGGTAACTTGATGTCATCCAGATAATCCTTGGGGTGGCCCGGCGAGGCCACAGTCCGAGCTTGCGTACGCGTTTCGGTGACAATGGTTTTGCCCGGCAAGATCAAAACTGCTGCGACTTTATCCGACAGTACGTTCCCCTGCGCGTCTCGCACCGTTAGCCATTTGTGCGGCAAAGTTGTCGGCTGAGGATACGGCGTACTTACAGCGGGACAAGCTGGCGTAACCGGAGAGCTTAGGGTTGCGATATCTGAGTTCAAAACCTTAAGGCAGTTGTCGTAGACGACTAAATTGGCAGAGACGGCTAGCCACGGCATAACGCCGCTTGGGTCATGGGTAGGAACGTCGCCGAAGGCCATTTTCAGGGCCCGCCATGGCACTCTGCCAACGCAACGTTTTAGTACAGAGTTGCTGCTGGATTGTGCAGGTAAGCCATTTGTTCCTGCCCCGAGGCAGTAGTTATCTTCGTTGCCCGAATAGGTTCCATCGGATAGCGAATCGGGCGTGGGCAGAATGCCCGGGTAGTGAGTAGGAACTGGCGGCGTGATGATGTAGTTGATTAGCAAGCCCTTTGTCGCACCAAGAGAAACCACCGAGTTTGCCGCTTCTTCTGCTATCTGTGGGTCGGCTCGTCGCTTTAAGATTGAGTCGCCCATTCCCACCAGAAAAATAGTCCCGCCAATTGCCAAGAGAGATAGCAATACCAAGAGCAAGATGACTCCGGATTGGAGATTTCGGAACTTGAATTTAGGAGGCTTCATCTCTACAGGGCCAAGAGCAATTTCAACGCTTCAAAGCAACTATACGGCCAACAGAAAAGTAAGTCTGCCAACTACCGCACCGCTCCGGCAAGTATCCAAGCGAACACCCTTTATCGACGGGCATTTCCAGACATTTTCGCCTGAAGATGCCCGCCAATAGGCGACTTTTTTGTTTTGTTGGTCATGGCTGCTTTGCGGCAGCTCGCGTGGCCTGCGGCTTTGTGGCTTTCGCCGAAACAGATTTCGACACCGTACTTGCTGCTGGGCCGACGCCTGACTCACGGATCTTAACGAGAGACTCAGTCCCGGTCATCGAGGGTTTTGCGACGATGTTGTTGCTCGACGTTGCGTCGATTCGCTGCCCGCCGTCGACCCAGTATGTAGTGCGGCCACTGCTACTCTTGACGAAGCCATCGACCTGCGGGGAGCGAGCAACTATGTCGCTGTCAACAACTGATACGCCGTCCTTGCGCGCCTTATCGAGGCGATCACGTTCGGCATCGCTGAAGAACAACTTTCCAATGAGCGGGCGATAGGTTGTCGAGACCGGCGGCGGAGTGTAGGCTACAGGGTTTGTTGGTGGTGGTGCGGCTTGGCTGATCGCGTTCACACTCTTCAGCGAAACGCAGAGCAAAGCGATGGTGATAGTGTGTTGCTTCATGGCGTTCTCGTCGGCTGAGCGGACGCTACAGTAGATGCATGTTTATTGACTAACGTGATCCACTCCAACGTGCAATCGGCCTCAACGGCTGGCGACAGTGTCGGCGGCGGAGTGGCGGACTCGGTGCCACTGCGTGGGGATGCTGACACGGTCGTGGTGAACGCGGGAATCACCACCGTCCCGCTGCGGGTGTTGCGACCCAATGCACAACGCTCGATCTGAAAGATGCCCCGTTGCATCCGCGAGAATTCGTCGAGGAAGGCAAGCATGTCGCCATCATGCCACGATGTCGCTTTGAGTTGTATCCGGCTGCCGAGTGCCGCTACCGAGGTAATCGTTATGCCGCCAGCGAGCTTGAGCGGCCGCTGTGCGCCGACTTGGTACTCGAGAGAGGTAATGCCGTGCCGTACGCGTAGCGCCTCCATCGCGTCGAGCAAATCCAAGCGTTTTTCAGCGACAAAAACACCGCGCCCTTCCAGCGCAAGATAAGTGTCCTGAGAGTCGCGCAAATCGTCGCGCTCCTGCTTGGCATTGGCCAATCGCAACTGCGCATCGCTGAGGCGACGTTGTGACTGCACATCATTCTTCTTTTCTATTTGCCACCAGAAGTAAGTACCGCCGACCAAAAATGCCGAAACGCCAATACCTGCGACCAGTATCAAGTAGGAGAACTTGAGTGCGCTGAAGCCCTCTTTAGTCATCACGCTCATGTGCCCGAGACTTTCCGCGCGATGTGTAAGGTGAACGCAGCTTGTGTTGCCGTTACGGCTGAACGGTCAATGACTTTGAGGCTGGCGGCGGAGCCGGTGTCGACCGGTAGTTTCACTGCCCTAACCGTGAACTCGGCATTCTTTCCCAACTCCTTAATCAGCCGATCAATCTCAGCAAGTGCGCTCCGCACGTCACCATCAAACGGTTGAATCGCGGCGTCAATTAGCGCGATGTGATACTTGTTCCCCGTCAGCTGCGGATTGGACAGGTTGTCGATACTAGTCGGTGGGCCCGCTGCCGATGCGGATAGTAAGGCCGTCGTACGCGACTTGTTGTCTGAAGTCACCTGCGCTGTGCCAGCGAGGCCCGCGTTGACCGCGCCAAATCCCTGCGGTGTCGTTGGCATAAACGTTGGGTCATTATTTGTGGCCCACAGAATCTGGTCAATTCTTACTAGCGAATAATTGTCTAGAACTTTGGCGATCTCGTTCAACATGCGACCAGGGGCAGCCGGCGCGGGACGAATCTGCGAGTTAAAAAAGGTACTCGTATCACGAACTGTATCGGTTGCACTCTTTTGCGCTCGCATCGATTTCACCGCCTCCTGATACTCGGAGCGGAGAGCATCTTCTCGCCGACTTCGGTGGTCGATTTCTTGCGTAATCCGGGTCAAGTTATAAAAATTGAACGCCGCGCCAACCACACCGACGGCAAGGACGGCAGCCGTGGCACCGAAGATCGCGATGCGCGTACGCCTAAAGATGGCGAATCGGGTCTCGACCGGCGTGGCAAAGTGATTCTCCAGCGAGCTCCGTGCGTATAGATGGCAGAAAACTTCTTCCGCATGTGACGACGTAGGGGCCGGTGATACTTTGAGTTTGGTAGCGACATCATTGATGTTGAGAATGCGGTAACGCAGCATGGGATAGCTGCTAATGGCCTCTTGTATCATCGCGCTGTCGCGCTCGTGCAACAGCAACAAAACTTCGAGCGCGGCGGCTTCTTCGAAGTACCGCAAGCTGTCTAAATACTGCCAAGTGCGGCTGGTTTCGGCAGCAATCAACTGGCCGACTGACCTTGATTCGTCGTAGATGATCGGCGTCAGGCGGCTGAACTTGATTTGTCCGTTTTTGAAATAGGTTTGCCGCAGGCCAAAGTCGGGAATGATGGTAACCAACATCGTGTGCGGAAAAAACAAATCGAGCGCTTTCAACAGGCGACTAGATAGCACGGCAGATGAATAAATCCCTTCTAGGGGCACCCGTTTGCGTTCGAGCAAGCCCAGCACCGGCTTGAGCAATTCCGGATTGGTGACCGCGTGCAGAAACACGCCGTCATCGCGCCTTCCCTCGGTCTCGCGCCCCTGCACAATGGCATGGCGATAAGGTGACGTGCGATAGATCTGTCCCAGCTTACGATCCAGCACCGCCTCTTGATCGCTACCGCGCAGGTGCGGGATGGTATCGAGGCGGAAGTCCTCCTCGATAAGGTCGGTGACGAGGTGGGTTGGGAACGATGCATATTTGGCAATCTGCTCCTCAATATCCTGGGTCTGGATATCTCCGACGCCAAAATTTTCGCGGCTCACGAGCGCGTTGTTGCGGATGACCAGCGAGATCAGTTTGTCGTTCGTTAAGTAGAGATAGTGTTTGGACACGACCGAGTTTCCTAACGAATCGCGGTTTTGGCGATCACGTCATACATTGGCAGGAAGATCGTCATCAAGATACCAATCAGGATGCCACCTAGGGTGACGGTCAATGCAGGCTGGATCAGCTCCTGTAGTCTTGACATGGTTTCCCTCACTTCACGGTTGTAGAAATAGCTGACGTTGAGCAGCGCGGTGTCGAGGCCACCTGTCGATTCGCCAACCTTGAGCATACGCAACACTAATGGCGGAAACAGTCGGGCGTTTTGAAACGCTTGGGTGATGCCTGTTCCGTCGTTGATTTCGCGGCCGACTCGCTGTAAGCCTTGTTCAAGTACGCGATTGCCCACGATTTTTTCTGAAATCTGGATGCAATCCAGAACGCCGAGACCTGACTTGTACATCAGCGCGAAGTAAGTCGAAAAACGCGCCAAAATGATTTTCTCGGTGAGCGGCCCCATGACAGGCAGCTTGAGAGACAAGGCATCGATCTTGTATCGAACCTCTTCATTTGTTTTGGCCAGCACGAACAACACCACCACGCTGACGACGGGTGTCCCCAAACAGAGATACCAGAACTGCTTCATAAACGCCGAAACGGCGATGAGCGCGAGAGTGGCTTTGGGCGGGTTGGGCGTGAGCGCCTTCATGGTGATCGCGAGTTGCGGCACCAAAAAAATCATTAATGCGAACAACACCCCAACGATGACCGTACCGGCAAAAATTGGGTACATCATCGCCTTCTTCACTTGTGCCGCCAACTCGTCCTGCCACTTGAGATTTTCAGTAAGCTGCGTGAGTACCTCTGGCAGTTGACCGGCACGCTCACCGGTTTGGATGAGGGCGATGAACACCGTGTCAAACGCGTGCGGGTGGTTGGCCATCGCCTCTGACAGGCGCTGACCACCTTCGATGTCTTCCAAAAGTGTCGCAACCACCTGCTTAAAGGCGGGGTTTTCAACGGTGTCGCGTAAATCGGCGAGTGCCTCGATGATTGGCACCCCCGCTCGTAGCAGCTGATCCAGATGAAAGCAGAAGGTAATCAGCTCTTTACGGGTGATTCGGCGCGCAGCCGACAGCGAGGACTTCTTGATCGACTCGAACTTGATCAGGTCGAGCTCCATCCGCTTCAGGCGAAGCTCCAAGTCAATGGCGTTGGAGGCGTCTAGATTCCCAGTTTGAATTTGCCCCTCTTGGTCGACTGCTCGATAGCTGAAAGATGCCATGGCCTATTCGCTAGTCGATACGATCTGTCAAGTCAACAATCCGCGAAACTTCATCGAGATCTGTTTCGCCCGTTAGCACACGGTTGATGGCGTCCTCCGCAAGCGTACGAAATCCCCGCCTCCGCGCCGCTTCGCGTACTTCTCGCGCTGTCGCTCGACGCGAAATCAGTTCATCAATTTCCCCATCGATGCGGAACAACTCCATGATCGCTACGCGACCATTGTAGCCGCTGTTCTCACAGGTTTCGCAGCCGATGTGCCGGAATACTTCGCCCTTCCAGTCTTTGCTCACGCCGAGGATGCGTCGTGTGCCCTCGTCTTCCGGGCGATAGGGCTGTTTGCATTTTCTACAGAGGCGCCGTACCAAACGCTGCGCGACAATACCGATGATGTTGCCGGACATGATGTCGGGCAGAATGCCCAAGTCCTGCAGACGGGGTATCGCCCCAATGGCCGAGTTGGTGTGCAACGTGGAATACACTTGGTGACCGGTCATCGCGGCGCGAAATGCCATTTCCGCCGTGTCTTGGTCGCGTATCTCGCCGACGAGTATCACGTCCGGGTCTTGCCGCATCATAGAGCGAATACCACTTGCAAAATCTAGTTTCGCCGCCTCGTTGACCGAGGTTTGTCGAATCATCGCCATCGGATATTCAACTGGGTCTTCCAGCGTCATAATATTGACGCCCTCGGTGTTGACGTGGTTCAAGATGGAATACAGCGTCGTGGTCTTGCCGGAGCCGGTGGGTCCAGTCACCAAAATGATGCCCTCTGGGCGCGCCATCATGAGGCGCAGCATCTTTAGTTCGTCCTCTTGCAGGCCGAGATCTTCGAGCGGGACGATGCCTTTCTGTCGGTCGAGAATGCGCAGCACCAGATTCTCGCCGTGAGTGGTCGGTTGTGCCGCCACACGAAAATCGACCGAGCGACCCGACAAGGTGAGCGATATGCGACCGTCTTGGGGCGCACGCGTCTCAGCGATGTTCATGCCCGAGATGACCTTGAGGCGAACGACCATCGCGCTCCAATAGTTTTTGTGTAGCGATCGAATTTGACGGAGCACGCCGTCAATGCGATAACGAATTCGCAGAAAGCCCTGCTCCGGCTCAAAATGGATATCCGATGCATTCCGTTTTACGGCGTCCGCCAACAACGCATCAACGAGGCGGACGACTGGCTGGCTATATTCATCAAAATCGGTCGCTAGACTTTGATAGTCGATCTCGCCAGTTTCAATTTCGTTCAGAATGCCATCGATCGAAAGTTCGAAACCATAGTGCTGCTCAATCGCAATAGCGATGTCAGATTCGCGCGCCAACACCTGTTCGATGCGGATGTCCTCGCGAACCAAGACACGAATCTGGTCGATGGCAACAACGTTGGTCGGATCCGCAACCGCCAAAAGCAGTTTGCGTGTATTGCGATCAAAGTCAACTGGCAGCACTTGGTATCGCTTAGCAACATCCTTCGGTACCATCGACAACGCCTCTGCGTCAATGATGGTGTTCGACAGGTCTACTGCGATCTGTCCCAGACTCTCCGATAAGGTGTCGCGAATGGTCGCCTCCGTCACGAAGCCCAGCGTGACTAGCGTTTTCCCCAGCGGTGCCTTAGAGGTGCGCTGATCTACCAGCGCGATGTTTAGCTGGTCCTGCGAAATGATGCCGCGCGCGAGCAGCGTCTGGCCAAGCGGCAACTGGGAGACTGGCGAGCTCATTTGATTCATGTCGAATAAATCTTGCAGTGGCAGGGAACGGTCACGCTCCGATTGCTCCTTTCGAGCTGCTCGCGAAGATTGTACCAAGCGCCCAAGAGGCGGAAACGGGTCTTTCTCATCAGGGTTGATGTTTCGTCGAAGCCTCGGCAAGGGAGGGGCTGAGCGTTGCGATACGTCGTTCGACCGCAGAACGATCAAATTGGCCTTTGACGTTCGCCGCTAACGCGCGACGGTAGAAGTTTAGTGCCGCAGCGCCTTGACCCAGTTGATCGAGGCTCACTGCCAAATTGTAGTTGTAGTCGGCATTCTGCGGCATCAGTCTAGCGGCTTCAAAGTAAGCTGGTTGTGCTTCTCGCCACTGCCTTGACTGTGCATGTAGGTTGCCAAGTAAAAAATGCGCGTTGGCCGCACCCGGATCTTGGGCGATCAATAACCTGAGCGCCGCCTCTTTGCCACTGGTGCTCATCAACTCACCGGCTGAATTGCTGTCTCGGTCGTTAGCTAGCACGATTAGCGCAGCCCTAGCGGTTGAGTTGCGTGGATCGATCTCCAACACACGCCGATAATGTTTCATTGCAATTGGCAAGTCCTCGATGTTGCCAGTTCGTGCTGCGGCAGTAGCAAACCCCAAGTGGGCGTCGGCGCTGCTGCCGTCCGCTGCGATGGCTTCAGCGTAGTGCCGTTTCGCAGAAGTGTAATCGCCGACCGAAAGTGCGGCGTATCCCGCTGCGAGCGCGGGATTGATCTCCGACTTGGTAGCTTTGGCGGGGCGCAACATTACTTTGTCGTTGCCGTCGTTGGGGTTGGGCGGCGCTGGCAATGCTTGAATCTGCCTAGCCAGTGCCTCGCGGGGAGGGGCTGCGACAACCTTTGCGACTGGTGGTGTGCGCACCTCCTTTAGTTGTGTTGCCGGCGGTGGAAGTAGCGGCGGAAGCGACGCTTGTTCGGGCGCAGCCGCTGTTTTGGTGACTTGCACGACCGCCTCAGTGGCCGCTGCGGTGGCGGTTGCACTGGTATCGGTTGTGTTTGCACCAGCCCTCGAAGAGGTCGCAGGCGCTTCTGTGGGTGGTGCGGGTGCCGTAGCGGCAGGTGCCGCCGACGCCATCAGCAAACGGGTATCAGGTTTGGTGAAACGATTCATTTCATTCCATACATACCAACTACCTGCGCCCATCATGGCGAGCAACACGCCCGCAATGGAAAAGATCCATTTCGCCTTGCCGCTGCTAACCGGCGCGACTTGTTTCACCGCAAATACGTTTCTAATGGCTTCGCGATTCAATATCTGTTGGGCTGACTCCCTATGAGTGGACGCGACTGTTTCCGTGCCGGACTTAGGTGCGCTGAGCGGCTCCAAGTTAGGTGCTGAGCCGTGACTCGCCAGCGGTTCAGCTGATTTTTGTGCCGGCGGCAAGCGTGACGCTGTGAATGTGGCGGTCGCCGGCGGGCTGTGAGCCGGGGCCGCAAGCGTTTCCAAGTCTGAATAGCCAAGCTCACTGGCCAGCATTTCCTCCAGCGTCATGCGGGGCGGTGGCGCAGAATTGCCTAGGGTTGCCTGATCTACCTTTGCTGCCTCGTCAACGCCGCGTTTGGTCGAAGCAGGTTTCGATGGCGAGCTCGCGACAGGGGCATCCGACCGATCATCAACAACTTCGAGCGAGAGCAACGGAAACGTTGCTGGTGGGTCGGCCACCGATCCAACAGCCTTCGGCTCATTGGGTCTTGAGGCAGCGTCTTCACCCAGCGCCAAGGCCTCTGGTATCGCCCTGGCCGAAGCCGCCTGCTTCGCCTCGGCGGCCTCCGGCATTGGCGTTGACGTGATCTGTAGTGCTGCTGCCTCGGCTTTCGCGCGCTTGGCATCTTCCGCACGTTTAAGCGCATCGAGAAGCAGGCTCACGGGTTACTCACGGTCTGGGTTGCACCGGATCCGGCGGTCCGGGGATGGGCACATTTACAAAGGGCTCGGCTTCCTTGAAAAAACGACCGTCCGGCAGATAACGTTTGTACTCACTTAGGTCGGTTTCCAAGCTTGCATCTTTGATGACAATTGGGCGAATGAAAACGACCAACTCTGACTTTTTACCGGCATCGTTCCGGTAGCTTACGGCGTCGCCAAAAACGGGAATCTTGGAGAAGATTGGCAAACCGTCTCTTGTGGCTTTAAAGCTGTCTTGCATGAGTCCGCCGAGTACGGTCGTCTGGCCTGACGCGACGCGCAAAACAGTTTCAAATTCGCGAGTTTGCACGACCGGAATGCGGCTAGGAATCTGAGTGGAAGTACTACCGAGCAACGGATTACTATTGACGATGATTAACCCCGGATTGGGGTCCTGGATCTGGCCAACAATCTTCGTGATGCTGGGCCGAATGTTGAGTGTAACCATGTCGTTCTCGCCGATCTGCGGCGTGACGCTCAGAACCAAACCCTCGGGCACAATATTTGGCGTCGAACTGTACGTTGGTGCCGTGTTGCCGTTAGCGCTCGTTGTGCCCGGTGTTGTCGTGATCGTGAAATAAACTGCGTTTTCAACCACCTTCATGACCGCAGTTTGGTTATTCAGCGTCGTTGTTCGAGGGCTCGACAACACTTTCGCATTACCGAACGAGCTGAGAAGCGTTATCGTACTCCTGATGCTGCCACCTACGGCGGCTTTGGGATTCGAGTAGCCAACAGAGAAAAAGTTGTTAGCCAAGTTTGTCGTGCCGTTTGCGGTGACGTTGGTTTGTGTCAGTTGCTGACGGAAGCTATAGCCTAGCCCTTGAAGTCCGATGGATGACCAATCAACGCCCGACTGATATCCGTCACTGAGTTCAACCTCTACGATTGTCGCCTCGATCAAAACTTGGCGTTTCGCTGCGCCCGAGACGAGCTCGATGAATTGCCCAACCTTCTCCTGCTGACGCGACGTACCGCGAACCGAGATGGTGCCGGTTTCGGGGTTTACGACCACAGACGCCGCCTCTCGAAATGTGAGTGTTTGCGATACTTGTTCATTCTGTGCCTGAATTTCCCCGGGTGTCACAGTGGTCGTGATCCCGCGGGCCGCTGCCGCTCCAGTGCGCGCTTGCTGAGTGCGTGATGTTGCCGTGCTGGAGCCTTGTGTTTGACCTCGCACAATGGTCTCGGAGCTCCCGTCGGGCAGAAGCTTGTCCGTCTCGCGCAGCAGGTCCTTGATATTCTTCTCTAAGTTTTCCCAGAATCGATTTTTTGAGTTGTTAACAATGCGCAACTGCGAGGAGTTTTGTCCGCCGACGCCTCCGCTGGTGCCTCCGCTGGTGCTCGCCGCGCCACCGGAACCCACGCCCGACGGGGCAACCACCTGCGTCTGAACACCAAAGGTACCGTCCATGTCGCGGCTGATATTCACGTAATCGACGCGATAAAGCTTCAGAAACGGCGCGTCGGGCATCACGGAGAGATTTGGGCCGTCGGCTTCCCAGCGCATGTCGATTTGTTTTGCTATGCGCGTCAAGATTTGCCGGATCGTCTGGTCAATCGCGTTCAACGTGACGCGGCCTTCAATGCCCGGGTAGATATCAATGTTGACGCCGGTGTCGCGGCTCATCGCGAGCAGTATTTCCCTTGCCGGAACATCGATTACACTGACTGAATAACGCTTCTCATCGACGACGGGTTTCGGCGGCGGCGGTATCGGCACCTGCTGCACCGGTGAGGGCACTGACGACGAGACAACCTGAGTGGTTTGCGCCGCATTGCGGAGGTGGCTATCCACTTTGGCCACCGGGTTAGTGCCGCATCCAGCCAATACTAGGCCGACGATGGTCACCAGTGATGCGCTGGTCATAAGGGTCGACGCCGTACTGCGCGGCGACAAGCTCGCCACGTTCGCTGATTGGCGTACTGGCGAGACATCGCAAAAACAAGTTGTCGAGCGCGAAAGGGTGATCATAACGGTGTTGGTGGAATCCAGCGGAGATCGACAGGTCAACACAGAAGGAGCGAATAATCCACGCGACGTTGTTTACCGATCAAATTTGATAACGCTCGTTCTTCTTGTATATCCTTGCCTTTATAAGCGGATTTTCCAATAAAAGCAACGGCTTGTGCGCGAATTCGAAGAAATGTCTGGAGATTCTTTGGCCGCATCGGTGGCGTGTAAACCATCCTCAAATGGGCGGGCTACGGTGCGGGCTTTCTCACATCGTCGCGGATAGCCTGAAAAGAACGGGCATACGGGCGAAACTGGCTGAGTTCCTGAGGTAACGAAGATAGTTCTGAGGTTGCTTCCGTTCGATCCACGTAACTACCATAAAGGACGCTCACTTTGGGGTTCTCCGCCGTTCCTGATAGATAGACCATCACCCGATCGGGGTTCAGCCCCCGACTCGCTATGCGCAGGTAAGTCTCGATGGCCGTTCGTTCGCGCTCGTCAGCAGTCATCAGTTGGATCGAGTACCGATCACTTGGTTGCTTGTCGATTCGCGCCATATCTGCCGCTGCCCGTGCAGCTAGCCATTCCTTGGCGCGCACTGTTGGTTTTGTTGCCGATGGTAAGCCTGCTGCGGTAAGTTGGCTGGGCACCTTTTCAACCGCCGTACTAGCGACGGGCGCGTCGCCTGCTCTGCTGGCTTGAGATGCCGAAGTCGATGCAGACGTCGCTGGCTGGACGGGGGCAACTGTTGGCGGTGCGGCATTGGTCGGTGTACCGTTTAGTGCACTTTGGCTGGTAGGTGTTGTGTCTTGTTGGGATGCGCGACCGACAAGAAAGCCGATTACCCATCCAGCGATCAGAGAAGCCAGCGCGGTGAGCAAAATCGCGGCACGGGGTTTGTTCGCGTTTGGAACAACAATCCTTGTGTCCGTGATGGCAGCCCTGACCAAGTCGGGTGTGACGGTATGGGTGCCAGCCGCAAACGCGGCGAGAAGCGTCTTGTCGCAATAAATGTTGATGCGCCGGGTAAGCCCCTCAGACGCTTCGGCGATGAGCCGCAACGAGTCTGCTGTAAACAAATCCGGACCTTTGTAGCCGGCGGCGCGCAGACGGAAGTTGACATAATCCTTGATGTCGCGCGGTGGTAATGGCCGTAAGTTGAAGCTGTGAGTAATGCGTTCTCGCAATTGACGCATGTTTTGCAGCGACAGATGCTGGTCTAACTCCGGTTGGCCGAACAAAACAATCTGCATCAACTTGAATTGGCTCGTTTCAAGGTTGGACAGCAGTCGGATTTCCTCGAGCGTTTCGAGCGGCATCGCGTGCGCTTCGTCGATCAGCGCAACCACTTGGCGCCCCTCAGCATGGATTTCGATTAGCCTCCCCTGCAAGGCGCGGATCAGCTTGGTGGTAGACATACCCTGTGTTTCGAGATCCAAATCACCCGCAATCGTGGCGAGCATTTCATCGCGCGAGAGGGACGGAACGGCAAGATAAATCGTTTCGACAGAAGCTGGTAGGCGCTCCATCAAGACTCGACAAAGCATCGTTTTGCCCGCGCCAACCTCACCGGTAACTTTGACAATTCCTTCCCCGCTGGTGATCGAGTAGAGCAGGGCTTCGAGTGTCTCGCCGCGACTTGCCCCGGAGAAGAAAAACTCGGTATGCGGTGTAATTTTGAATGGCGCTTCGGAGAGGCCGAAGTGTTCCAGATACATCGTCATAGCGGATTTTATGTACCTTGGCTAGTGTTTCATGAGCAAGTCTCTCGACGAAAGCCGACCGAGTTTAGCACTGTCGTAGCCTGTGGTCGTCACGCGTCGGGGCTGTGGATCGAATCAAGAACGCCCGTGTCGCGTTTGAGGGCAGAGGGGCGCAACACCTCAATCCGACTGTACAAGGTGGAACGAGAAATCCCAAGTATCTTTGCTGCCTGAGTCATGTTACCGCCAGCAATTTCAATGGCAGCGTCGATGTACCTTAGTTCAACCTCGGCGAGTTTTCCGTCGAGACGAAAGAGTGCGCTCGTGGTGATTTCCTCCTTGGGATCGAGCTCCCTTGGCACCTTGACGCCAACCGGTGTTGGATGAGGCAGCTCAAACTCCTGCGATAGCTCATCTATTGTGATGGCGTACCCGGCATGTTTGGCGAGAAGGCGGATGACGATATTTTTTAGTTCGCGAACATTTCCGGGAAACTCATATGTCAGCCAAGCCGATTTTGCGGAATCGGTTAGCGTGAACGATTGTGAGCCAAGGTGTTTCGCAGACTGCGCTGAAAAGTGCTCAAGTAGCCGCAATTTATCGTTACCCAATTCGGATAAAGGCGGAACACTGATAGTCAATACTGAGAGTCGATGGTACAGGTCGGCCCGGAAACGTCCCGCTTTGACCTCGCTTCGCAAGTCGCGGTTAGTCGCAGCGACAACGCGAGCTGTTGATTTGCGCGCTTGGGTTTCGCCTATTCGCTGATACTCACCATTCTCCAGCACACGAAGCAGCTTGGGTTGCAAGTCGAGCGGAAGTTCGCCGATTTCGTCAAGGAACAGCGTGCCCTCCTCAGCGTCTTCGAAGTAGCCAGACTTTGCCGCATTGGCCCCTGTAAATGCGCCTTTGGCATGACCGAACAAGGTGGCTTCCATCAAATTTGCCGAGATTGCCGCACAGTTTAGAGCAAAGAACGGCAAGTCCCCTCTTGGGCTAAGATAGTGCAGTGCTTCCGCAACGCGCTCTTTGCCGCTGCCTGATGGGCCCTCGATCAGTACGGGAAAGGTTGACGAGGCGTAGAGGTCGATCTGTCCCTTTAACTTTCGTATGGGCGGGCTTTCGCCGATAAGGCCACCTGAACGTGGATCGTCGTTGAGGCCGCCAGTAACTGCTCCCCTGAGCTGCTCGTGCAAAAGTTTCTTCAGACGCACGGGTTCACACGGCTTTGGTACCAAATCGGCTGCGCCTAGCGCGCGCGCGCGCCGAGCATTGGATTCCTCATTCTGCCCCGTAAGCACCAAGATACGAATCTTCGGTGACCAAGCGAGAAGATCGCCCACCAGTTTGAATCCTTCTGTGGGCTGATTTGGCAACGGCGGCAAACCGAGATCAATGAGCGCCAACAGCGGTGAGAAGTCGCCATCCCGAAGCAGCGAGATTGCGGACGCCCTTGAATCGCAAAACCGGACAAAAAAATCATCTGCTAACGAAAACGCCAGTGCCTCGGCGATTAGCGGGTCGTCGTCTACCACAAGCAGCGCTGGTTTTGTGATCCGTCCCTTAAAATTCACGCCGCCGGTTGCCATTTACGCCATCCATGCAGAACTTGCCGTTTGTATTTGATTTCTTAATAGCATAACCGAGTCTGGCGCTTTTGCCACTCGTCTAGTGGCTGCCCGTAGCCATCGGAACCGCAGCCAGCAAAAATCTGATGGAACGCGAATGTTGCATGCTAGTCAGCGTCATTGAAAGCAATCTTCCGATGTTAAACTAAGCCGGTAAGGCGGCATTAGCACAAGCGCCTGTATATGGTTTTGATAATCCTGCCCGCAAGTTATGCGTCAAACTTAGTTGCTTAGGTCGTTACTCTTCGGCCTGCGTGATGGTTGCAGCAAATGCACCGCTACCAAAGGCGCTTTTATAATCAACGAATGTCTACTTTGATAACAAATGCCGCCTCTTGTGCGTCGCAGGATAACTTTGTTGAAATCAACAACGTTGACTTTGGCTATGGCAAAACGTTAATTCTCAAGGGTATCACCATGGGGGTGCCTAAGGGAAAATTGGTCGCGATTATGGGCGGCTCGGGCTGTGGAAAGACTACCCTGCTGAGGTTGATTGGCGGGCAGCTCAAGCCGTCATCGGGAACGGTGAGGGTTGCCGGACAGGTGGTGGCGGACCTCGACCGCCAACAGCTCTACGCCCTGCGGCGCAAGATGAGTATGCTCTTCCAATTCGGTGCACTCTTCACCGATATGTCTGTTTTTGACAATATCGCCTTTCAATTGCGCGAGCATACAGACTTGCCCGATGACATGATTCGGGATCTGGTGCTAATGAAGCTAAACGCGGTCGGACTACGCGGCACAGCAAAGCTCTATCCAGCTGAGTTGTCTGGCGGCATGGCGCGGCGGGTGGCGTTGGCCCGCGCCGTGGCGCTCGATCCGGAACTGATTATGTATGACGAGCCATTTGCCGGTTTGGATCCCATCTCGCTTTCTGCCGTCGGCAATACCATCAGACGTCTGAATGACGCTCTGGGCGCAACCTCAATAGTGGTGACCCATGATGTCGTAGAGTCGTTGCAGATTGTTGACTACCTGTACTTTGTGGCGGACGGAAAAATCGTTGGCCACGGTACTCCCGAAGAGATTCGTGCTTCTGATGAGCCCTTCATCAAGCAATTTGTGCATGCCGAAATGGATGGGCCGGTGCCGTTTCACTATCCGGCACCAAAGTATGCCGACGACCTTGGCCTCAAACTTCCGCCTGCGGGAGCATTGCGATGATCAACGGTATCCGTCGAATTGGGGCGCGTGGTATTGAAACCATCTGGCGCAGTGGCTCGATGGCGCGGTTCTTTTGGTTGGTGCTGCTCAACTCTGGCATGAGTTTTCGACGCTTGTACCTCACCGTCCGTGAAATTTATTTCGCCGGGGTGATGTCGCTTGTCATCATCATGGTTTCGGGCTTGTTCGTCGGGATGGTGCTTGGACTACAGGGATTTGAGACATTACAAAAATATGGTGCCGAAGAGACCATGGGAGTGCTGGTCGCACTTTCCCTCGTGCGAGAACTCGGCCCGGTGGTGACGGCGTTATTGTTTGCAAGTCGCGCGGGTTCCGCAATCACCGCTGAAATCGGGCTGATGAAAGCAACCGAACAGCTAAAAGCCATGGACATGATGGCCGTCGATCCCCTCGCCCGCGTTGTTGCTCCGCGCTTCTGGGCTGGTGTGATTTCGATGCCAATTCTGGCTGCACTATTCTCGGCGATGGGTATCTTTGGCGGCTACATTGTTGCAGTCGCCTTGGTAGGGATCGACCCCGGTGTGTTCTGGGCGAATATGCAGTCGGCTGTGGATTTCCGTTACGACATCTGGAACGGCATCATCAAGTCGTTTGCATTTGGTCTCGCGGTGTCAGTTATCGCCACTTTTGAGGGGTTTGACGCAGACCCAACAGCGGAGGGAGTATCGAGGGCGACTACGCGGACCGTTGTCACTTCTGCGCTCACCGTATTGGCGATCGATTTGATACTTACGGCATTCATGATTCGTGGCTTGTAATTGACCAACGACGTGCGGAACGAGCGTATCAGAATGTCGCGGCCACTCGGATGCGGCAACGGACATAAACAATGGTATTGAGGAAAAAATGGATCGAAAAACAATGGACCTTTGGGTCGGAATATTTTTGGTGCTCGGGTTTGGTGCGCTTCTGTTTCTTGCGCTGAAGGTTGGCAATCTCGGCAGCGAACGCACCGGCGATATCTATACCGTCGAGGCGCGATTTGAGAACATCGGTGGATTGAAGCTGAAAGCGCCGGTTAAGAGCTCGGGCGTACTGGTGGGGCGGGTGACCGATATCCGTCTTGACCCTAACAAATTTCAAGCGGTCGCAACGTTGTCGCTCGACAAACGGTTCACCTTTCCAAAAGATACCAGCGCATCAATCCTGACTTCTGGGCTACTCGGTGAGGTCTACATCGGTCTTGAAGCAGGCGGCGATGAGAATAAACTTGCTCAGGGAGACCGCATTTCCATTACGCAGTCTGCTGTTGTTTTGGAGCGGCTGATTGGCCAATTTATGTTCAACAAAGCCGCAGAAGGTCCAGACAAGAAGTAAACGCTTGACCAGCAGACACGTTGCATCGTCTCCTCAACCATTCGGAATCAAAATGCTTAGACAATTGTTGTTAGCCTCCGCCCTAGTCGTGTTTGCCGCCGTTGCCTCGTCACAGGATGTTGCGCCGGACGAGCTCGTTCGCAAAAGTACGAGCGAAGTATTGGCGATGTTAAAAGCTGACAAAGACCTCGCCGCAGGTGATCCTGCCAAGGTTGATAAGCTTGCCAACGAAAAAATTCTCCCTTATTTCAACTTTCAGCGTATGACCCAATTGGCAGTAGGCCGTCCATGGCGCGAAGCAACTGACCAGCAGAGGTCTGCGTTGATAGAAGAATTTCGGAAGTTGCTGGTGCGGACTTATTCGTCCTCGTTATCGCAGTTTCGCAATCAAACTATTGAGGTACGGCCGCTAAAAATTGCTGCAGCTGACACCGAGGTGGTCGTGAAGACAGTCATCTCGCAGCCTGGCGCTAGCGCTATACCGATCGACTATTCCATGGAAAAGGTCAAAGATGGCTGGAAGGTATTTGATGTCCTGATTGACGGAGTATCGTTAGTCACCAATTACCGTTCGTCATTCGCGACCGAGATTAAAAATAACGGTATCGACGGGCTGGTCAAATCGCTATCCGACCGCAACGCCAAGAATGCGGCGAGGAAGTAACAACATGGCGGCAAAGGCAACTTCAAACACAACCAATACAATCGAGCCTGGGTCATTTTCCTCGACGGTGTTGGGCGAGGTGTTGGTGCTTGATGGCGCGTTGAACTTGGCGTCCATGCCAACGCGATTGGCGGAAACGCTCGCGTACGCGTCGCAGGAAAATCTTCCAGATTGTCTGACGATCGACTTCCAAAAAGTGGGCGAGATCGACTCATCGGGCGTTGCATTGTTGCTCCATTGGCGGCGCGAAGCAGGCAAACTCGGAAAATCTCTTCGTTACGTCCACTTGCCGGCGAATCTCGTCGAGCTGGCAGCGTTGTATGGTGTTGACGACATGATTGAATGTCCGCTTCAGCGCGGCACCTAAAAGTTTTCGACGACCGCGACCAAGGGCACCCTTACACGAGGGCGCTTCTACGTTAAGACTTAGGCTCCATGATTGCCATTGAAACGAGCGAGGTTCGGAAGTCTTACGGCACCCTCCAAGCCTTGGCAGATGTCTCGCTGCAGATCGAGGATGGCGAATTTTTTGCACTTCTGGGACCCAACGGTGCCGGAAAAACAACCCTGATCTCAACGCTTGCGGGACTGACGCGAGCCGATCACGGAACGCTGAAGGTGATGGGGCATGACGTCTTGACAGACTGCAAAGCTGCGCGCCGCGCGCTCGGAATCGTCCCGCAAGAAATTGTGTTTGATCCATTCTTTTCTGTTCGGGAAACGCTGCGGTTTCAAGCGGGTTACTTTGGCATCGCGCGAAGTGCCGCGTTAGACGTGTGGATCGATGAATTGCTTGACAATCTCTCGCTTTCCGAGAAAGCTGACCAAAACATGCGGCAGTTGTCTGGTGGCATGAAACGCCGGGTGTTGGTGGCACAGGCGCTGGTGCATCGTCCACCGGTGATTGTTCTTGATGAGCCGACGGCCGGGGTCGATGTCGAATTGCGCCAGACCTTGTGGGCTTTTATCCGACGCCTGAATGCAGAGGGGCATACGATTCTGCTCACAACGCACTATCTGGAAGAGGCGCAACAGCTTTGTAACCGCATTGCCATGATGAAAGCTGGGGCGATCATCGCGCTCGACACAACTGATCACTTTCTCAATGTCTACTCGGAGCGTGTTTTGAAAGTCAGTGTTGCTGGCGACCTCCCTGCGCCATTGGTTGCGAAACGTGCGAGGCAATCAGGCGCATGGCATTACTTTTCGATTCAAAACTACGCTGAAGTGGAGCTGCTGCTTGCGGAAATGCGTTCACTCAGCGTGACAGTCACAAAGATGGAAGTGACCGAGTCAGACCTAGAGGAAGTCTTTCTCAAGGTGATGAACAGATGACCGGTTTCCAACCGCTTCTCCTCAAGGAAATTCTTCGTTTGTGGAAGGGGCAAGAGAGCGGCAGGAGCAGGGCCCCGCAGGTTTTGCGGGATGCGAGTCCGGCGAGCGCGGCCGACCTTTCATCTACATTGAGTGAAGGCGAAAGATGATCGGCTTTCAGACGTTGCTGCTCAAGGAGGTCCTTAGGTTTTGGAAGGGGCAAGAGAGCGGCAGGAGCAGGGCCCCGCGGGTTTTGCGGGATGCGAGTCCGGCGAGCGCAGCCGACCTTTCATCTACATTGAGTGAAGGCGAAAGATGATCGGCTTTCAGACGTTGCTGCTCAAGGAGGTCCTTAGGTTTTGGAAGGTGGGCTTTCAGACTGTTGCTGCCCCGGTGTTGACGGCAATTCTGTACTTGTTGATTTTTTCGCATGTGATGTCGGGTACCAACGCCGCATTTCCCGGTGTGAGCTACGAGCAGTTCCTGATCCCGGGGCTCGCGATGATGTCGATGTTGCAAAACGCGTTTGCCAACACCTCGTCGTCGCTGATTCAATCGAAGATTACCGGCAACATCTTGTTCGTCTTGTTGCCGCCGCTTTCCCACTGGAACTTCTACTTCGCGTATGTGCTGGCGGCAATCGTTCGAGCGCTGGCGGTTGGTGCGGGGGTATTTTTGGTTGGCTTGGTGATGGCGCACATTCCCGTGCATAGCGGTGCGTGGATTCTGATTTTTGCGCTGCTGGGTAGTGCCATGTTGGGGGCGATGGGGATGATCGCCGGCCTTTGGGCTGACAAATTTGACCAACTTGCGGCTTTCCAGAATTTCGTCATCATGCCGCTGACATTTTTGTCCGGTGTGTTTTACTCCATTCAATCCCTGCCGGCTTTCTGGCAGGTGCTTTCCCACTTGAATCCGTTCTTTTATTTGATCGATGGATTCCGCTACGGATTCTTCGGTATATCTGATGTTTCCGTTTGGTTGTCGCTTGGCGTCACAACATTCGCATTTTTCTGCCTCACGGCGGTGACACTTGCCCTGCTAAAATCGGGTTACAAACTAAGGCAATAACGATGGTTACTCCTATCCAAATCGAAGGCTACTTGCAGGACAAACTCGACTGTAAGTACCTCACGGTTGAGGGTGACGGTGCACATTTTCAGGCTGTCATCGTTTCTGCTGCATTTGAGGGTAAGTCCCGTGTTGCCCGACACCAAGTGGTTTATGGCGCGTTGGGCGACCGTATGCGCGAAGAAATTCACGCGCTGTCGATGAAAACGCTGACACCCGCCGAATGGCGTGCCCAGTCTCCCGCTCCCAGCTTCTAGCCTCCAAGGATTCTTCTATGCAAAAACTCAAAATCCGGGGCGGCAAGGCGCTCAGCGGATCAGTTCGCATTTCAGGTGCCAAGAATGCCGCGTTACCGATCATCTCAGCGTCGTTACTCAGTGCCGAGCAGTTGGCGCTGACGAATGTGCCGAAGCTTAATGACATCGACACAATGGTCAAACTGCTCGCGCAAATGGGGGTGACAGCGCAGCGCCAAACCGAGTCATTGACGCTATCAGCTGCAAATATTGCCGACAAGACCGCGTCCTACGAGATGGTAAAGACCATGCGCGCGTCCATCCTTGTGCTAGGACCGCTATTGGCTCGGTTCGGGGAGGCGAAGGTGTCGTTACCCGGCGGCTGCGCCATCGGCGCACGGCCGGTGGATCTGCACATCAAGGGGCTCGAAGCCATGGGAGCCTCGATTACCATCAAAGCCGGGTACATTGTGGCGCGTGCCGCCAAGCTAAAAGGCGCACGTATTTTGATGGAGACGGTAACCGTTACGGGAACGGAAAATCTAATGATGGCGGCATGCCTCGCCGACGGTACCACGACATTGGAAAATGCCGCACGCGAGCCTGAGGTGGTTGATTTGGCGCTTTGCCTGATTGCGATGGGGGCCAAAATTACAGGACACGGCACTGACAAAATCACCATCGCTGGCGTGGAGAAAATGCACGGGGCGAGTTATGCCGTGATGCCGGATCGTATCGAGACGGGCACATTCTTGGCCGCAGTCGCCGCAACCGGTGGCGACGTTACGCTTACCAACGCCGCGCCCAGCACGCTCGACGCGGTGATTGATCGTCTGCGTGAGTCTGGTGCGGCGATAACCGCGACTGCCGACACGCTGCGCATCATCGCCAATAAACGACCTCTGCCGATCAGCCTGAAGACGGCGCCGTACCCCGCGTTTCCGACTGATATGCAGGCGCAGTTCATCGCGCTGAACTGCATCGCCTCGGGTACGGCGATCGTGACCGAAACGATTTTTGAGAACCGCTTCATGCACGTGCAAGAGTTAGTGAGACTTGGCGCGAACATTGATATCGAAGGCAACACCGCAATTGTCCACGGGGTGGAAAAATTAACGGGTGCGAGCGTGATGGCAACCGATTTGCGGGCCTCTGCCTGTTTGGTGATTGCCGGGCTGGTCGCGCATGGCGAGACCGTTATTGACCGTATCTATCACCTAGACCGAGGCTATGATCATATTGAAACAAAGCTGGCGGCGATTGGTGCGCAGATTGAACGTCTAAACTAAGCGGCGCAGTTAAGCAGCGTCAGGAAAAACCAAAACCCCCTTAACAACTACTGACGATACCAGACGTGATTACCATTGCCCTTTCGAAGGGCCGAATTTTTGAAGACACGTTGCCGCTACTGGCTGCGGCGGGACTGACGCCGTCTGAGGATCCTGACAAGTCGCGTAAGCTCATCATCGGCACCAACCGAGCCGATGTGCGGGTTGTTATCGTGCGTGCGTCAGACGTGCCGACCTATGTGCAGTACGGCGCGGCCGATTTGGGCGTGGCAGGCAAAGACGTGTTGCTCGAATCAAACACGCAGGGCATCTATCAACCGCTGGACTTGAATATTGGCAAGTGCCGCATGATGGTCGCTGTACAAAATGGCTTTGACTACGCCGCGGCGGTGAAGCGAGGCGCGCGCCTTAATGTCGCCACCAAATACGTCGAAACGGCGCGTGAGCACTTTTCGAAGAAGGGCATGCACGTCAATCTGATCAAGCTGTATGGCTCAATGGAGTTGGCGCCGCTGACCGGGCTGG
>JBIIYQ010000038.1:0-23880 GCA_044346745.1 Usitatibacteraceae bacterium | reverse complement strand
CCTGTGGTGATTGGCGTGAACGTATGAAGCTAGACGTTCAGCAGGCGTCACTGGTCGACATCCGTGTTGTTTTCTCTGGCAACTACCCGCGCAGTTGTGGCGAGGGCGCGTGGAATGTATCGCTACTCGACCATGCGCGTTTTGTTGGCGGGGTGTTTGCCAATCTGTGGAGTGAAGTTGGTGGTGTTTGGAAGGGCGCAGTGAAGCTTGCGCCAACACCCGCAGACGCCAAACTGATCGCCTCAACGGAGTCCGCCCCGCTCAGTGAAATGGTCCGCGACATCAATAAATTCTCCAACAATGTCATGGCGCGTCAGCTGTTCCTGACGCTCTCGGCAGAAATCGACAAACAACCCGCCACTGTGACCGGCTCAACGGAGATTGTGAAGGCATGGCTGGCTCGCAAGGGCATCAGGGCGCCGGAGTTGGTGATGGAAAATGGATCAGGGCTGTCAAGAATTGAACGCATCTCAGCCAGCACATTGCTGCGGCTGCTTGACGAGGCATTTAGATCGACAGTGATGCCCGAATTTATCTCATCGATGTCACTGATTGGGCTTGACGGCACTTTTTGCCGCCGCGCGCGCAGTGATGTGGCGGCCGGTACCGCCCATTTGAAGAGCGGTACGTTAAACGATGTTCGCGCGATTGCTGGTTACATGTTGGCTAACGACGGCAAGCGTTACTCTCTAGTGATGATCGTCAATCATCCAAACGCGATCCTCACGCAGTCGGCACAGGATTTGCTGCTACAGTGGATTTACGCGCGGGAGCCGATGGCAGTTGGGCCGCAGATGCCCGGTGCGCCGCAGACCCTGCAGTAGGCGACTAGGAATTGATACGCGTGTCCGGTGATTGGTGAATAATGAAGCGTGGCTTTTTTAGGGCCTGCTCAACCTTAGACGACCAACGTGGCAATCTCTGGTTTTGTTTTTCGCCCCCGAATCATGGCGCATCTGCGAAGTTATTCGCGGGACGACTTCGCCAAAGATTTGGTGGCCGGTTCAACAGTTGGAATCGTCGCGTTGCCGCTGGCCCTGGCGTTTGAACAACCGTTCTCGCTGATTCAGCGCTCACATTTTGCCGAGGCTATTGGCACTGAGAACATTGTTGCCTCACTGAATGTCGCGCTCGAAGCCGCACACCGCTGAAGGTTGCGGTCAGGTTTTGGTCGTTCATGTTTCCAGTTGTGGTCCATGGCCTTGGCAATCATGGCGACCGCTTCACCGGTGTTATTGCCCGGCGCTACAGCCCGTTTTGCGGCGGCTATAGGACGACCCTGCTAACGTACCCGCTGAGCTCGGGGCCGCTTGCCGATTTCGATGTTCAGTGTGGTTTCTTTCTGGTTTCGGATCACACCGAACGCTGCCGATGTGCCTGGCTTAAGCGCCGCAATTGCCGCCATGGCCGCGACGCTATCCTGAATTGGTTTCCCTTCAATGCTGATGATGACGTCGCCGGTCTTGAGGCCGCCCTTGTCCGCCGGACTGCCACGACTGACCGACGACACAACTGAGCCGCGTGCCACACCTAGTTTGAGCGAATCGGCTAGCTCTGCCGTCACGTCCTGCGGTGAAATGCCGATGAAGCCGCGCGTCACCGAACCATCCCGAATGATTTGCTCCATCACGTCTTTGACCATCGATACTGGAATCGCAAAGCCGATGCCGAGTGAGCCGCCGGTGCGCGAATAGATCACGCTGTTAATGCCGAGCAAGTTGCCATTGATATCGACCAGCGCGCCGCCCGAGTTGCCGGGGTTGATGGCAGCGTCGGTTTGAATGAAATTTTCATACCGATTCACGCCAAGCCGGTTGCGACCAAGCGCACTTATGATGCCCATCGTGACGGTTTGACCCACTCCAAACGGATCACCGATGGCCAACACCACATCACCGACCTGCGCTTTGTCCGATTGGCCAAATGTCACAGGCGTTAAGCCCTTACCATCCACGCGCAATACTGCGAGGTCCGTTTCGGGGTCGGTACCGACCAGTTTGGCGGGCAACACACGGCCGTCGCCAAAGGAGAGCTGAATTTCTTTGGCATTGGTAACGACGTGATCGTTGGTGAGCACGTAACCACCGGTTTCATCTGCGTTGACAATTACCCCGGAGCCCAAACTTGACGTTTCTGTTGACTCGCCAGAGCCCCCATCGTCTGGCACGCCGAAGAAACGGCGAAAAAGCGGGTCGCCTGCCAGTGGATGGCCTTTCGGAAGTGCGCTGGCGCGTGAGGTAGAAACGTTTACAACAGACACTTTCGCGCGCGCCGCCGCCTCGGCGTACGACGGCCGACTGGCCATGCCACCAACGCCAACAAAATTGGCTGACGTGCCGGCTTGCCGGATCTCAACAATGTTTTTCCGCCATGGAACCCAGTCGGGCCGGATAAGCGTCACAACAAAGATGACCGCTAGGGTGACGGTCACGAACTCCGCGAAGACTAACCAGAGACGGCGCATGCGTTTTTTCTCACTGTAAGCGACTCAATAGTAAACAGCGTGAACGGTTGAATGAAGCGCCTCGGTTCGGGATGTGGCCGGTCGCGCGTTCACGCCTAGCCGAACTATTTTTTTAGCGAATCGCGAATCTCGCGCAGCAACACCACGTCTTCCGGCGTCGGTGGTGGCGCAGCCGGAGGTGCTTCGGCTTTCAGCCGATTAATCTGTTTGACCATGATAAAGATGATGAAGGCGAGGATGGCAAAGTTCAGACAGATCGTTATGAAACTGCCATAGGCGAACACCGGAATGCCGGCTTTTTTCACTGCTTCCAACGTCATCGCGGTGCCAGGCGGAATGTCCTTCAGCGCAATGAACATATCGGAAAAATTGATGTTGCCGAGCACTTTGCCCACCAACGGCATGATTAGATCGTCGACAACCGACCCGACAATCTTGCCAAACGCCCCACCGATGATCACGCCGACGGCGAGGTCAATAACATTCCCCTTGACTGCAAATTCCTTGAACTCTTGCATCATTCCCATCATTTGTCCCTTTTAGAGCATTTTGGCTGCGAAATTGACCTTCGCGTTGGACTACCCAACAGCTTGAAGTCCTATTTTGCCCGCCTTCAGGCGCGTTGTGGTGTCTCGACCGACTCTATTTGCCGTGTTGGTCGTGGGTCAATCACAGCAGGTAAAAAAAAGATAACGCGGAAAAAAATCAATAAAAACAGGGATTTTTTGCGCAAAAGGCATGTCAAGAGGGGTCTGGGGGCTTTAAGTCGCCCCCCCCAATAGATTAAACTCTTGGACTCTAGACCGACGCCATTGCGCCATCGCTGACAACTATTCTGTTGCGGCGCGGTAAGCCTTCGGTTCGCCCCCCTTCATAGCCTAGATCGCCAAGCCAAAATGAGTGCCATTGTTCTGAATGAAGTAGACCCAAAAAAACGTCGCACGCTCGTCATCGGTGGCTGCGCCCTTGGTGCCGTCGCCGGTGTTACCGTCGCCGTACCGTTTGTCGGCAGCATGTTCCCCTCCGAGCGCGCAAAAGCAGCGGGAGCGGCTGTGGAAGTGCCCATCGATAAACTCGAGCCGGGTCAGCTGGTAACCGTTGAATATCGCGGTGCCCCACACTGGGTAATCAAGAGAACCCCAGAAATGCTTGCGCAACTGGCGAAGAATGATGCGTTGCTCGCTGACCCTGCCTCTGCTGGCTCAAAGCAGCCCGCTAGCGCGAAAAACGTGGCGCGCTCTATCAAGCCAGAGATTTTTGTCGTCAAGGGTGTTTGCACCCACTTGGGCTGCTCGCCGACCTATCGTAAAGAGGTCGCGCCGGCAGACTTGGGCACGGATTGGCCGGGGGGGTTCTTCTGCCCTTGCCACCAGTCGAAATTTGACATGGCGGGCCGTGTATTTAAAGGTATGCCAGCGCCAACAAACTTGGAAATTACCGCGTATCGCTTTGAAGGTGACAACACTATTGTCATCGATGCTGACGCAAAAGGAGCTTAACCGAGATGTCGAATTCGATTAAACAACCCATCGCGCCGCCGATCGCTGGTCCCGCAGGGCAGCTTATTGCTTGGGTAGACCAGCGCTTCCCGCTGATGTCATTATGGAACGATCATTTGGCGCAGTATTACGCCCCCAAGAACTTCAACTTCTGGTACTACTTTGGCGCGCTGTCGATGCTGGTCTTGGTCATGCAAATTGTGACCGGCATCTTCCTGACGATGAACTACAAGCCAGACGCTAAAACCGCGTTTGCATCAGTTGAATATATCATGCGTGATGTATCGTTTGGCTGGCTGATTCGTTATATGCACTCGACCGGTGCATCGATGTTCTTCTTGGTCGTGTATTTGCACATGATGCGCGGCCTGATGTATGGCTCATATCGCAAACCGCGTGAGCTGCTGTGGATTTTTGGTTGCATGATTTACCTCGCACTAATGGCTGAGGCATTCTTCGGCTATCTCCTCCCATGGGGGCAGATGTCGTATTGGGGCGCACAGGTGATCATCAACTTGTTCGCGGCCGTCCCGATCATTGGTGAGGACTTGGCGATTTGGATCCGCGGTGACTTCAATATCGGTGATGCCACACTGAATCGCTTCTTTGCCTTCCACGTTATTGCCCTGCCGTTGGTATTGCTTGGCTTGGTCGCGGCACACATCATGGCGTTACATGAGGTCGGCTCAAATAATCCGGATGGTATCGAGATTAAGAAAGACCTTGATCCGAAAACCGGTACGCCTCGTGACGGGATTCCATTTCATCCTTACTACACCGTGAAGGACATCGTCGGCGTAGTCGTGTTTCTGTCGGTGTTTTCCGCGATTGTATTCTTCGCGCCTGAAATGGGCGGCTATTTTTTAGAGAAGCCAAATTTCCAGCAAGCGGATCCGCTACAGACGCCAGCTCACATTGCGCCGGTCTGGTATTTCACGCCGTTCTACGCCATGTTGCGCGCGGTGCCGTCATTCATGGGGTCACAGTTCTGGGGCGTCGCAGTGATGGGCGCGGCTACCTTGATTCTGTTTGTACTGCCATGGCTTGACTGCGGAAAGGCGCGCTCGATTCGGTATCGCGGCCCACTGTATAAGCGCTTCCTTGCATCGTTCGTGGTGAGCTTCTTGGTTCTGGGTTACCTTGGCGTAGTCCCGACCACCGTCTGGGGGCAGATCCCGCAAGCGATTCCGGTGATCGGTGGAGTTGATACGGCAACAATCGTCTCTCGAATATTGACGGCGGTTTATTTCGCCTTCTTCCTGTTGATGCCTTGGTATACAAAGAAGGACATCCCTAACGAGAAACCCGAACCAACAAGGGTGACGTACTAATGAAAACGACCAACCGTTCATTCCTGACCGCGCTTTGTGTGTCTCTGGGGCTGCTTGCTTCAGGCTCCGTATCTGCAGCGGGTGGTGGCGATGTTCACTTGGATAGCGCCAACATCAACTTGCGTGATCAGGGCTCACTCCAGCGCGGCGCAAAGGCGTTTATCACCAATTGCCTCAACTGCCACAGCGCGCAGTTCATGCGTTGGGGGCATCTGACACAGATCGGTCTCACCGAGGATCAGATCAAAGCCAATTTGATGTTTAACCCTGACAGCAAATTCAGCGACTATATGACCATCTCACTGGACGTAAAAGACGCGCAGGCTTGGTTGGGCAAAATGCCGCCCGATCTCACGTTGGTGGCGCGTGTCAGAGGATCAGATTGGCTATACACCTTTCTGCGTTCCTACTATATTGATCCGGCATCGCCAACGGGTTGGAATAACGACGTCTTCGCGAATGTCGGAATGCCGCACGTTCTCCACGATCTCCAGGGTTCGCTGACCAAAACTGTTGTTGGTGAAAAGGAGTCCCACGGCAAGAAAGAGTCGGTCACCAAGCTGGTGATGGAGCGCAAAGGCACCATGACCACTCAAGAGTACGACATGTATGTGCGCGATCTTGTCAACTACCTGACTTTCATGGGTGAACCGGCGCGGGTCAAACGTACACAAATTGGTGTGATCGTGATGTTGTTCCTTTCACTCGCATTTTTTGCCGCCCTCATTGTGAAGCGCGAGTACTGGAAAGACGTCAAGTAATCCACGTTTGCCCTGAGCAAAAATGACGCCTGCGCCGCAGGCGGCAAGCAACAACTTTGATAAGAAAAGGTACGTACCATGATGACCTTGTACTCTGGCACCACCTGCCCGTTTAGCCACCGCTGCCGTATCGTGCTTTACGAAAAGGGCATGGACTTTCAGATTCTTGATGTGGATCTGATGAACAAGCCGGAAGACCTTGCCGTCATGAACCCCTACAACCGTACGCCGGTTTTGGTGGAGCGCGATTTGATTCTGTATGAATCGAACATCATCAATGAATACATTGACGAACGCTTTCCGCATCCGCAACTGATGCCCGCCGACCCGGTGATGCGCGCACGTGCACGATTGATCCTCTATCGCATGGAAAATGAGATTTTTAACCATGTGGATACGCTTGAGCGCGGTAAACAAGCCGGACATGACAAGGCGCGCCTCTACATTCGTGAAAGTCTGATCCAGTTGGCGCCGATCTTCTCGAAGCAAAAACATATGTTGGGTGACGAGTTTTCGATGCTCGATGTGGCGATTGCGCCGTTGTTGTGGCGCCTCGACCAGTACCAGGTTGAGATTCCAAAGACTGCGGCACCATTGCTTAAGTACGCCGAGCGTTTGTTCTCTCGCCAAGCTTTTATCGATTCGATGACTGCATCCGAAAAGGCGATGCGCAAGTGAAAACCCATACTTCAGCTGCTGCGCGTTTGGCTTTGTCGACTCCGGTGCTCTGCGTACATCCCGTACGAGTCCGCTCCTCGTCGCCAACGCCTTCCGCTCGCGACGCTGCCGAACGGTTTGTCGAAGCGGGTAGCTAGCGTCATTAGTTAGCGAGGCTGTGATGTCCGAGCTATCAACCAAACCGTACTTAATCCGTGGCATCTACGAATGGTGTGCCGACACCACGTATACGCCATACCTTAACGTCAAGGTTGATCAGAATGTTCGCGTACCAATGGAGTACGTGAAGAACGGTGAGATTGTGCTGTCTGTTTCGCAGCAGGCCACTCGTAATCTCACCATCGGCAACGATTTGATTCAGTTCTCGGCGCGATTTAACGGTGTCTCACGAGAGATTTCCATCCCGATCTACGCGGTTCAAGCGATTTTTGCTAGGGAGAATGGCCGCGGCGTATTCTTCGAGCCGGAGTCGCCGCCAGAGACGTTTGGCGATACTGGCAGCGACCCAGCGCCAGTTGGGGCCGCACCGATGCTGCAGTCCGTGCCGCGTATTGCAGATGTCACCGCTGTGAGTGCAAACACCGGTGACGGAGGAGAATTGCACCCCCATGAAGATTCTGCCGACCATCCGGACAAGCCGAAGGGCCCGCCGCGTGGCAATTTGCGCGTTATCAAGTAACTCGCACACAAACTGTCCGGCTTTGTTATTCTTACCGGCAAACTATCGCGGAGTGACACATGAGCATGACCGTCTCTGAGCTGCTAGCCGACAAAGCCAGTCAGGCACCGAACGCCACCTTGTTTACATTGGGCCCGGAAGTCGGCGTTGAAGAGGCGGTCGCGCTAATGACTGAAAAAGCAATCAGCAGCGTCATTGTTGCGGAGGCCGGTGAAATGCTCGGCCTCATCACGCTGAGAGAAATTCTGGCGGCGCTGAACACGCAGGGTGGGGCCATCATGCAGGCCAAGTGTCGTCAGGTGATGAAGGTGAACCCGCCGACCGCCAAACCCGAGGATACGGTTGATCACTTGCGCAGTCTGATGACCGAGATGCACATCACACACGTGCCGGTGATGAATCACGATCAGCTTGTTGGCATCCTGTCGTTTTATGACATCGCGAGGAGCGCGATCAAGGACGTCGCGTTTGAGAACAAGTTGTTGAAGCAATACATCAAGAACTGGCCCGCAAACGGCTAGTCTGCCGCTAACGAATTGCGTAGTCGGCTGCGATCCCGGCGAACACGGCCGCACCGAACCAATTGTTGTGCAGAAAGGCCTTGAAGCATTTCTCGCGTTTGCGATTGCGAATGAGTGTGTAGTGGTAAAGCGAAATGCCCGCAGCCGCCACAAGTCCTAACCAATAGGGCCAGCCGAGACCGCTCGCCTTGCCGATGCCGGTCAGAATCAATAGCGCCAACAGATAACAAAGCATGACTGCGGCGACGTCGAGGCGAGCGAAGAAAATCGCCGATGTGCGGATGCCGATTTTTAGGTCGTCGTCTCGATCCACCATCGCGTATTCGGTATCGTAAGCGATGGTCCAAAAGGCGTTTGCCGCGAGTAACCACCATGCGATCGCCGGAACTGAATTTGTCGCCGCGGCGAACGCCATCGGGATGCCGAATCCAAACGCGAACCCGAGATAGGCCTGCGGCATCACAAAGAATCGTTTGGTAAACGGATAACTCGCGGCGAGGGCGGCAGCGACCACACTTAGCTGTAACGTCAGGGTGTTCAAGAACGCGATCACCAGTGCGAGTGCTGCTAGCGCGAGAATCGCCGCGACGAGCAACGCTTCTTTGGTGGAGATTAGCTGCGCAGCCAGCGGGCGCCCTTCGGTGCGTTTGACATGCCGGTCAAAATCCCGATCAGCGTAATCGTTGATCGCGCAGCCCGCTGAGCGCATCAAGAATGTGCCGAGTACAAATACGACCAAAATCGTCCATCCCGGAGCGCCCTGCGACGCGATCCAAAGCCCCCACAAGGTTGGCCACAACAAGAGCAGTGTGCCGATGGGGCGGTCGAAGCGGATGAGCTTCAGGTAGAGCGAGAGCCGCGATCGGAGCGAAGTGGTGTGCATGGCGCTATTTTGCGGGAGCCGGGCGAAGAACGAAGGTTGCGAATCAAATAGAAAAGTCTAATAGGGACCGGCGGTTACAGCCACTTTGTGCGGAAGATAGCCGTCCCTATTGGAGTTCGCGCATAAAATCGTTCACCTTGCGCGCATCCAAGAGGCCGTTCGTGCGCAATCCACTACAGACATCGAGGCCGTACGGCTGAACCGCAGCCACCGCATCACGCAGGTTTGCGGCATTCAGACCGCCGGCCAGAAACACGGGTTTGTCGACGGCGTCGCGAATTTGGCGGCTCACCGACCAATCGTGCGTGCGGCCGGTACCGCCGAGCTCTTTCACCGCGAGGGATTGATTGCCAGAGTCGAGCAAGATCACATCGACCAAAGGTGCCACGCCTATCGCTTCGATTAGCGAGGCATCACCTGTAACGTGAATCACTTGTACCAACTCGACTGTCGGCAGCGCGCGGCGCAATTCACGCAGGACCACATGGGGGACATGATCCACTAGCTGCAACGTGGTGGTACGGCAGCGTTGATGCTGTGTGATGATGGTTGTTGCGTCGGTCTGTGCAGTCAACAAAAAAGTCCGAATCGATGGCGAGGTTATTGCGACGTGAGCCGCGATGATCGCGATTTGTTGCTCGTCGATTACGCCGGGGCCACTCGGCATTGCCGAGACGAGTCCGAGTGCAGCCGCACCCGAAGAAATTGCAAGCTCCGCTTCCGCGATGGATGCGATACAACAAACTTTAAGAATAGGTGACGGAATCATATCCCCAGCGTTGGCAAAAACACTTCGGTCACCATCAATGGCTGACCGTGTTTCAAAAACACACTTCGCCGCGCCCAAGCGTCGCTACTGATGCCTCCGCGCCGGAGTAACGCATGACCCTGGCGTAGTTTGCGGTATTCGATCGGCATCCGCGAAACAAGTGGATCGTGGAACAACATTTCCGCGAGTGGACGCGACCCCAATCGCGAGAGTCCGCGCCAGGCGCCGGCAAGATCTCGCGGGTTGACCGCGGTATGCGCAAACACCAGCGGGGTGACGCCCGATCGCAGTACTACCTCACGGATCATCGCCAGCTCACCGCGCCTAAGCGCCAGAGCGCGCCGCTCATCGTTTAGAGGCACGACCAACTGCTGCCCGAGTCGCACCAAATTGAAATCATCGAAATTGCCGACGATACGCGCCGTGAGTGAACCGCGGTCGGTGATCCATTTACGTAACGTACCCGTCGGCGGCATCTGCTGCCAGGCATCTGGCTGGGTAAGTTTGACGGTGCGCATTTGTTAGGCTTTCAAATAATGCTGTCGCGAACCCAGCCAGCGCGCCAGATGTTTGTCCGCGTTCGTGGTGTCGTGTTGCAACATCCACGTTGCCGCGTCACGCGCCGCGTCGAGCAAATCAACGTCTCGTTCAATGTCCGCGAACCGCAACAGTGGCGCACCCGATTGTCGCGCACCCAAATGTTCGCCGGGCCCGCGAATGAGTAAGTCTTGACGGGCAATCTCAAAACCATCGGTCGATTCGTAGATGACTTTTAATCTCGCCTTGGCCAGTGCGCCGAGTGGCGATTGATACAACAACACACAAGCGCTTTGTTTGGCACCACGCCCGACGCGGCCGCGGAGCTGGTGTAACTGTGAAAGTCCCATGCGTTCGGCGTGTTCAATCACCATAATGGTAGCGTTCGGCACATCGACACCCACCTCGATCACGGTCGTCGCAACCAGTAGCTGGATTTCGTTGGCGACGAATTTCTGCATGACCTCGTTCTTTTCCACAGGCTTCATTCGGCCATGCACAAGGCCCACACGTAAGTCCGGAAACTCGGTGGAGATTCGCTCAAAGGTGTCCACTGCGGTTTGCAGTTGCAGCTTTTCACTCTCTTCAATCAACGGACAAACCCAGTAGGCTTGGCCTCCCGCTGCACAGGCCCCACGAATACGTTCGAGCAATTCATCGCGTCGATCGTCAGCGAGTATGCGTGTCGAAATTGGTGTGCGGCCCGGCGGAAGCTCATCGATAACTGATACGTCCAAGTCGGCAAAATAACTCATCGACAGTGTGCGTGGAATCGGGGTGGCGCTCATCATGAGTTGATGCGCCTCTTCGACTATCGACGCTTTTCCTCGAAGTGCGAGACGTTGTCCCACACCAAACCGATGTTGCTCATCGATGATTGCTAGGCCTAAGTTTGCAAACGTCACACCGTCTTGGAATAAGGCATGGGTGCCGATTGCGAGCTGGGTAGTGCCATCACCAATGGCAGCAGTCGCTTCGCGTTTTTCTTTTGCCTTAAGGCTGCCAGTGAGCCAGGTTACGGTGACACCAATCGGTGTGAGTAGATCGGATAGTTTTCGAAAGTGCTGCTCGGCGAGGATTTCTGTCGGCGCCATCATCGCAACCTGAAAGCCGTTCTCGATCGCCTGAGCGGCTGCCAAGGCGGCAACAACGGTTTTTCCTGAGCCCACATCACCTTGTAGTAAACGCTGCATCGGGTGCGTTTTGGTGAGATCTGCGGAGATTTCGTCTGCTGCACGACGCTGCGCGCCGGTCAGTGCGAACGGCAGTGCAGCCAGCATGGCTTTGGTGATCTTGTTGCGCGCCTTCATCGCGGGGGCGCTTTTTGCGTCGCGTGCCGCGCGGGCTTTTTTCATCGCCAGTTGTTGTGAAAGCAATTCATCAAACTTGATTCGTCGCCACGCGGGATGGGTGCGTTCGGCGAGGCTGGTGAGGGAGGCTGATGGTGTGGGCCGATGCAACGCAAACACGGATTCACGAAAGGGTTGCAAACGCTGTTGTTCGCGAATACGCGCGGGCACACAGTCATCGAACTGTGATTGGATTTCGAGCGCTTCAAGTGCACGATCAATCACGCGACGAATTGCGATCTGTGAAATCCCGGCGGTGGTGCCGTAAACAGGCGTGAGTGCTTCGGGGACGGGCTCGTCCGCCGTCACGATTCGATAACGTGGGTGCACCATCTCCGCGCCGAAAAAACCTTGGCGCACTTCACCAAACAGCCGCAGCCGTTTACCGGCCGCCATTTGTTTGACTTGGCTGCCGTAGAAATTCAGAAAACGAAGATATAGAACGTCCTCGCCGTCGCGCGCCTGGACGACGAGTTGTCTGCGCGGGCGATAGGCAACTTCGGTGTGAAAGACTTCAACTTCAACTTGGCAATCGACGCCTGCCAGCGCGTCACGAACACGCGTGATGCGGGTCTCGTCTTCATATCGGATCGGCAGGTGGAGCGCGAAGTCCCATTCATTGCGAAGACCGATCTGCGCGAGCTTTTGCGCAAGCGAGGTTGGCGGTTTGGCTGGCTTTTTTGGCGGGGACTTTGCACGCGGCATAGCCGCATTATTGACGGTTTGGGTGGGGGTTGGTGAAAGTGTGTGCGGTGGTGGGGTTGGGTTTAAGTTTTGAAACTCGCCTATTGGTGGGCAGTTTCGGACATTTTTGCTTGGAGAGGGCTGTGGAATGACGGTGTTGGGCTTTAGGGAGAGTCGTGTTTAGAGCCTGTCCCCGCGAAGGCGGGGATCCAATTTTCTTCGCTCGAAGTATGGTTGCCGGTATTCGATGACCGATGCGGGGTCGCGCCGGATGCGGATGCACTTGTCGCGGCGACAGGGAACGATTGCCTTGTGTCAAGACCGATGCGGGGGGCGGCCCCGCTGCCGCTCACTTTCTTTGCTTCGCCAAAGAAAGTAAGCAAAGAAAGGCGACCCCGATGCACCATCCCTGCGGGATTCACTGTGCTACTCGCCCCGGTCGGCGGCTGCGCAACTAGCGCGCGGAGCTGGCCGCAGCCTGCTGCGTTTGCCGTAGCGCGCGCGTCGACAGTGCTCGCCGACATCCCCGACCGAGTCTCCGTTGCTCGTTGGTGCATAACGGGAGGGCTCTCAAGTTTTTACTGGCGATTCAAGGCCGACCGTGCGATGCGTAAGTACGCGTCAGTGACTGCAATCGGCAAAACCCGTGCGAGTCGTCGAGCAGCGCAGGAGCCGCGGGGGTGGTCCGCAAGCAATGTTTGAGGGCGAGCACAGCCGCAATCCACAACGACAAGCAACTCCACGAGCCCGAGTTTTGCGAGCGGCCTGCGGTTCTGAGCAGCACAGAGCAGCCCGAAGGGCCGACGAACCCGGGGCCGCCTTCTTTTGGTTACTTTTCTTGGCGAAGCAAGAAAAGTGACTAGCTGCCGGGCTACCCCCGGCTCGGTCGTCGGGTAGGCACGAGTGAGAGACCAATTGGTGCGCACTGGGATGCGCTACGCTGCTCCAAACGCACGATCACTACCGCACCGCGCACTGTCGAAGTCGTCGCAAGACCAGGTGGGCAACTAACGCGGAAGCTATCGGTGCCACTAGGTTAAGCAGAAGCGGGGTACCAAGAACCAGCAATGGCATAAAAACGCTCCACGGAAATTCAGAGACGGTCGCAGTCTGTCCATTCGCTGTCATGGGCGCATTGAAGGCTACCAACAAGAGTTCGACAATGAGGCAGAGGCCAAACGCTAGGCTTGACGGCAGGGACTCGCAGCGAAGGAGAAAGGTGAGAAGTACGAAGGCTAAGGCGGCGACGCTGTAGGCAGGCGCTTCGTCGATCAAGTCGCGGAGAAAATAAGCAATGCCGAAACCGAACACAACTGAAACAGTGAGTCGAACTAGCCGCAGTTTCCAGAAGCTCATCGATTAGATTTTGAGTTACGACTAATCCATTCCGAAAGCGGGTATAGATGCGCTACCCACCAGTCGATCCATCCATCTCCACCACCATCACCCCTTCAATCTCAATCTCCGCCCCTCTCGGCAACCCAGCCACCGCCACTGCCGCTCGCGCCGGATACGGCGTTTGAATGTAGGTGGCCATAATTTCATTCACCTTCGCAAAATGCGCAAGGTCGAGCAAATACACATTCACTTTCACAAGGTGATTGAGTGATCCCCCCGCCGCTTCACAAACCGCGCGCAAATTTTCAAACACTTGCTTCACCTGATTCTCAAAGCCGCTCGCTAATTGCATGGTCTTCGGATCGAGCGGAATCTGGCCAGAAAGATACGTGGTGGCGATCGGGCCACTAACGGTGACCGCTTGTGAGTAGGTGCCGATTGCTGCCGGGGCATTAAGCGTCGAGATGATAGTTTTCATTTGTCGTTTGGCTTGTGTTCAGACTTGTGTTCTTTGGCGACGCCCGATTTGACACGACTGACGCGGGTAACAACCGGCAGCTGCCGCATCTGCCGAAGTACACGGGCGAGGTGTTGACGGTGGCTGACTTCGATAGTGAATTGGAGCGTTGAGAAGGTCTCGTCAGCTTGCGCAGCATCCATCCGAATATGCGTGATGTTGGAATCCGCACTCGCGATTTCAGCGGCAAGTTTTGCCAGCACACCACGCGCATCACTCACGGTCATGTGAATGTCGACTTTGAAAAGCTTGTGAATACTAGGATCCCACGTCACATCTACCCATTTTTCCCGGTCAAACTTGAAAGAACCGGATGACCGAATCGACGGACAGTCATGTGTGTGGACAACTAGGCCTTGGCCGCCTTTCATCTGCGCGATGATCGGATCGCCGGGAATGGGTCGACAGCACTGGGCGAATTGCACAGCCATGTTCTCGGTGCCGCGAATGACAATGGCGTCTTTTGGACGGTGCTGAGGCTGCTCAAGCTCTGCGATATCAAACAGCTTTCGCGCCGCGACGATCGCTAATCGTTTGCCAAGGCCAATTTCTTCGAGTACTTCTTCCTTACTCTTGGCGCTATCACCTTTGAGTAGCCGCTGCCAGTGTGTCCGGCCAATTTCATTCGGATCGAAGTTAAGCGTGCTGACAGCCTGAATGAGCAACAGCTCACCCAATTCAACGGACTCAGCGTGTTGTGTGGTCTTGAGATAGTGGCGAATCTGCGCACGTGCGCGACCAGTGGCCGCGTAGTTAAGCCAGGCAGGGTTCGGGCGACCGTTAACATCCGTGATGATGTCAACACGATCGCCGTTTTTGAGCGGCTGCGATAGCGGCACAGCTTCGTCGTTGATCTTGGCCCCCACCGTCCGGTTGCCAATATCCGAGTGAATGGCGTAGGCGAAATCGACCGGCGTGGCGCTGCGTGGCAGAGAGATGATCTTGCCCTTAGGGGAGAACACATATACCGCGTCTGGGAATAGATCGACTTTGATATGTTCCAAAAATTCGAGCGCGTCACCCGTACCGGATTGAATTTCGAGCAACGACTGCAACCACTGGTGCGTCTTCTGCTGCATGTTGGACACTTCCGCGTCGAGTGTCTTGTACAGCCAATGTGAAGCGACGCCCGCTTCAGCGATCTTGTGCATGTTCGTCGTCCGGATTTGCAACTCAACCGGGGTGCCAAACGGACCGAACAACGTGGTGTGTAACGATTGATAGCCGTTGTTCTTGGGTATCGCAATATAGTCTTTGAATTTCCCCGGAAATGGCTTGTACAAGGTATGCAACGCACCGAGTGCCACGTAACAAGACGGCATGTCTTCAACCAAGATGCGGAAGCCATAGATATCCAACACCTCGGAAAACGAGATGTTTTTTTCCTGCATTTTTTTATAGATCGACGAGAGGTGTTTTTCGCGTCCGGTTACAGTCGCCTTCACTTTGAATTCAGCGAGTCGCGCCTTGATGGCGTCTGAAATTTTGCCAACCACTTCGCGGCGGTTGCCGCGCGCGGCTTTGACAGCCTTATCCAGTACCTGAAAGCGGTTGGGATGAAGATACTTGAAGCCAAGGTCTTCGAACTCATAGTAGACGGCGTTCAAACCGAGGCGATTGGCGATCGGCGAGTAGATGTCGAGTGTTTCTCTCGCCACCCGTTCCTGCTTCGACTGGTGTACGGCACCCAGCGTGCGCATGTTGTGCAACCGATCGGCGAGTTTGATCAGGATGACACGAACGTCCCGCGCCATCGCCAACAACATCTTGCGGAAATTCTCGGCTTGCGCCTCCTCGAGTGTTGCGAACTGCAGTTTGTCGAGCTTGGAAACGCCATCGACGAGATCCGCAACAGCCTGTCCGAAACGTTGGGCGATGTCGTCTTTGGTTGTTGGTGTGTCTTCAACGACATCATGCAGGATCGCGGCAATCAGTGCTTGCGCATCGAGGTGCCACTGCGCGAGGATGGTTGCTACGGCCAGCGGATGCGTGATGTACGGCTCGCCCGATTTGCGGCTTTGCCCTTCGTGCGCGACACGCGCCATCTTAAAGGCCGCCTGCACTTTTTCGATGTCGGCGGGCTTGAGATAGATGGCCATAATCGACAGCAGCGAGGCCGCCGGTGACACCCCGAGTTGTTCCGCATCGAGGGGCGCAATGACGGTTGCCACCGGTCTCATGATCGTGGCGACCACGGGTGCGGGATGACGCTGTGAGTCACCCGGCATATTCTGCGAAGGATTGGTGTTCGGCATAACGAATCATCATCCTCCACGAGGTTAACTACATGTCGGCAGACACCGTCGGCAGGCTCGGTGCTTGCGGTGTCAGAATTTCCAAATCTATATGACCGCCGGCGATTTCGCGCAGCGCGACCACGCACGGCTTGTCTTTGCCGGCTTCAACATACGGTGCGGAGCCCAGTGCTAGCTGGCGCGCACGCGTAGTGGCGGCCAAGGTCAGCTCAAAGCGGTTTGGAATCGACTTAATGCAGTCATCAACGGTGATACGGGCCATCTCGGAACTCCAGACTTCAATCAGAAACGGTGGGGAAAGGCATCCAACAACACCCTGTGGGTGGCGGAAGATCAAACTCGGGGGATACAGCACGTCAGCAGTTAGCCAGCAGGTCAGCATGCCGCGCGATCTGAAGATGAGCGGTTAGTTGGCATGCCCGCGTGACGGCGGAAAGATCATCCAAAGCCACGCTAAAGTCTTCATTAATAATAACATAATCGGCCTTGTGGACGTGCTTCAGGTCCTCGCGAGCCTCGGAAAGTCGGCGTTGGATCACCTCCGAAGTATCCTTGCCGCGATTCACCAGACGGCGCTGTAGCTCTTCGATGGAGGGTGGCAGAATATAGACATAAATCATCTCAGGGAAGAGCTTTTTGACGGCGTGCGCACCCTGCCAGTCAATCTCCAGCAGAACGTTCGCCCCTGAGGCGCGACGACTCTCGATCCATTCCCTCGACGTTCCGTAGAGGTTGCCATAGACTTCAGCGTGTTCTAGAAATTCGTCAGCGGCCAACAGTGCTTCAAAACGTTGGCGCGTAACAAAATTGTATTCACGTCCGTCAACCTCACCGGCGCGCGGTGGGCGGGTGGTGTACGAGACGGATAGCTCGATGCTCTTGTCGCGATCAAGTAGGCCAGCAACAAGGCTAGACTTGCCAGCGCCGGAGGGGGCTACAACGGTGAATAAGCAACCCGACATGGCGATCTCAAATCACTCGATGTTCTGAATCTGTTCACGCATCTGTTCGATCAACACTTTGAGCTCGATCGAAACTTTGGTCGATTCTGTCGAGACCGATTTTGAGCCAAGCGTGTTGGATTCGCGATTCAGTTCCTGCATCAGGAAGTCAAGCCGTTTGCCAATCGCGCCGCCACCCCTGAGCACGCGGCGTACTTCGACGGTGTGTGCGCCCAACCGGTTGAGCTCCTCCGCAACGTCGATTTTTGACGCGAACACAACCACTTCCTGCTTTAGGCGATCATCGCTTGCCGATTCTATGTTGGCGTCGGCGATTTTCAGTTTGAGTTTATCTTCGTAAGCGGCGACCATTTGCGGCACCAGCGGCACCACTTGTTTAACCAGTGCGTCAATGGCATCGAGGCGGTCAAACAACATTTGTGCGAGTTTCGAGCCTTCACGTGCCCGTGTTGTGCTGAGTTCGTCAACGGCCTTAGCGAACAAGGCAAGAAGCGGCTCCTTGATTACGTCGGCCGTCATTTCTGCGCTGGCCAGTACGCCAGGCGCATGCATGATCTCCCAAACCGATAACTTCTGCGCGTCGAACTTGCTAAGGATGTCCTGCTGCATTTGCGCAAGTGACGCAAGCGCCTCTAGGTTGGGGCCGCCCCGTGTTTGTAAGGGATCCGCAGTCAGTGTGACGCGGCAATCAATTTTGCCGCGAGTGACGGTGGTGGCGACAAGCTCACGCATCGCGACTTCCAGCGCTCGAATTTCTTCGGCCATCCGTGTCTGAAACTCCAGATAGCGGTGATTCACCGATTTCAACTCTATGGAAATACGACCACCAGAAACATCGCCGCTGACGGCAGCGAAGCCGGTCATGCTTTTGACGAATTGAGCCATGGCGGGTGGAATGAGGCTTCAGAGTTCCCCGGGCCGAAGAAAATTCGTTGCAGAATTGACTCAAGCTTGGTCGGGGCAATGCATGTATGATGCGGCGGCAGACAACGGATTACGGCACAATTATAGCTTACGTCTTCTGCTTCCACACTGCTGGGGATAGGCAAGTGCCAGTACAACGCCACCCGGAACGGGACCGCCAACGGGCTCATTGCTGCTGACACACCACATGGCATCACAATCCAATCAGCCGCTTCCAGAGGGCTCTCGAATTCAAGAATACACCATTGACAAGGTGCTCTCGACGGGTGGTTTTTCGATCGTCTATCTGGCACACGATGACGCCGGCACGGCCTTTGCTATAAAGGAATATCTGCCGGCCGCGCTGGTGGTGCGCGCCGATGGTGCGGATGTCAGTATTAACTCAGCTGAAAACCAGACTATCTTCCGGCACGGACTCAAGTGTTTTTTCGAAGAGGGCCGCACACTAGCGTTGATCTCGCACCCGAACATCGTTCGCGTGGAGAATTTCTTCCGTGCGAACGAAACTGTTTACATGGTAATGCAGTACGTAAGGGGTCGCACACTGCAATTTCATATTCAGCGGCATCGGCATGAGTTTTCTGAGGCGTTCATCCGCCGGATGTTCACCCACCTCCTGAACGGGCTGCGCGTTGTACACGCCAATAAGCTGTTGCACCTAGACATCAAGCCGGCCAACATCTACATTACGATGGAAGGTAAGCCTGTGCTGTTGGATTTTGGTGCCGCGCGACAAGCGTTGACCGAGGATGCGCCAAAACTCCGCCCGATGTACACGGCAGGGTTTGCGGCAACTGAGCAGTACCGCCATCACGAGCAGATGGGCCCTTGGACGGACATTTACGCCGTCGGGGCGACGATGTACACCTGTATCGGCGGTATCCCTCCGCAATCGGCCAATGAACGGCTCGAAGATGATCAAATCGAACCATTACGCGGGCTGTCGCGCGGCACGTTTTCAGAAGACCTTTACGACATCATTGACTGGTGTTTGCAACTGGATCACCTAGCCCGCCCACAATCTGCATTCGAATTGCAACGGGCGCTGATGAAGGACTCCACAGAGTGGCGCACGCATGTGGTTGCCGCCGACGGGGAAAAGACATTTACCAATCGCCTGAAGGCGACGCTCAACAAGAAGCTCTTCTGATGGCCGCCCACCAATGAGATTTACCGTATTTCAAGACAGCAAAATTGGTGGCCGCAAAGTCAATCAGGATCGGCTCGCCTATTTGTATTTCAGAGACACACTATTGATGGTGATCGCCGATGGCATGGGTGGGCATGCAGGCGGCGAGATCGCGGCTGAAATTGCGGTCAACACGCTGAACAGTCGTTTTCAAGCGGAGGCTCGCACCGTACTTCGACGCCCCAAGGAGTTTTTGGATACCGCAATCCACGCAGCCCACCGCGAGATTGTCACTTTTGCGGATAAACACAACATGCTTGAGTGTCCACGTACGACAATAGTTGCGGTAATCCTACAGAAGGGCATTGCCCAATGGGCGCACGTGGGTGATTCCCGACTTTACCTTTTTCGTGGTGGCCGTCTCGCGATTGCGACCCAGGACCACTCGCGGGTGCAACAAATGGTTGATGCCGGTATCCTCACCCCCGGGCAGGCCGCCGTGCATCCCGACCGCAACAAGATCTACAACTGTCTGGGCGGGGTACTGCCGCCAACGGTTACCCATTCCGAAGAGTGGAATCTGCAAGTCGGCGACAGCATCTGGATTTCGACTGACGGATTTTGGGGGCCGCTTAGTACGGAAGACATTGCGTCGAGACTTGCGATAGAAAACATTTTGTCGCTCACACCAAAGCTGATGGAGGAGGCGCAGCACAAAGCGGGTGCCGGGTCGGACAATCTGTCGGTGGTTGCTCTCACATGGGAAAGACAGGCTGAAGAGTTGCCGGAAGCCGTCGACGACGGTTTGGTGACCGAACCGATGGCGGGGTTCAGTTCCACGATGAATACCACGCAAGGGTTTACGTCGATAAAGGAAGAGATTTCCGACGAAGAGATAGAAAGAGCGATCGCGGAAATTCAAAACGCGATTAAGAAAGTCAGCCGCTGACGCATTTAGCTTTTTCCCCTCCTAAGAAGGTGCTTGTTAATGCCGCGCTCCTACCAACGAAACCCGAACGATCTTCGCCCGATAAACATCACCCGCCGCTACACCAAACACGCGGAGGGATCCGTGTTGATCGCGATGGGCGACACTAAAGTGCTGTGTACTGCGAGTGTCGAGGAGCGAGTGCCGCCGCATAAGAAAAACTCCGGCGAGGGATGGGTCACGGCGGAATATGGCATGTTGCCGCGTTCCACCAATACACGCAGTGATCGTGAAGCCGCGCGCGGCAAACAAACCGGGCGCACGCAGGAAATCCAACGCCTCATCGGTCGCAGCCTGCGTGCAGTGGTGGATCTGAAAAAGCTCGGCGAAAGACAAATCACATTGGACTGCGATGTTTTGCAAGCCGATGGCGGCACGCGATGCGCCTCAATCACCGGTGCGTTTGTCGCATTACACGACGCGGTTTCGACGTTGATGGCAAAGGATGCAATCAGGCAAACCCCGATTCGTGATTTTGTCGCCGCAATTTCGGTGGGCATTGGCGAAGCTGGCGTGATGCTGGATCTCGACTATGTTGAGGATTCAAGTTGTGAAACGGACATGAACGTCGTGATGACAGGCTCCGGAGCTTTTATCGAAATACAGGGCACCGCCGAGGGCGTGCCATTCACCCGTGTGCAGTCGGATCAGCTGTTGGCGCTCGCCGAGAGTGGTATCGCACAACTCATTGCCGCACAGCGCGCCGCGCTCGCCGGGTGATCCTGGCACCGGCCGTTCGCATGTCATTTGCGGATCGATTGCTGGTTGCGACGTCGGACGACGTGCGTATTGTTGTTCTAACGGCAGCAGATGTTCCCGCCATCCAGCGATTGTATGAGGCTAACCCAGAATACAGTTTGTTGGTGATGGGGCGGCTACCAAAGCCGAATGATGCGCACGACGATTTCCATGATTTGCCACCGCCGGATATTCCGTTGCGCGAGCAGTGGATGTGGGGCTTCATCGATTCGCGCGATGAACTGATCGGTGTGGCCGGCATTGTTGCTGATTTGTTTGCGCCGACGGTCTGGCATATCGGCTATTTCATGATCGAGACAAAGCAGCACGGCGCAGGTGTTGCCCGCGCAGTTTATGACGCGATAGAAGCGTACATCCGTAACCAAGGTGCAGTCTGGTTAAGGCTTGGTGTTGTCGTCGGCAACACACGTGCCGAAAAGTTTTGGCTGCGATGCGGATATACCGAAGTACGAACCCGCGACAACTATGTGCTGGGTGACAAGACCCACGTGGTGCGTGTGATGGTGAAGCCGCTTCTTGGTGGAGCGCTGTCAGATTATCTGCAACTGGTGCCTCGCGATCGGCCTGTGTAGTTGTGCCCGAATGCGGGTTGAGTTCTATTTCGCCTGAAAGCTGACGTCGCCAAACCATGCGGCGACACTTTCGTTGGTCTGGTCGGTGTCGTTGCCAACGGCGACACCTATGATGCGTGGCGCGGCAGTGCCAAACGTTGCACGGAAGTCAGCTGCGACGTCGTGCTTTTCATCAATCCACGTGTTAGCGTTGGCATTGCCCGACTGAAGGGTGAGTACTTGAACCCGCGTTGTGTATGGGCTCCAACGGCGCGTACCGACTGGAGCCTTGTTGTCCCATACATAACACAGCGCTGCGGTTGGCACGTCATTGCCGGCAATGAGGCGTGCCATGCGAATTTTCATACGTTCACCAAACGGCAGTGATTCCAGCGGGACATCAAAAAACACGTAGACCCGTGCCGCATAGTCGTCACCTAATTTCTTGGACGTATCGGCCGTTTGTACGACGTGATTGATCTTCCACCGCCAAGTCAGATGTGGCGTGACGGAGGGGTCGACTACCAAGGGGAGTGCAACTGACCCGGTGGAATCATGCGAATCCACGCGTAGTACTGTGACGCCGCCGTCTTCAACCAACGAGAACTTGTTTGAGTTTGTTTTCGGAATCCGCAAGATGCGGTAACTGTCTGGCAGGTTCGCGGACGGCGTATTCGCCGAGAAAGGCAACGCTGCTGAGGCGGCCGCCAGGGCAATTCCAAACATAATCACACTGCTCACCGTCGAAACCCAGAGCGCGCAAGATTTGAGGCGAAGATTCATCCGGTGGGCAGCGAGAACGGTAACGGCGGTTTGAGTTCGGTAAGCCGCAATAAATCCTCCGGTCGATCAACGTCCCACAACGTCTCGAGCTCGACAAAGGTCAAGCCGGCGCGCTGCAAAGCTTCTCGTTGTTGCGCCAAAACGTTTGATGTTCCCCAATCAATGCCATCAAACATCGAAGGAGTCGTCCGGCGCGCCGCAATCAACACGTAGCCGCCGTCGTCGGCCGGGATCAGCGCGATGTCATTGTCAGCGAGGCAAGCCGTGGCTTGCTTGATATGTTTGCTGGTTACTGCCGGGCAGTCTGCACCCACGATCGCGATGTGTTCGTACTCTGTCAAAAGCTCGTCAAAAGTGCGCAGCATCCGTTCACCGAGGCTGCCTTCCCCTTGGTCGCTCAGCACGCAGTCAAATTCTTCGGCGCAGTCGACAAAAAATGGATCGTCGGCGTTTGGCGCACAACAAAGTTCGACGACGAATTTGGTGCGCGTTGCCGTCTCAACGGCGCGCTCGACGAGTGCCGCATGCAACATCGCAGCACCTTCGGCACCCAATGCGGGGATCAGGCGCGTCTTTGCTTCGCCCGGGATTGGTGCCTTGGCGAACACCACAACACAGGTTTCAATTGCCATAGTAGATCGCGTGTAATTCGGTTGGACTCGCGCCACGCCAATATTGGAAGCGCAATTTCCACATCAGAAAAATGGTCCGCCATACGCCGTGTTTTTCCCAGCGGCGGCCCGAGGTGGAGATCCGCGCAGATAGGCAGGCTGGTGGAGCGAGTTTGCGTAGTCGTTTGCAAATCTCCACGTCTTCCATCAAGGGTTGTGAAGGAAAGCCGCCCACACGGTCAAACGCATTTCTGGTCACAAACAATCCTTGATCACCAGTGGAAATGCCGCTGAGTCTTGAGCGGTGGTTGATGAACCATGCGATCAACGCCAACATGAAGTGCGCGCCGCAAATACTGACGTCGAAACGCCCCCACGAATGGCCGTTCTGAATCGCGTCGATGATGAGATCGTCCGCTTGGTCGGGAAGGCTGGAGTCTGCATGCAAAAAGAGCAAAACGTCGCCGTGCGCGACCGCTGCTCCGGCGTTCATCTGCGTTGCCCGCCCCTTGGAGCTTTGTACCAAACGGTCAACAAGCGGCTCAGCATGAGACTGGGTTTGGTCCGTGCTTCCACCATCAACAACAATTACTTCGACCCCGCGCGCCCGAAGCAACTGTAGCGTCGCTAACGATTCTGCGATGTGGTCAGCTTCGTTAAGGGCGGGGATGATGATCGACAAATACATGGCCACATTGTAGCCAACGGCGGTCAGTTGAGAGCCGAGCACAATTATCGATAAACAACACTAGTGTCCCAACGTTTTGAACAAATCACCCTGGATCGGCTCGGTCGGGGTTTTTGTGTCGTCGAGCGCGGGCACGAGCAGGGCCTTAATGGGTGTTGTTTCAAACATGTTCAGATTTAGTACGCGAAGGATTTCGTGCAAGGAGTGGTCGAGATGCAAC
>JBIIYQ010000128.1:0-7732 GCA_044346745.1 Usitatibacteraceae bacterium | reverse complement strand
ACGGCCAGACGATGCGGTCGTCGAGCTGAATGCCGTCGAGATCGTAGCGGTCAATCGCTTCGAGCACCAGGTCGAGCAGGAACTGGCGGGCTTCGGGATGTAACGGGTTCATCCAAACGAAGCCGTTCGGTGCCACCTCGTTGCCCTTGATGTCGCGCGACAACCATTCAGGTTTCATACGACGCAAATGCGGATTGCTCGATTTGTGTGCGGCCATAAATCCGTACTCAAACCAAGCGACGGTGATGAGTCCGTTGCGATGCGCTTCGATCAACATTTCTTGCAAGAGGTCGCGGCCCGGTTGCTTCAACGATTCTGGTCGGTCACTGGGGTCCTGCGGCATCAGCGCCGGGCGCCGATCCACTCCAACCGTGCGGCGCAACACTTCAGAAGGGTATTGGGTATAGCCGTTTTTCCAAACTTCGACGTAGACTGTGTTGAGTCCGATTTCGCGCAGTTGCCGCATGGTGTTGGCGGTATCGGCGGGAGTGGCCACGGCTGCGTTGGCGGTGGTGGTAATCCAAGTGCCACGAACTTCGCGGCCAGGGTCGCGCTCTGCGAGTGGCGGGTTGGTTGTACACGCAGCGAGCAACATTGCCGCCAATGCGCAAAACACGTTGCGGATGGATCGGATCTGATGCGATGGCTTGGGAGGGGGATGCAGCATTCGATCGTTAAAGGAGATAGATGAATTCGAGGACGGGTCACTGCCGCCGAAATGGTACTCTCGCTGGTATTCTATTGGTATTCAACATGGCGTAGGTTCTGTGGGTTGTTACGACGCTCATTTTTGAAAGTGCCCAACGGACGGGGTGTTTCAGATTCTTTTGCCTGAAAACGCCTGCTATTGCTTGATTCTTTATGGTGATACTGCCTCTATGTTAAAGACCGAAACGCCGAATTCGGAACATACAACCCTAGACCAATACCCCGCCGAGCAACTGGTCAACGCGTTTGTCGATGACCAATTTAACGCAGTGGCTGCGGTGCGTGCGGCGGCACCCGATATTGCGCGTGCGGTCGAAGAGGCAGTGCCGCGCATCAACGCCGGTGGTCGGCTGATCTACGCGGGCGCAGGGACTTCCGGCCGTTTGGGGCTACTCGATAGTGTCGAGTTGTATCCGACGTTTTCTTGGCCGCATGAACGTGCGATTGCCGTTTTGGCTGGTGGTGCAGAGGCACTTTATAAGGCGGTCGAAGGCGCGGAAGATAGCCAAGAGCTTGGCGCAGCCGACATCGCGCGACTAGATGTTGCAGTTAACGATGTCGTGTTGGTACTCGCTGCTTCGGGCACCACACCTTACGCGCTTGGTGCAATTGCGGAGGCTAAACAACGCGGCGCGTTGACCATTGGTATCTCAAATAACCCCGGCGCACTGGTCACCGCTGCGGCTGAAATCGGCATCACGCTCGATACCGGTAGCGAAATCATTTCCGGCAGTACGCGGCTCAAGGCGGGAACGTCGCAGAAGATTACGCTCAACACGTTCTCCAGCGCGCTCATGGTACGGCTCAACAAGGTCTACAGCAACCTGATGGTCGATGTGAAACCCACCAACAAAAAATTGATTGCGCGAACGATTCGTTTGACCATGCTCGCTACCGGCTGTGATGAGGCGCTCGCGGAGTTAACTTTAGAAGCATGCGGTTATCATGTGAAGACGGCGATTGTGGCCATCAAGCGCCGCGTTGCCGTCAACGTTGCACGAGAGTTACTACAGGCGGTTGACGGTAGCGTCAGGTCTGCTCTGATTAGCTGAGATGTTTTGTTTTGAAAGCAACCCGACTTCATGAACGCCCAGACCTCTAACGCCGAAAATTCTCAAGCGCCTATGCCCTCGGCACGCTCGCCGTGGTTTTGGATACCCACGCTGTACTTCGGTCAGGGCATACCTTATGTTGTGGTGATGACACTCTCCGTCATCATGTACAAAAATTTGGGCGTCTCGAACACCGACATTGCGCTCTATACCAGCTGGTTGTATTTGCCTTGGGTGATCAAGCCACTTTGGTCGCCGATTGTCGATATGTTCAAGACCAAGCGGTATTGGATAACGACGTTGCAGTTTGTGATTGGAGTGTCGCTGGCGATGGTGGCACTGACGATTCCCACATCTCATTTTTTTCAGATCACACTGGCGGTATTTTGGTTGATGGCGTTCAGCTCGGCGACTCACGACATCGCCGCCGACGGATTTTACATGCTCGCGTTAAAGCAACACGAGCAGGCCGCGTTTGTTGGTGTGCGTTCCACCTTCTATCGGATTGCGATGATCGCAGGGCAGGGGGCGTTGGTTTACCTCGCCGGGCAACTGTCGGAGACCACCGGCAACATGGCGCTGGCGTGGTCGATTGTGTTTTGGGTGCTGGCCGGGATGTTCTTGTTGTTATTTGTCTATCACCGTTTTGTATTGCCGGTGCCAGCCACCGACGTGACGGCAAAGGTTGCGAATAATCCGGTGGCGGATTTTCTCGTGACGTTTAAAGAGTTTTTTGCGAAGCCGGAAATTTTGTTGATTCTCGCGTTTCTGTTGACATTCCGTTTAGGCGAGGCGCAGGCGCTAAAGCTAATTGCGCCCTTTTTCCTCGACTCGATTGACAAAGGCGGACTGGGACTAACTACTAAAGACGTGGGGCTGATCTACGGCACCTACGGCGTGTTGGCGCTGACTATCGGTGGTTTGATCGGCGGCTTCACCATTTCACGCGGCGGCTTAAAGGCCTGGGTCTGGCCGATGTTGTTCGCCGTGCATATCCCGAACCTCGCGTTTGTGTACTTGGCCTACACACAACCGACCAGCCACATCATCATCACACTCGCCATCATCATCGAACAACTCGGTTACGGATTTGGATTCGCCGCGTATCTGCTCTTTATGATCATGGTCGCAGACGGAAAATTCAAAACCGCGCACTATGCGATTTGCACTGGGTTTATGGCACTTGGCATGATGTTGCCGGGAATGGTCAGTGGCTGGATCCAGACGCAGTTGGGTTACCAGCACTTCTTCATCTGGGTTTGTATTTGTACCTTGCCTTCGATTGCGGTGACGTTCTTTTTGAAGATCGATCCGGCGTTCGGGAAGAAGGCTGAAAGTTGATGTTGTTGCGTTTGAAGCGCGCGAGGTGCGCGACTGAGACCTTAGCTATCAACTTCCGTCATCCCAGCGCAGGCTGGGATCCAGTCCGTTTGTATCATCTAGCCCTACGCATGGACTGGGTCCCAGCCGGCGCTGGGACGACGTTTGCAATGCTGCCGTTCATCTGACCTCTTCGCCTCATGAATAACGACCGCTTAGTTTCCCTCGACGCCTTCCGCGGCTTCACGATCGCCGGTATGGTGCTGGTGAATAACCCCGGCGACTGGAGCAATCTCTATCCGCAACTCGCACACGCCGAGTGGCACGGCTGGACCTTCACCGATTGGATTTTTCCGTTCTTCTTGTTTATCTGCGGCATGTCGATGACGTTTTCGTTGGCGAAGAAACGCGCTGCAAATCCGGCAGGCATTGAAGACCGAGTGGCAATGATGTTGTCGCTGTGGAAGCGTGCCGCCATTATTTTTCTGATTGGTTTGACACTCAACTTCATCCCCAATTTCAATCTCGATACGCTGCGCATTCCCGGCGTCCTGCAGAGGATTGCACTTTGCACCGCACTCGCCGCGCCGATTGTGTTGTGGTTTAACTGGCGGCAACAATGTTGGTGGATTGTCGGGCTACTTTGCTTCTACACGGCGATGATGTTGTTTGTGCCTGTCGCAGACGTAAATGGTGTGGTGGTGGCGGGCGCGCTTGAGCCTGGGCGCGATTTTGGGTCGTACATCGACCGCATCTTTTTGACTGGCCATATGTGGGTGAAGTCGAAAACTTGGGACCCTGAAGGGTTGTTCACGACGGTATCAGCACTCACCAGCATGTTATTCGGCGTGTTGCTCGGACACTGGCTGGCTTCGGCTTACAGCAAGGCTGAAAAGACTGTTTGGATGATGCTGGCCGGGCTGTTGTGTTTGTGGATCGGTGCCATCATTGATTCAACCTTCATGCCGATTAATAAACCGTTGTGGACGACATCGTATTCCATCTTCATGACCGGCTGGGGCCTGCTGATGTTTGCGGCGTTTTTCTGGCTGATAGACGGCAACGACTCACCTTCGCTTCGCGAGCAATCTCGCAAATGGTTTTTGCCAATGACTATCTACGGCATGAACGCGCTGTTTATCTTTGCGTTTTCCGGTTTGGTGGCGAAGATGCTGGGGTTTATCAAATTTGCAGGGGATGACGGCAAGATGGTTAGCCTCAAGGCGATCCTTTATGCGCCGATCAAAGCGCTCCCCCTAGCGCCGGTGAATCAATCGCTGTTGTTTGCTGTTTTGTTTAATCTCGTGATGTTTGTGATTGGTTGGTATATGTGGAAGAAAAAATGGTTTATCAAAGTTTAGTTTCCCACCTACTGCGCGACGAGGAAAAAAATGGGGTCAGACACCATTTAACGTCAGCTTTACTGAAGAGATTTGGGGTTGGTACCTCCGTTAAATGGTGTCTGACCCCATTTGTTCTTTGTGCAGCAGCGCTGGTTCTTCTCGCCAGCTGCGCGGACACCGGGCCAAAGCCCGAACCGATGATTCCAGAGCCGCCCGCGGTGCAGCGGGAATTTCGCGCGGTTTGGGTGGCGAGTGTTGCCAACATTGATTGGCCGAGCCGTCGTGATTTGACGGTCGCGCAGCAGCAAGCGGAAATCATCGCCACGGTAGAACGCGTCAAGCAGCTGAACATGAACGCGATTGTCTTGCAAGTCCGCACCAGCGCTGACGCGTTGTATGACTCGAAGCTTGAGCCATGGTCTGAGTATCTGACGGGTACCCAAGGCAAGGCGCCAGACCCTTATTACGACCCACTGAAGATGTGGGTGGATGAAGCCCACAAACGCGGCATTGAGTTACACGCGTGGTTCAACCCATATCGTGCACGCCAGACAGCCGCGAAATCGGTCAACGCAAAAAACCACATTTCGAATACCAATCCACAGGTCGTGAAGTCATACGGTGGTCAGCTCTGGATGGACCCAGGTGAGGACGCAGCTTCAGCCCAAACGCTAAATGTGATTCTCGATGTCGTTAAACGGTATGACATTGATGGTGTTCATATCGATGACTACTTTTATCCGTACCCCGTGCCGGTACCGGGCACCGAGGTGCCGACCCCGTCGCCCGACGACACACCACAGCCGCGTGCTGAGTTGCCGTTTCCGGATGAGCCGTCATGGCAGGCATATTTGTCGTCTGATGGAAAACTTCCCCGTGCCGATTGGCGGCGGCAGAATGTGAATGTGCTGATTGAAAAAATCTACACTGGGATCAAGCGCGAAAAGCCGCACGTCAAGTTTGGTATCAGTCCGTTTGGTTTGGGCAAACCAGAAAAGCGTCCACCGGGAATTGCCGGCTTCAGCCAATACGATAAGTTGTACGCCGACGCCGAGTTATGGCTGCAAAAAGGGTGGCTCGATTACTTTACGCCGCAGCTGTATTGGCCGATTGATCAGGCGCCACAAGCGTATGGCGTCCTGCTTGATTACTGGGCGAAGGAAAACACGGTCGGTCGTCACCTCTGGCCGGGCATGTACTTGACGCGCATCCAAGCCGCAGACAGTCAGGCCAAGTCGTGGGCACCAAGTGAGATCGTCAATCAAATCACGCTGACGCGTGGCCGCCAATCGACGCAGCCGATGACCACCGGGCATGTGCACTTCAGCATGGTCGGCCTGACACAAAACCGGCGCGGGGTGAATGATGAACTCGCCAAGCTGTACACGACACCGGCGTTGGTGCCCGCGTCACCGTGGCTGAGTCGTACACCACCTGCGCCGCCGAAACTCGAAATTGTGCGACGCGGCACCAATGCCGAAGTAATGACGGCCTTGTCGCGCGACCACAGCACCTTCGCCCATGTGATTTGGACTCGCCAAAGTGGCCAATGGCTGTTGCAACTGCTGCCGACGCGTGGTGAGGAGGCGGACCAAATTTCGGACACGCAACAGTTCAGTCTTGCTGCGTTGCCGGAGGTTGTGGTCTGGTCGATGATTGATCGATTTGGTAACGAGAGCCGACGCATCAGCATCACGGCAGCCCAGTTACGCGCGGCAAAGGTCGATCCGTGACAGCATTGCGTAACGACTCTCAAGGGTTGGGCCTTGACGCCGGCGGCACCAAGACACGCTGGGCGTTATCGCGACCGGACGGTGGATTGGTGGCAGAGGGATTCGTGGCTGGCTTGACGGCTTTGCAACTGAACTCCGGCGATGGCAGAGCGCACATCAAGCGCACGATGACGGATCTCGCCGCGCAGGTGGCCGCTTACGGCGGCGCTAAGCGCGTGTGTGCTGGTGTCACGGGCCTGGATTCACGAGATGAGCAGTTGTGCAGCGCCATTGCGGGTCCCCTTGGCATTAACAACGAGGACGTCACGGTCCATAGTGATATCGAAATTGCCTACCGCGATTTGTTTTTTCCCGGGGATGGTTATGTCATCTACGCTGGCACGGGCTCGATTGCCGCCTACATTGATACCGCCGGGACGCTCCACCGGGCCGGTGGGCGTGGTGCGTATCTTGACGATGCCGGCGGTGGATTCTGGATTGTCCGAGAGGCGCTGCGGCATATCTGGCGCTTGGAAGATGAACAGCCGGGGCAGTGGCGGGATTCACCCATGGCAGTAGCGATTTTTGAACGCATCGGTGGGAGCGACTGGTCGTTCTCCCGACAATTTTTTTACACGAGTGATCGCGGTGGGGTCGGGCAGGTTGCAACGGCGGTGGCATCCACCGTCGACAGCGACCGGTTCGCACGAGCGATCATCGCGCAAGCCGGTGTAGAGTTGGCGCGGCTGGGCAATGCGCTGATTCGCCGCTTTGGCCTGCGACCGCTGGCGCTTGCAGGGGGCGCGGCGCGTATGCATCCGTTGATCGAAGCAACATTGCGGGAGCACCTGCCAAAAGACGCCGAATTGACGGTCCGTGTTGCCGAAGCGCATCTCGCGGCATCCCGCATTGCGGCAAGGTTGTTGGTCTAGTCTATCGAGTTGGAGATTGTGATGAGACGTTTATTACTCTGCGGCTTGCTGATGCTGCTGTCTGGCTGTTCGACGTTGGTGATCGACCGAACTTACACCGCCAAAAGCCAAGACAGCCGCGCCCAGTTCCTGATTCTGCATTACACCGCCATTGATAACCCAAAGTCGCTACGTGTTCTCACTGAGGATGCCGTGTCGAGTCATTATCTGGTGACCGATGACGCAAGTGATTTGCCGGGACAGTCGAACCCAAAGATCTTTCAGCTCGTGGACGAAAACCGGCGCGCATACCACGCGGGGTTGAGCTCTTGGAAGGGGCATACACAGCTTAACGCCGCCTCGATTGGGATCGAGATCGTCAACATCGGTTTTCGCGATGGCCCCAACGGCCGTGAGTACTTCGACTATCCGAAGGCACAAATGGATTTGGTCGTGGCGCTGGTGAAGAAGATCGTCAAGGAGCATAACGTCCAGCCGGATCGTATCTTGGGCCACAGCGATATTGCCCCCTTGCGCAAGACCGATCCAGGCCCGCGTTTTCCGTGGAAGCGACTCGCCGACGAGGGGCTCATTCCATGGCCGGATGAAAAGTTAGTTGCGGAGAAAAAAGCCTACTACGACACCGTATTGCCGAATGTACTTTGGTTTCAACAGAAGCTCGAAGC
>JBIIYQ010000037.1:0-24028 GCA_044346745.1 Usitatibacteraceae bacterium | reverse complement strand
TCATTTTATCTATAAAAAATCAATAACTTACCTACCACGTTTGGGCATTAATGCAACTAAATTGGCCTCTCATTTGACTACCGCCGCCCTAGCAAAACCGCTGGTTTTAGCTTCCACATCCCGATATCGGGCCGAGTTGCTGAACCGACTACAGATTACATTCACGACCGTGTCCCCTGATTGTGACGAAGCGCCCCTCGTCGGCGAGAGCTGTGCGAACACGGCGATGCGCTTGGCCGCGGCCAAGGCGCGCGCCGGCGCCATTCGTGCCGGCCTTGTGGCTGGAATTGTCATCGGGTCCGATCAGGTTGCGGATCTCGACGGGACGGCGATTGGTAAGCCGGGCACCCGGGAAAATGCAGTTAAGCAACTTCGCCTGATGTGTGGCAAACGCGTCATCTTTCATACCGCGCTGGCGGTACTCGATATTGAGAGCGGCCGATTGCAGCTGGCAATCGTCCCGACGATGGTCACCATGCGCAAATACAACGAACAAGCCATCATCCACTATCTAGACCGGGAAAACGCATTGGACTGTGCGGGCAGCGCTAAGTCCGAAGGCTTGGGCGCGGCGTTGATCGCATCCATGACCAGTGACGACCCATCAGCACTTGTTGGCCTACCTTTGCTTTCGCTAATCACCATGCTCGCCGCAGAAGGGATCGAGGTGCTTGGATGATTGATGCGGCAAAAGTCGCACCTGCAAAGCATCAGCCGGGGACACTGTTTCTCATCCCGACTCACTTAACAACAGCCACCAGTCAGAACACACAGATGGTACTGCCGACAAAAGTTATCGCCACCGCAATCGGCCTGACCCACTTCATCGCCGAAAACGCCAAGACGGCACGCGCCTTCCTGAAGACAATTGGTGTGACGCGGCCGATGGCTGAAATTTCTATTGCGGAGCTAGATAAACACCGCAAACATCCTCAACAGATAGACCACACTAGTTTGCTGGCCCCATTGTTGGCCGGTTTCGATGTTGGCCTAGTCTCCGAGGCAGGCGCACCCGCAGTTGCCGACCCGGGCGCATTGGTCATCGCCGCCGCCCACCGGGCCGGCATCACCGTCAAGCCGCTGGTCGGCCCATCGTCTCTTTTGCTCGCGTTAATGGCGTCTGGACTCAACGGGCAGAGTTTTGCCTTCCACGGCTATCTGCCGCAGGACAAAGCGGATCGCACCCAACGCATCGTGCGCCTTGAGCGCGATTCCAAACGGCACCAACAAACCCAAATGTTCATCGAAACGCCCTATCGCAATCAAGCCTTGTTCGCTGACCTGTTAACGACACTTTCAACAAGCACGCAGCTGTGTATTGCGACAGACCTGACGGGTGCAATGGAATCCGTGCGTACCCAATCGGTGTTGGCTTGGCGTGCTTCCGACACCAGTCTCGACAAACTGCCCACGATATTCCTGCTGCTCGCATAGGGGCCGACGCAGGGCTGCCCCAATGCGTCACTGCCCAATTCCTGAACGTCTCTGCGGATGCTGGGCGTGGAACGTTCTGACAACAACTTCGTCGAGAGAGATTTCCACAATGAGTCCGACGCGGAGGCTCCTATGCGCCGCGCAAACTGTTCCGACAATGAATCTTCCGGCGTGAAGTCAATGATGGTCTCGGCCTTGATCACTTCGCGCGCGACGTAATCGAGTCCACCGATACCGTCGGCCAACCCCAGCGCAACACTTTTTTCGCCAGACCAAACCAAGCCTGAAAACATTTCCGGTGTTTCTTTGAGCCGTTTGCCGCGCCCTTCACGAACCACCTTGATGAATTGGTCATGGATTTCGTTGATCATCTGCTGCGCAAACTTTTGCTGCTCGGGATTGACCGGCGAGAATGGATCCAAGAAACCTTTGTTGGATCCCGCTGTAACCAGACGACGTTCAACGCCCAGCTTATCCATGGCACCGGTAAAACCGAATCCATCCATCAGCACACCAACCGAGCCGACAATCGATGCCCTGTTCACAAAAATCTTGTCGGCTGCCACCGCAACGTAATATCCACCGGAAGCGCAGATGTCCTGCACCACAACATACAGCGGGATATCTTTGTGTAACGCTCTAAGGCGCTTCATTTCGTCATTGATGTAACCAGACTGCACCGGACTACCACCGGGGCTATCGATGCGCATGACAACACCCTGCGTGTTTTTATCTTTATAAGCGGCTTGAAGTGCCGTGATGATTTTGTCTGCCGAGGCCTTTGACTCCGCCGCGATAACACCCTTCAACTCAATTAGCGCGGTGTGTTTTTCCAATCCCGAGGCGGCCTGCTTGCCTGCCGTCCCGCCGAGAATAAGCAACAAGATCACGGCGAAAAACGCCAGCCACAATAGCGAAACAGTTGTCCGCCAGCGGCGTGTGCGCTTTTGTTCGGCGAGGGTTTCCAGCGCGATGTTTTCAAGAACGCTACGCTCCCAGCCAGCCTGTGGCGGGGCAACTGGGGCAGGTGTATTGTCGGATCCTGCGGATTGGCCGGGGACAGGGTTGTTTTCCATCAGAGTTTCCAGTTAAGGCGAAGAAGGCGAATTGGAAGCAGCTTGGCCCGGTAAATGTATAAGCCTTCCCGTACGCAGAAAAACATCGCCGTTAATGACTTCAATAGCAACTTTTGGGAGTAAGGCACCTTGGCACGGACCGCCGACACAACGTCCAGTATCGGGCGCGAACAACGCACCGTGTGTGGCGCAAACTAAGTATAACCCCGCGTCGTCAAACACCTCGCCTACTTGCCAGTCGAGTTTAGTGCCGCGATGTGGACAGGAGTTCACGTAGCTGAACACGTCCCCGTCGTAAGCAACGACAAACGCAGGTAACGTCCGGCCATCGAATTCGAGGTGAAACAGAGTTGCCAGCCCTCCATCGGTCAGCATGTCTCGCCGACAAATTAAGCGTTCTGCTTCAGCCATGCTTCTTCAGCCAATTTCCAAGTTCCTCGACTGAGTGCAGCACCGCTCGGTGTGCGACCGTGGTTAACGTGTCTGGTGCATGTGCACCGTAACTCACGCCCAACCCATCACACCCGGCCAATGCCGCCATATTGAGATCATGGATGGTGTCACCGATCATCAACGTCTGACTAGGATCAACGCCGGTGAAGGCCATCAGCTTTTCCAGCATATCTGGGTGAGGCTTCGGCCAGCCCTCGTCGGCACAGCGTGTGTAGTGAAAATGGTGCCGCAGCCCGCAATGATCAAAGGCACGTTCAAGTCCGCGTCGCGGCTTTCCCGTGGCCACAGCCAGAAAACGTTCATCATGCGCAAGCGAATGAAGTACGGTTTCAATACCTTCGTAGAGCCGCACTTCTCCGTCGCGCGGAACATAGTGATGACGATATCGCTCAGCGAAAACATCAAGACCCGCGTCATTCAGACTGGGAAACAAAAACTGTACAGAATCACGGATGCCAAGGCCAATGATGTGTTTTGCCGCTTCGGTCGATGGCGGGGTGAGGTCACAATCAACGGCAGCCAGTTGGATACATTGCGCAATCAAGCTGGTGGAATCCATGACAGTACCGTCCCAGTCGAAGACCACTAATCGATACCTCATCATCCGCCTATCTTGGTTTGCCAGCCAACCGGCGAAAGTCCAAATATTTGGACAGATCTGGCGACAAAGGCGCGACGATTTCAGTTTTTGCTGACGTCGTTGGATGTGTAAACGCAATCGAGTGGGCGTGCAGGAACATACGCTTCAGTCCGCCATTTTTTGCCTGGGCGACGTGTTTGTTGAGCGCGAAATTGCCGTATTTGTCGTCACCAATAATCGGATACCCGAGACTCGCTAAGTGCACACGTATTTGGTGTGTGCGTCCGGTGCGAATGTCGCAGTCGAGCAGCGTAGCACCGGAAAATTGTTCGACCCGCGTAAAAATCGTATGTGACTCTTGGCCGTCATCCTCATCAACAGCGACGCGACGCTCGCCTTCCTTGGTCACGTGTTTGGCGAGCTTGATCCGCACACTCTTGCGTAAGTCCGGCCAGTTTCCGTCCACCAGCGCGTAGTAGTGTTTTTTGATGCGTCCCGAACTACCCTCGACGTCATTCCCCTCGCCGCGCAGCATGGCGTGCATGCCGGTCAGAGCGCTGCGCTTCTTGGCGATAAGCAGAATGCCGGATGTCTCCCGATCCAAACGGTGCACCAGCTCAAGGAACTTCGCGTCCGGGCGAGTCAGCCGCATCGCCTCGATGACCCCTAGGCTGATGCCGCTGCCGCCATGTACTGCCATGCCTGCGGGTTTGTCGATGGCGAGAAGCGCGTCGTCCTCAAAAGCGATCCGCCAAGCAGGAAGGCCTTTTCCAGGCGTTTTTTCTTGGAGATGCCCGTCGTTACTAGGCTTTTGTACTGGCGAGAGCTTTACGGGGGGCACACGTACCACGTCGCCGAGCACTAATCGATAGGTTTGATCGATCCGCCCCTTGTTTACCCGCACTTCACCCGATCGGAGGATGCGATACACGTGGCTCTTCGGCACGCCCTTGAGGCGACTGAGCAGGAAATTATCGATCCGTTGGCCGGCGTGATTATCGTCGATGGTGACTTGCTCAACCCGTGGGGAATCTGCTGCGGGGGCGACCGAGACGGAGCCGTACGGAGCTGGTTTTGAGGCGAATGACATTTGGGTTATACTTCTATCTCGTTGATTTACAAGCAGGTCTTTCGGCTCAGTCGCTACAGGCGATGCAAGGCAAGTCCTATCGCCGTGGTCACTTTCCCGAAATCTTGCGAAGAAATCGCCGTGTTGTCAGGCTTGATCTGTTTCCCGCGCAGTTTTTAAATCTACTGCCTGTGTCATGGAACTCGCCGCTCATTGCGGAAAACGCCGGTCGTTTTCGCTCACCGCAAGCACTGCTTGGTAAGTAGCGATAGTAAACGAAATACAACATAACAACGCGCGCCATACGGGTCGAGAATCCCTAGATTCAAGGACGAGAAAGACGGCGGCGTGAACGAAACGAATTTTGCAGTGCATGGTTGGCTGAATGTTGTGATCTTCTCCCACATGCGCTTTGATTGAACAAACACTGCCGGGAAACCGGTACGCTCCCTGTACAAAACGACACGTGATACATCGCTTTCAAAACACCGAAACCGATGCCACCCGCGCCCATTAAGAAGTATGCGGGGTGGCCGAGGCTGCGACGTCAATGATGCCGTTGGTCGGTAGTACCCACCCGTAACCGAGCCGAAACCGCCTGCGCTGTTGTTTGCGCACGACATCAGTGTTTAGCAATCGCTGCACTTCGCTGCGCCGCACTGTGCGCACCGTCGAAGTCGCGGCTCGTTGGGTTCCGCCGTTGGCTGGCTTTAGCCCCGCACAAGCGCGCTTGAAGGACGACACATGAAGCGCATGTTATTCAACGCAACCCAGGCTGAAGAGCTCCGTGTTGCAATCGTCGATGGCCAAAAACTCATCGACCTCGATATCGAACACGCAGGCCAGGAACAACGCAAATCAAACATCTATAAAGCGAAAGTCACACGCGTCGAACCATCCCTAGAGGCGATCTTTGTTGACTATGGCACCGAGCGTCACGGCTTTCTGCCGTTTAAGGAATTGACCCGCGAATACGTACAAGGCGAAGACGGAGAAGGCACACGCGGTAAGATTGCGCAAAACCTACGCATTGGCCAGGAACTGCTCGTTCAGGTTGAAAAAGACGAACGCGGCAACAAGGGTGCGGCTCTCACCACCTACATCTCGCTGGCCGGTCGTTATCTGGTGCTGATGCCGAATAATCCACGCGGCGGTGGCGTATCACGACGTGTCGAGGGCGAAGACCGTGCTGAATTGCGCGAGACCCTCGACCAGTTACAAGTACCCGACGGTATGTCCATCATCGCCCGCACGGCCGGTATCGGCCGCAGCGCCGAAGAGCTACAGTGGGACATGAATTATCTGGTGCAGCTCTGGGAAGCCATTGAAGGCGCAGGCCGCGAAGTAAAAGGGCCGGAACTCATTTATCTAGAGTCGAGCTTGGTGGTGCGCGCGATCCGCGATCTGTTCCAGCCGGACGTCGGTGAAATCCTCGTCGATACCCAGGAAATTTTTGAGCAGGCGCAGTCGTTTATGTCGACGGTGATGCCGTCGAACGTCAGCAAGGTCAAGTTATACAAAGACGACGTCCCACTGTTCTCACGATTCCAGATTGAGCACCAGATCGAAACCGCTTATCGTCGCGACGTTTCATTGCCGTCCGGCGGCGCAATCATCATCGACCACACTGAGGCCTTGGTCTCGGTCGACGTCAACTCGGCACGCGCCACCAAAGGCCATGACATCGAGGAAACTGCGTTTCGCACCAACTGCGAAGCGGCCGACGAAATTGCTCGCCAGCTTCGCCTGCGGGACCTCGGCGGTCTGGTGGTCATCGATTTCATCGACATGGAATCGAGCAAGAATCAGCGCGAAGTGGAAAATCGACTACGTGATGCGCTCAAACATGATCGGGCACGTGTACAAACCGGCAAGATCTCGCGGTTTGGCCTGATGGAGTTATCACGCCAGCGTCTGCAACCCGCCCTCTCAGAATCCAGCTATATCCCATGCCCGCGTTGCCACGGTGTAGGGCACATTCGTGATACCGCCTCTTCTGCACTGCACGTATTGCGCATCATTCAAGAAGAGGCGATGAAAGAAAGCACGGCAGCGGTACATTGCCAAGTGCCCGTCGACGTCGCCACATTTTTGCTGAACGAAAAGCGCCAGGATATCCACGCCATTGAGGTGCGCTTCAAAGTGAATGTCTTGCTGATTCCAAACGTTCACATCGAAACGCCGAACTACCAAATCGAGCGCTTGCGCCACGATTCGGAGAAGCTTGATGTCGTCAAAGCTTCATACGAGTTGGTCAACAAACCTGTCGATGAACTTGCGCTGAAATTACCAACCACTGCCGAGGCAAAACCATCCCGTCCGGAGCCGGTGGTAAAGGGCATTACCCCGGATCAACCTGCACCAATGTCATCTGAGCCGGTTGCACGCGTCCCTCGGCAAGCAGCGCACGCACCATTGCAACCTGCATCTTCATCTGTAGCAACACCGTTGCCTTCACTTTGGAAACGTTTTGTCGGTCTCTTCGGTGGTGAAGGCACCCCGGCGGCGACCGCACCGGTCGCCGACACCAGCACCAACAAAGACGGCAAAACCGCGCGTGAAGGCAGTCACGAAGCAAGCGGTGATCGCAACAACCGTGGAGAGCGTGCTGATCGCGGCGACCGCAATGACCGAGGCCCGCGCAATCGTAATGATCGAGGGGACCGAAATGAGCGCAGCAATAAAGGTGAACGTAAGGACGGTAAACGTGCGGAGGGTCGCAACGAACCCCGCAGTGATCGACCGCCAAGAACTGCGGGCTCCGAACGTAATCAACCTCAACGCCAAAACAAGCCCGAGGGGTTGGCCGAAGCCACGGGCGGTACGCTAGTGCAAGCTACGCAGGCACCACGCAACCAGCAACCCCGTCCGGCCTTGGAAGCACGTCCGCCGGAAACCAGCGAAGACGCCGAAGGCCGTGGCCGCCGCCGCCGTGGCAGAGGAGGTCGTGGCCGTGGTGGACGTGAGCAAGGTGACAATCGAAACACCAGCGCACCGCAAGATGGTGCAGTCGTGACGCAAGTCGAGTCCGCCGCGATGACAAGCGATGCGGCTGAGTTCTCGCCGCCAGCCATGTCTGCATCGATGGCACCCGCGCCTTTGCAGCAACCTGGCTTGACTTCTGCCACGGCGGCGAACGCACCGGTTTCTGCTCCTTCCGCCGCGCCTGCAATGCCAGCACCGGTTACCGCGTCCGTTGCCGCGGCTGCCGCTCCTGTCAACACCCCAGCCCCCGCGCCCAAACCGGCACCGTCGGCAATGGTCTACAGTTCGGCGACAGCACCACTCGCACCCGTCGACCAAATCCCAGACGTTGCTCCTGTTCGCAGCCAACCGCGGCCACGACGTGAACGCAATGGTGCCGGACAAGAGCCACTGGTATTCATCGAAACGGACGCCGGCAAAGCGGCGGCAACGAGCGTTCCGCAAGCCACGCTCTCCGTTATTGAGCCGCAGCGCCGCAGCGCACCGCGCCCCCGCCGCGCACGTGTCGTCATCGATGAGCCGCTGCAAGCGGTGGAAACAAAGACTGAAGGTCCACCACGGTCATAATTCGCAACACCATACAAAGCCGCTCGTTGAGCGGCTTTGTTTTTTCAAGGGAAAGCCGCGATGCCCGCCACCGACCCCATCGATTTCTACTTCGACTTTTCTTCGCCCTAAGGCTCCCTCGCCGCAACGCGGTTCAATGCGATTGCCGTCAAATATGAGCGGTACTCCCATGAACCGCGAGGTGCGACGGAAATCCCGCTCCGCGTAGGCACCTAATCACCCCTGAGTGCCGCCTCGGTCGCCCATGCCGCCACGGCGCTGGTTAAGCTGCACAACCACTTCACCCGCTGAGGGCATACGACTGGAAACCCACTCCGCGAGCTGCGCCGCGAGCAGTGGTTTACTAAAGTAATACCCCTGTCCACGATCACAACCGAGTCGTTGTACCAGCGCGGTCTGGCTTGCCGTTTCGATGCCCTCCGCCACCGTCGTCATACGCAACGTCCGCGCAACACGCACTGTCGCCTCGATCAACGCGAAGTGATACTCGCTGTGCTCAGCTTCGGCAACAAACGACCGATCAACCTTCACGGTATCCACCGGCAACTGGTGAAGGCAGGCGAGCGACGAGTAACCGGTTCCAAAATCGTCGAGCGCAAGTTTGATCCCCAATGCCTTGAGTTCACGCAGTCGTTTTTGTGCCGTAGCATCTTGCGCAGCGAGACTTTCTGTGACCTCAAGCTGAAGACAAGCCGCTGGCATACCGGTGGCGACCAACGTGGCTTGCACCGCTTCTACAAGGTCGGCTTCTCGCAGCTGCGCCACCGATAGATTCACCGCCAATAAACTCGGCGCACGCTGGCCAAGCGTCTCCTTCCAATTCATAAACTGCTTGCACGCTTGGGAGAGCACAAACTGCCCAAGCCGCGCTATGAGGCCGCACTCCTCCGCTACCGGAATGAATTGTACCGGCGGGACAACTCCTCGTGTCGGGTGGCTCCAGCGCACCAGCGCTTCTACCCCGTCGCATCCAGCGATTCCCGTTGTCTCGTTGAGTGAAACCACTGGCTGATAAACTACAAACAATTCTTCACGCTCAATTGCGGAGTGCAGATCCGCCTCCAAGCCAGCGCGTAGTGTCACTTTGTCGTGCATGCTAGCCTCGAACAACACCCACCGTGCCCGACCGGTCTGTTTCGCCTCATACATGGCAGTATCGGCGTCACGCAGCAGGCTGCTGGCATCGACGAACGAAAGATCGGAATGAACAATTCCGATCGACGCGGTCGAATGCACTACGTGACCATCGATGAGATAGGGTCGCTCGAGCGTTTTCAGTAGGCGATCGGCAACTAGACACGCGTCCATCGGTTTTTGCATGGCTCCCAGCAAGACAACAAATTCGTCTCCGCCCAGACGTGCGGCAAGCTGGCTTGTTTCACCACCATCACGCGCAATGGCATCACCCAGGCGCAGTGTCCCCTTCAAGCGCTCTGAAATTTGCCTTAACAACTCATCCCCGGCTGCATGGCCTAGCGAATCATTGACATGTTTAAACCGATCAAAGTCGAGGAAGAGCAGACCAAAGTGGCGGCTAGGATCCTTTTGTTTTGCCGCGATTAGCCCTTCCAAGCGACTGAGCACATCTGCGCGGTTGGGCAGTCCGGTCAGCGCGTCCGACATCGCACTTGCCGTCAGCTGCGCCTCATGCTGTTTGCGCTCACTAATATCGACATGTATGCCGACCATGCGTTGCACCTGTGCACTGGCATCGCGTTCCAGCACTTCACCAACTATCTGGATCCATACCCAATGTCCATCCCGATGCTGCATACGAATGTCGCAGGAATACGACGTGCGCGAATCCCGTAGATGGGCGTGTAGTAATGCATCGTGTCGATGGCGGTCTGCCGGATGAATCCGATCTTTCCAAGCTTGAAGGTGGGACGCAAAACCGGCAACCTCAAAGCCGAGCATCCGGCAACTCGCTTCACTCCACTCATAGTCGCCGACTTCGATACGCCATTGCCAAGTGCCAATTCGCGCGGCCTTCAACGCAAGCTGCAACAGCAGTTGCTGCTCCCTTTGCTCGGTGACATCAACAAAACACGCCACCGCACCCGTGATCGCACCTTGAGGGCCACGTAACGGTGCGCTGTTTACGACAAGCCACCGCAACACCCCCGAGGAATTGACTATCCCCATCACCTCGCCGCGCACACTTTCGCCGTCACGCATTGACCGTTGTAGTGGATGTTGATCAATGGGGAACGGCGTCAAGTCATCACGAACGGAACTGGCGGCGGCATCGATGTTGTATCGCCCCTGCAATTCATTACGCGCCAAGCCGAGTACCTGTTCGGCAGCGTGGTTAGCATCAACGATGGATCCCGACTTACCGTCAAATTCTACGACTCCCGCCGGAAGCGTATTGAGCACCGCACGTAAACGCTCCCGCTGAAACACCTGTTGCGTGATGTCAGTCTCGACGGCAATAAAGCCGGTCAACACACCCGCTTCATCGCGTAGTGGCTGAATGTCGGTGTCTAGCCAAAAATCTGCCCCATGTTTACTCCGGGTTAGTAATTCAACACGAACCGCTTGCCCTGCATTCATGGCGTCCCGCAGCTTGGCCAACGTCGCTGGTTCATTGCCGTTGCTGCGTACCAGCTCGGCTGGTCTTTGACCAACCGCTTCGTCGAGGGTGTAGCCGAAGACGCGCGTGAACGCCGCATTAACCCAAACAATCCGTCGATCAGCGTCGGTGATGACCACCACATTGTTGGTTCGACGAGCAACTAGTGCCAGCCGCTTCCCCTCCCCAATTTGCTGGGAGAGGTGCAGGTGCTGGCGCCTCAGTATCCGTGCGGTAGGCTCAACAACACCAAACGACAGCGCGATGATAACGACTACCGTCAATAAGGCAATCACCACCAGCTTCCGTATCACTGTAGCTGACCTATCTTCGAGATAACGCTGCACTTCGACGACTAAGGCGTCGGCGACCACACCGGTTATCTCCGCTTGTCCACGCACTTGGTTGACTAAGCCGACACGAACCGCATCACTCATGGCGACTGAAGGGTCAACCCGCACAACCCGTTCGGCCAACGCGAGCAGCTGTTCGCGCGAGTTTCTCGCCCGCTCGACGGCAAACAACAAACGAGCGGGAATGTTGCTCGCCTCCTCATCAACATGTACTCCAAGCAAAGCCTCGACCCGCTCTGCATTTCGTCGAGATCTTGCGATAGCGACATTGACTTGTCGCATGGCACGCTCTGTAGGCAGGTCGAGGTCGGTTGCGATACGCAACAAACTAGTGCGCTGCGAGCTGGCCAGGTTGAGCAGTTCAGCATCTTGCAGGCGCTGTGACTCACCCTGCCAGATGATCAGACCGGCGGCAGCCATTAGCGTCGTGATGACGAGAATCGCCGTTTGCAGTGCCAGCCGCAAACCGCGATCTGGCCGATCACTCACACGAAAACGAAACGGGTTGGCTTCAACAAGCATGAAATGCGACCCACTAGCGGTGGGAGGGAGAAGGGATGGCGACACCTTCTACTTCGACCGAAATGAATCAAACTTGAGCGCCGGACGGCACTGCACCCCAAGAGCGTAACGCCAGGTACCTTCGTCTAGCCGCTAGGTTTGCTTGAATAGATAAAAGTATTGCCGGGAGACGGCCAGCCGCTCGGAAGAGCCCTTGATGTACAACGTCAATTTCTCCGGCCCCTCGCGTACGGCTCGATCGATGACGTGGGCGTTGACGATACTGCCGCGATGCACTTGCCAGAACACCTCTGTGTCTAATCCTTCAATCAATTCTTTGAGCGGCGTGCGTACCAACGCCTCACTTTCCTTCAGCACGATGCGTGTGTACTTCGTATCGGATTGAAAGAACAATACGTCATCGACGTGGATGAGGCGCGTGGCATTGCCGACCGAGGCACGAATCCATCGCAATTTCTCCGTCGGTTTTGCCTGTTCCAACAGCGACTTCACCAGCAGCGTTAAATCCGCCGGTGCTGTCGGCGGCTTGGCGTCGATCCGTTTGCGTAATCGCTGTACCGCCTCGGCCAGACGGGGAAGTTCCACCGGCTTTAACAGGTAATCCGCCGCACCACTTTCGAAAGCTGCGATGGCGTATTCATCATATGCGGTCACAAACACGATATGTGCGGTATCGCCGATTTCGGCTGCCACTTCCAGGCCGCTCTTTCCCGGCATACGAATGTCCAGAAACACCACCTCCGGCTGATGCTGACAAAACGCGGCAAGTGCTTCTTCACCATTTTTGCAGCGTGCAACAATTTCGAGATCAGGCCAGACCTGATTGACGAGTTCACTGATGCGCGACAGCATCAGTGGTTCATCATCCGCAATCAACGCTTTTGTCACATCACACCCCCACAAGAATCGGCCATCGGCTCCGTGCCCGATGTCACGGGCTTCAGTTCGGTAATTTCTATCATCGCAACCACCCCGTGCGGTGAATTCTCCTCAATCTGCAATCGAGCACGTTCGCCGTAAATTGCCGCCAAACGCTCACGTACGTTAGCCAGCCCGACCCCGCCCCCCACCGTCGAACTAACGCCAGCGCCCAGCCCGAGCCCGGTATCACGAACTTCGATAACAAGTGTAGTTGTTTCTTCGTTAGACATTTCACGCGCGCCGATCCATAACTTGCCACCCAAGGTCGACGGCTCCAACCCATGTTTGATGGCATTTTCGACCAGCGAGATCAACATGGCCGGGGGTATCGCCCGGCTACGCAGCAATTCCGGCAAATGCAGTTCATACGATAGTCGATCACCCATGCGCGTTTTCATGATGGCCAGAAATGCGGCTGCCATCGCAAACTCACGTTCCAAGGTGGTCGTATCGTCCCGCAGCCCGGCGAGCCCAGCGCGCAGGAAAGTTATCAATTCACGAGTGAGCTCCGCCGCCTCAGGCGCTTTGCCTTCGGCCAACTGTTGCACACTCGCTAGCGTGTTGAATAAGAAATGCGGCTCTACCTGAGCTTGCATCAATTTAAGTCTCGCATCCGCCAGCTGGCGCGCCGTCCGCTCCTGTTCAGTTTGGCGTTGTAACTCTTCATTACGCTTTTGCAATGTGCGTCGACGCAACAGCAACACCAACAGTACCAGCCCACCGTAAACAGTGCCGGCAATCAATCCGGCAAACAAGGTGCGACTGCCGAAACTACCAAAGTCTGCAAACACGCCTTCAAGAGAACCAACTTTCGCCCAACGACCGATCATGCCACCGAACACCGCACCGGCACTCGCGAGCAAAAACACGAGACCAAACGAGCGCAACGATATTTTGAGTTTTCTATGCCCAAACCAAACCGACCTCAGCGCAAAACCGGTGGTGACTAGGAGGAACAGCGTCAACAGGAACGCCTCCATCCAACTCGCTTTATTGACGGTCAGCCGAAATGCCACGGCCGCCACCAGCCACACACCGATCGCTGCTAATGTGACAGTCCACTTGTTGCGCCTTAACGCACTGTCGAAAGCGAAAATGTCTTCCCACTGGTCAGGCGGCAATTCCGCCAGTTTGCGGGCTTCGAGGTCGCGATAGCGGCGGCTGATGGCTTGAATGACTTTGTTCATGGTCGACAGCATAAGGTCACCTCCACCAAACCGCTAGTGGGCGGGTGCTGAACGACGAGCGCATGCGACGGACACCCATTTTGCGGGATGAGCGATCGCACCGGCCTTTCTTGTAAACTCAGCGCACAACAACACAAACTGCCGCCCGGAGACCACATGCCTGATATCGCCCTCACCCGTCAGCACCACCTCGGACTAAAAGGTGCCAGAGCCGCCGCCGACAAGATGGTCGCTAAGCTGGATGAAAAGTTTGACCTGAGCGGTGACTGGAGCGGCAATACGTTGAGTTTTTCGCGTCCCGGTGTGACGGGTAGCTTGACGGTGAGTGAGACAGAGATGATGCTCGAAGTCACCTTGGGCTTTATGCTGAAGATGATGAAGACACCGATCGAAAAGGCGGTACACGAGCAGCTTGAGAAAGTGCTGAAGGATGCCGCGCCAGCTGAAAAGCCAGCCAAACCCGCTGCTGCCAAGAAACCAGCTGCAGCGAAGAAGAAGTAGCCAGGCTAGAAGCGGTAAACCAGCCCCGCGTTGATCAAACGGGCTGACAGCGGTTCGTATTCGCCTTGGCTTCCGCCGAGTTTCCAACTACCGCGTTGCATGTACCGCGAAAAACTCAAATCCACCGACACGTGGTCGCCAACCTTGGCGATAACTTTGATCGATGGCTCGAACGCGCCAAAACCTGCTAATCGTTGGTCGCTCGAAGAAATCGTCGGGATCGGCCGTTGGGTGATTTCACGCCGATAAAAATCGGCCTGCGATTGTGAGTAATAACGCAACCCGCCCTCAACTTGCCAGGTCTCGTTGACCGTCTGCAACCAAGTGCCCGCTAGAGTGTGGGAGCGAATGCCCCAATCGTCGCGATAGAAGCGATATTCGGCTGAAACAACCGCACCTAAACCCGTGAGTGCACGTTTGCCACGTGTCAGCCACGCAATTTGGCTGCGTGATTCCGGCCGTGAATCGCGTACCGACGCCACGCGCGGTGAGAGGCCGTCGCGGTACAACGAAAAGGTTAATTTATACGGGTCGTTTAAATAGCCCGTCAGCTTGGTATAGACCAGATTCGATTGCACCAACGTGCGGCGATCGATGATTTGTGTCACGCCCACCAAAAATTCCTTGGCGTCGCGTGCGCGGTCGAGCGTCTTGTCTGTCACCGACATGACTCGGTCGTTGCGACTGCCGATGCCCAGCGCCAATGTTGTGTTGCGTTCGTTGAAATCAAACGTGGTATTCAAGCCGTACGCTTTGGACTCATAGTCCTTCTCATCCGAGCGCGCAAACGAGACACCGATGGTGTTCTCGTTTAACTCACCGTACTTTCGCATGACGTTCGCGTCGTAGGCTTTACGACGGTCGGTAATGGAAGCGCCGGTATAAATCTGTGCCGGTTGGCCCGTGGCATTCGACGTGATGATGGGGGACGCGCCACTCACCATATCGACCGTGGCACTGCCGCCGATTTCCCAGTGTTCACCGATAGGCGTTTTCATCCAGACGACTGGCTCGGTGATCTTCATTCGATTGCCGTCTTCGCGATACCAAAGGGAACGGACACCAACAGCCGCGCCGGCGGGCAGTAAAGACGTGGAAGTCGAAGGTTGCGCGATTGACTGCCCGTTCGTCTGCGCGTTCACCACGACCGGGATGGCCACAATCGGCAACGCCATGGCGGCGGCAAAAAGACTCGACAGCGGGTGTTCGCGCGGCTTCATAAAAGCAAAAGTCCTTTATCCACGGTCATTTCCAAGCAAAAATGCCTGAAAATCGCCGTCCTTATTAGTGTTTTGTGATCTTTACGTACAACCACAACCGCCGCCGCCGACCGCTTTACCGCCAGAGGCGCCCTCTTTGCTCGCATAGGTATGGCCAGTGATAGCGCCCGCTGCGCGGTCAAAGTCGAACTGCATCTCCGGCTTGGCGAGTGTCGCGCGCTGTGTCGGCGAGACGTTAGCGCAACCAACCAAACACGACACCAAGCCTGCAACAAGCCCCGCTTTAACCCACGTTTTCATATGTTTCCCTTTGCCCCTTCCTGCCTTAGCAAATCGATTCGGAACAACGGGACAGTATTCCGCCTACACTGCTCGGTAATCGGCCAGATTTGGTGGTAATTGACCGCATCACAAATTTGCCATACTAAGGCGTAATCTTCCCGACAAAGTGCAACCATCCCGCGAACGGCCCGAACAGCGCCGGTGCCGGTGGCACCACACCGTTGGCTAACCCCACTGCCACTTGCCCTGCTGATGTTTGCCAGACAAGATCAGTCTTGCCGTCGCCGTTAAAGTCAGTCCTCGTCGATAACAGCTGCCAGCCGTTGCCGCTTGGGAGTATCGGCGAGGAGATGCTGGCTCCCGCTGGGGTTGCGACACCATTCATCAACCAGATGGTCGCCGCCCCATCGGTACGCTGCCACAGGAGGTCACTCTTGCCGTCACCGTCAAAGTCACGCCTGCCGGCAACGACACGCCAGCCAGCGAACGGCCCGAACTGGGCGGACTGGGCGGTGTTGGACACCCCATCCATTTGCCACACAATGACGGCGTTGTCGCTTCTCTCCCAAGTCAGGTCCGTCTTGCCGTCGCCGTTGTAGTCACTGCTACCGGACAGGACGTTCCAGCCGGAGAAGGGGCCGTACTCGGCTGATTGTTGTTTGAGGTTGACCCCGTTCATCAGCCACAGAACAATGGAACCAGTATCTCGTCTCCACAAGAGATCACTCTTGCCATCGCCATCGAAGTCATTGTTGCCCGATACCAGCCGCCAGCCTGCGAATGGGCCATGGGCGCGTTCCTCCACCATGACGCTGCCATTCATGGCCCAGAGGCTGAGCGCACCATCCGTGCGCTGCCAGATGAGGTCGGTCTTACCGTCGCCGTTGAAGTCGCTGTTGGCGCTAAAGAGGCTCCAGCCTGCGTATGGCCCAAACTGAGTTTGGCTTTTGATGGTGGTGCCATTCATGAGCCAAATGGTGATCGCCCCATCGGTGCGCTGCCAGACGAGATCAACTTTGCCGTCACCGTCGAAGTCGCCCTCGGTGCTGAGCAACGACCAGCCGGTGAAGGGGCCAAAGGTCACGCCGGTATCGATAAATGCCGTGCCGCTGTAGCGCCAGAAGGTCACGGCACCGCTAGTGTTGACCCACGTCTTCAGACTCTTACCGTCGCCGAAGAGATTGCCTGAGACAGAGGTGACGGGTGCCTGCGCTGTAACAGCCGATGAAGCCGTCGAAGCGGTGCCCGTACCAACACTGTTAGTGGCGGTGACAGTACAGGTGTAGGCAACACCGTTGGTCAGACCCGTGACAGTTAATGGTGAAGCGGTCCCGGTGGCGGTACGGGTAGGTTGGCCAGATGCGCGACAGCTGGCAGTGTAACCGCTGATGGCCGCACCACCGTTGTTGGACGGCGCGGTGAAACCTACCGTGACCGAACCCACGCCTGCATTTACGACTAACGCCGTTGGTGCATTAGGCACAGTCGCCGTGCCGCAATTTGGATTTGGCGCGCCGACTTGCCCGGCGATATAGGTGACGATATTGCAAATGTCAGCCGCCGTCAGAAACGTGCGCAGATACTCCATCTGATTCTGGACAGCGATCGCATTGTTTAAAGCGGCGACCGTCGTGGCACGTTGCGCGCTGCTACCCCTCGGCGCGCCATGGCAACCCATACAGCCGCCGTCGCCAAAGTAAAGCGCCTGCCCCGCTGCCGCGTCACCCGATTGAGCATGTGCGGTTCCGGCCAGCCCGGCGACGACCATCGCCGCACAACTTACCGCCACCCAGCGGCATTTGGAAACAATTTGATTAAGACGTCGCATCGTATATCCCCTGAACAATTTGGTGCGAACTTGTGCAATCACCCGTCGGCGTACTTTAAAACTAACGAAATTCTAGCGGTTTGAGTCTACCCAATAGATGACAGATTTTGTTACCAGTTACAACAATTCATACGCTAAACGCGTCGGGCTGCCCAGACAGGCCGGTGCCAAACATGTCACGCGGGCCACCGGCCAGCCCGATTGTCACAAAATTGCGACAACCAAGGCCTGTGACACAATGCCGTTTCAATTTCTACGTCCACTCACACTAATCGGATGCAAGCCGCATTTAAGCGATTGTTGGCATTTTCCCGTGCCGTTGACCGACTGAACGCCTTTGTTGGCCGCACGGTCTGCTGGCTGGTGCTGGCGGCGGTCCTAGTCAGCGCCGGTAACGCGGTGGCACGTTACGCCTTTAAGCAAAGCTCAAACGCGTGGCTGGAGTTGCAGTGGTACTTAATCGCCGCCGTGTTCTTGCTTTGCGCTGGATACACATTGCTGAAACAACAACACGTCCGTATCGACGTTTTGTACAGCCGCTTTTCGCGCCGCACGCAGCTAAAAATTGACATTTTCGGCACAGTTTTTTTCTTGATGCCGATCTCGCTGCTGCTCGTCTACCTGTCTTGGCCGGTGTTTATTGAGGCCTTCCGCAGCGGGGAAGTCTCGGGCAACACAGGTGGTTTGCCACTTTGGTGGGCACGACTGCTGGTGCCGATTGGCTTCACCCTGCTCAGTTTGCAGGGTCTCTCGGAAATCATCAAACGCGTCGCGATTCTCCGCGGTGACTTGCCGGACACCACCGAGGCGCAACAAGCCACGGCGGTACCGACCGCGATTGAAGGTCAGGCGAAATGACAGCCTTCCTGATCCACAACATCGCGCCGTTGATGTTTGTGAGCCTGATTGTGTTTATGTTGCTCGGCTACCCGGTCGCCTTTGCATTGGCCGCCAACGGTATCGTGTTTGGTCTGCTCGGCATTCACCTCGATCTATTGCACCCCGCCTTGTTACAAGCCCTGCCCGACCGCATCTGGGGCGTGATGTCGAGTGAGACCATGCTGGCTGTGCCGTTCTTTACGTTGATGGGGTTGGTCTTGGAGCGATCGGGCATGGCCGAGGATTTGCTCGATACCATCGGCCAACTATTTGGCGGCATTCGCGGCGGCCTCGCCTTTGCGGTGATTTTTGTCGGCGCGTTATTGGCCGCCACCACCGGCATCGTTGCCGCCTCGGTGATCGCCATGGGCCTGATCGCGCTACCGATCATGTTGCGTTACGGTTATGACCGTCGTATTGCCGCCGGTGTCATTGCCGCCTCCGGCACACTCGCACAAATCATTCCGCCGTCGTTGGTGTTAATTGTGTTGGCGGATCAACTGCGCCAATCCGTCGGCGATATGTACGCTGGCGCGATCTTGCCGGGGCTGATGTTGGCTGGGTTCTACGCCGTATTTATCGGCATCATCGCCATCGTTAAACCGCAATGGGTGCCGGCGCTGCCGCCTGAGGCACGCATTTTTCGCGAACCGGATGGCAAAAACGGCACCAGTGGAATCCAGTCACTCGCCGTGCTGGTGGTCATCGCGGCGTTGGTCGGCGTTGTTTGCGCGCAATGGCTCGGCCAGAAGCCGCTTGATGAGCGCATCGTGCTGTCGACTTCCGCCGGTGTCTCGGTGGCGTTTGTCATTGCACTGGCCAATCGTGCGCTGAAGCTGGGTTGGTTATCGGCGATGGCCGAGAAGGTCACGTTTGTGTTGGTGCCACCGTTGGCACTCATCTTTCTGGTACTCGGCACCATCTTCTTGGGTGTTGCCACCCCGACCGAAGGCGGCGCAATGGGTGCGACCGGCTCGTTGCTGATGGCAGCGGCGCGACGCCGACTGAGCTTTCAGAATTTGAAAGAAGCGCTCGACGGCACCGCAAAACTCACCACCTTCGTTGTCTTTATCCTCATTGGCGCGCGGGTGTTCAGTCTGACGTTTTATGGCGTGAACGGCCACGTCTGGGTGGAAGAACTATTAACCGCCCTGCCCGGCGGACAGACGGGTTTTCTCATCGCCGTCAACGTGCTGATTTTTTTCTTGGCCTTCTTCCTCGATTTTTTTGAGTTGGCATTTATTGTCGTGCCGCTGTTAGCACCGGTCGCCGAAAAACTCGGCATCGACTTGGTCTGGTTTGGTGTGTTGCTGGCCGTCAATATGCAGACGTCATTTATGCATCCGCCGTTTGGCTTCGCACTCTTCTACTTGCGTAGTGTGGCCCCTGCCAGCGCGTTTCTGGATCGGGTCTCCGGGAAATTGACCGCACCGGTGACGACCGGCCAAATCTACTGGGGTGCGGTGCCGTTTGTCATCATGCAACTGACGATGGTGGGTGTGCTGATCGCCTTCCCGAGTTTGGTGCTGGTCTATCGGGATGTACCGGATAAGCCGTCTGCCCGGCCTGAGTTGCGTGTGCCACTACAGCAACTTCCATTGCAAGATGACGAGGAAGATCTGACGGCGGCCTTTGGCGGCGTCAGCGATCGAGCCCCGATGACCAAACTACCGGCCAAGTCACCATCCGCTGAGACTCAACGGGCGGAAGCCGAAGCGGCGGCGATTACCCAATCACTACAGTCCAAGCCACGGTAACGGCAACTGGGTGAATGCTAAAGCGCAGAAGTAGCGGGTATCTGCCCTGTTTCTCAACTGAATGACGTGGTGCGAGGGCGCATAACATGTTCATGTGCCTCCTCGTACTCATAACGGTACGAACTGTCCCGGCGGTGGTGAACATTGCCGGGATTTTTTTGCCTACTTTTAGGTGGGCTGGCCTGTCGTAGTGGTCACGTCAAAAAAAGCCACCGCCTCGGTCTCTAAGCGCGTGCGCCGCATCGGCGGCAGACTCTGCCAGATGCGTTTGCCGTAGGGCTTATCGACCAGCCGCGTATCACCGATCATCAACACACCACGATCGGTTTCGTCCCGAATTAGGCGTCCCGCGCCTTGTTTTAGCGTGATAGCCGCATGCGGCACTTGGTACTGCATAAACGCGTTGCCACCATTGGCATCGATGGCAGCAATACGGGCGGCGAGAACAGGGTCATCCGGTGCGGCGAACGGTAACTTGTCGATCACCACCACCGAGAGCGCACTCCCCTTCACGTCCACGCCTTCCCAAAAAGAATGGCTGGCGACCAATACCGCATTGCCCAACTTGCGAAAGCGCTCCAGTAGTTCTGTGCGCGTCCCCTCCCCCTGCACCATCAGCGGAAATGGATATTCGCGTTCAGCAAATTTGGTTTTCAACATTTCGTAGGCGCGGTCCATCGCTTTGAGCGAGGTAAACAACATAAATGTCCGCCCACCCGCAGCTTCAATTAACGGTAGCGCAGCATCCACAATGGCTTCGGTGTGTGTGGGCGTATTTGGTGCGGGTAAATTTTCCGGCAGATACAGTAGCGCCTGATTCGGATAATCAAACGGTGACGCCCACGACGAAGTCTCCACGCGGCGCCCGTCAAACGCATCGTTTTCAAAATCATCTGCTGCTGCCGGTGCCGTTAAACCCATCTCGGTTTGGTAATGGCCAAAATCGCCCTTCACCGCCAGTGTCGCCGAGGTAAAAATCCACGCGCGCTTTTGGCTGAAGACTTGCGCCCGAAAAATATCCGCAATGGAGAGTGGGGTGAGATGAAAAGCAAGCGACTGTGAAAACGCCTCACTCCAACGCACATACCCTTCAATCGATTTATCCTGCCAGCTCGTCATCCGTTGGGCGAATTCATCCGCACGGGTCATGCAGTTGGCCAACTCTTGCGCACGATCGGCTTGTGACTCGAGTAACTCCCTCAACTCGGTCAGCTTTTCTTGCGCATCGGCATAGACTTCGTCGAAGCCTTCGCGACTTACTACCGCCTGCCCGGGCAACTTGGCAAAATCTTCCGACACCACCAATCGCAAATCACGCGCGGCGATATCCAATGCACCCGCGGCATCCTGCAAGTCTTTGAAGTCGGCTGCATGTTGGATACCCATCAGCCGGGTGTCGCGTGCAAGTTCAATCAACTGGGAAGTGGAAACGGACTCGCCAAAAAACATCGTCGCGGTCGATGGCAACTGATGCGCTTCATCAAAAATCACCGTGTTACAAGCGGGCAACAAATCCTGCGCACCGTCGTCTTTTAACACCAAATCGGCAAAAAACAGATGGTGGTTGACGACCACCACTTCTGACTCCATCGCCTTCTTGCGCGCCTTCATGACAAAACACTCTTCGTAACGCGAACACTGCGAGCCCAAACAATTCTCACGGGTGGAGATCGCTTGATTCCATGCGCTGGCGCGCTCCGGCACCTCGGGCAATTCAGCCCGGTCTCCCGTGCCGCCACCGTCGAGACTACGGTTGGCGAATCGTTTTATCGATTGGATGTGTTTCACGTCCTCACGACTGGTGAAACGCCCGTCAGCCGCCGCAATGTCCAAGTGGTGCAGGCAAACATAGTTGGCGCGCCCCTTTAACAACGCCGTTGAGACAGGGATACCGAGCGCCTCGATGACGGTTGGAATATCGCGATGAAATAGCTGATCCTGCAGCGTCTTGGTGCCGGTGGAAATGATGACCTTGCCACCGGAGCGGAGTGCCGGCACCAAATACGCGAAGGTCTTGCCCGTTCCCGTCCCCGCCTCGGCCACCAACACGCCGGACCGGTTGATGGTCGCTTCGATTTTTTCCGCCATCTCGATTTGTGAATCGCGATGACGAAAATCCGCGATGCGCGCGGCGAGCGGGCCTTTGGGGCCGAACAATAACGCGAGGTCAGAATCTGCCATGTGCACTTAGTGTCGTCACGACCGCCGCCCTCGCCACCCTCGCAGCCCTCGACACAAGCAGTGGCTCAGGCGAAGAAGAGTTCAGTGCGCAAAAAATGCCAGCCCCCAGTACACCATACCAACCGCAGCGGACGCGCCGGATAAACCAAACATCCAGCGGCGGCGTGTCAATACACAAATCGCCGCAAGCGAAATCGCAATCTGGATAAAGGTCATCGCCTGTGCGAGTTTGTCGTGCGGGTTTAATGCGGTTTCAGATTTCTTATCTGCCGCAAGCGATAACGCCTCAAGGCTTTCCGCCTTCTTCTTGATCTCTTCCTTCTCAACTTTGTAGCGCGCGATATCAGCAGCGTACTTGGCTTTTTGCTCAGGTGTGGCGGCCAGCGCCTCGGCAAGTTCGGCTAAATTTTGTTTGGTGCTCTTGCCTTGGTAATACGACCACTGATTGGCCGCATCGGTCTTTTTCAGCACTGCCTCATTCTTGTAGTACAGCGCCTCGTTTTGTGTGTGACCACCTTGGTAACTCACAATCGCACCAATGGTCGCGAGGATCGCGGTGAAAATAGCGACGCTCTGCGTGAGCCCCCCGCCGCTGCTGTGATCGCCGCCAGCATGCTCAACTGCGTGATCGTGCGGACCGTGTACGTGGAATTTACCGCCTGACATAACTTTGACTCCCGAGATGGTACGAGCGCGATAGCCGCAACGCTGAGGTGTATTTTTACACAGGATCGCACATCGACACGCAGTAGCAAGAAAACGCGTTATCTCGCCACGCTAGGTTGATGGATCAACGCGTCAGATGTCCCCGGAGCGACCTGCTCGGGCTTGGCAGGCCGTCGATCCAAATAGAGTGCAATCCACGCCAGCGCGAGCAGCACCATGAAGTACATGGTGTTGGCCGGAATCTGCAAATTGAAATCCACACTCGAGTGAATCATGATCGACAAAATGCCCATGATCGAGGCAAACGAGAGGCCGCGCATGAGTGGATCTCGCCGTTTTGCGTGCGCCATGATCGCCACCAAAAAACTGATCACCACAATGGCACCCAACCAGAGAAACCCAATCGCGCCAAACTCTGCCGCCATTTGTGCGTAATCGTTGTGGGCATATTCAAAAAAGCCCGGCATCACATCTTCCGTACGATACTTTGGGAACACGACAGACCACGCGCCCGGCCCAACGCCCGTCAGCGGAAAATCTTTGATCATCGCCATGGTACTTACGGTTGCATCTAGGCGCTCTTCCACCGACTGAGTATCCAAGATCAAGACCTCTTGCCGCACGATACTGGTGTTTTCAATTCGCTGCGCGAGCTGCTCGACCCCAAACCACGAGCCGACGATAAACACATCAATCGCCATCAGGCTCACCAGCAACACGACCGTGCCGCGTGTGGCGTACCGTGAAAACGCGATACCGATGATGCCGGCGATCATGAGCGATGCGAAGAACGCCGTATTGCCCATGCGTGACCGCGTGCTGACCAGCGCAATCACCATCACACACAACATCAACCGCAGCCGCATCTTCGGACTGAATATCCACTCTAAAAAGTTGCGAACGAATTGTCTCAAATTCCTCGCCTGACGGTCGCGAAGATCGGCGATCAACAAGCCAATGCCAAGTGCCAGCGTCATTTCGAGGTACCCGGC
>JBIIYQ010000127.1:0-7790 GCA_044346745.1 Usitatibacteraceae bacterium | reverse complement strand
ATTTCACCGATACTATCCTCGTCGCTTTCCGCGCCACCCGACTTGGCAGCGGCAAAAAAGGAATGAATTGAATAACTTGGGTCGACTACAGAGGCTCGGTAAGTACGAGTTATTGTCCGAAATTGGGCGTGGTGCAACTGCCGTCGTCTATTTGGCCGAAGACCCGTTCAATGACCGCAAGGTGGCCATCAAGATACAGGTCAAGGACGAATCGGCCGGACCGGAAGAGTCTCGCCGCTATGAAAAGTTGTTCTTGAACGAAGCTGCGATGGTGGGAAAAATGTCCCACCCGAACATCGTTGGGGTGTATGACGCGGTTATTGAAGGTGAACACCAGTACATCGTCATGGAATATGTCGGCGGTGGTAGCCTCAAGAAATTTTGCACAGAAACGAACCTTCTACCGGTACGCCAGGCCGTCTTGGTTATTTTCAAATCCTGTCGTGCACTTGACTACGCTTTTCAGAATGGCGTGATTCATCGAGACATCAAAGCCGCAAACATACTGCTGTCTGACCGAGATGAGATCAAGATTTCCGACTTCGGCACGGCGCAGATGTCCCAGGCAACGCACACACAAATTGATGGCTTTGTGGGCTCGCCGGCCTACATGGCACCGGAACAAATCAATGAAGAACCACCATCAGTTCAGACTGATATCTATTCGTTGGGTGTCACGTTTTATGAGTTATTGACGGGCCGATTACCGTATCAAGCCGCTAATTCGGTCTCGCTGATCAACAAGATTCTTAATGAGGATCCGATTCCGCTGCGAAGTATCCGCCCTGACCTGCCCGACGAGATCATCAAGATTGTCGAAACCGCGATGGCGAAGGATCCCGCCGAACGTTATCCTGCATGGTACGCCATGGCAAGCGATCTCGCTGATACCTTTCCGCAATTAGAAAAGTATTCATTCGAAATCTCTTCGGCCGAAAAATTTAACTCGCTACGCAAGCTTGGATTCTTCAAAGGTTTCCGCGATTCGGAACTTTGGGAGGTGCTCCGCGGTGCCATGTGGGAAAATCACGCGCGAGAACAAAGTCTCCTACTTGAAGGGGATGTAGGCCATGCTTTCTACATCATCGTCTCAGGTCAGGTGAAAGTGATGAAAGACAATAAACTGCTCAATGTCCTCAAAGACGGCGACTGCTTCGGCGAAATGGCTTATCTTTCTGGCGACAAATCCCGGCGTACAGCGACGATTACCGCTGTTTCAGAAGTGCAGCTCTTGAAGATTCAAGACGTGCAGCTCGAACAGCTATCAGACGCCTGCCAACTCCGGTTTAATCGCGTCTTCCTTAGAACCCTGATTGATCGCCTCACTTGGACCAGCGAGGTATTGGCCCAAGTCAAGCCTGAGTAGTAGTCAGCTGCGGGTGGGATTTTCTCCCAACGAGTAAATCAGGCACACTGCCTCGGCCGCAATTCCCTCACCACGACCGGTAAAGCCCAGTTTTTCAGTGGTGGTAGCCTTGACGTTAATGCAGTTAGTATCACACTTGGTGTCAGCCGCGATGTTTTGAACCATCGCGTCGATATGCGGGGCTAGGCGTGGCGCTTCTGCAATGACAGTCGCGTCGATATTGCCGATCCTGAATCCGCGGTCCGCCAAGAGTGCAACCACGTGGCTGAGCAGCTTTCGACTATCGATGCCGCGAAACCGCGGATCGGCGTCCGAAAAGTGTTTACCGATGTCGCCCAACGCAGCAGCGCCGAGCAGCGCGTCACATATCGCGTGCAACAACACATCGGCGTCGGAGTGCCCAAGCAGCCCACGGTTGTACGGGATCTCCACCCCACCGAGGACGCACTTGCGGCCTGCGACGAGTTGGTGAACGTCAAACCCGTGCCCGATTCTGAACGTGGACGAAGAGAAGGTCACGCTTTCGGCTCACTTTCTGATAATAGGAATTGCGCGAGTTTCATGTCTGTTGCGTAGGTCACTTTCAGATTCGCACTTTCTCCGATGACCAATTTAGGTTGATAGCCGATCGCCTCGATTGCCTGCGATTCATCGGTGGCACCCGGCATCTCAGCCAATGCCTGAGTCAACAGGCCGACTCGGAACATTTGCGGTGTTTGTGCGCGCCAGACTTGCTGTCGGTTTAGTGTGTGCTCCACTCGTTGGTCAGGAGTTGATCGCTTGAGAGTATCTGCGACGGGTAAGGCGAGCAATCCACCGATGGGATCATCTTCGAGTTCATCTAGAAATTGTTCGAGGAGCTCGCTACGGATACACGGTCGGGCCGCGTCGTGAACCATCGCGCAGTCATCGCGACCAAACATTGATTCAACCGCCCGCAGTCCGTTTAACACACTCTCAGCCCGCGTCCTGCCTCCAACACGAAACACTTGCAGACGAGCGCTAAGACCATGTCCCCGCTCTTGTGTGTGTCGCGAAATCACGGTGTCCCAGTACGTATCGTTGGCAGCGATCACCACCACAATCGTCTCTATCCGCGCCACCCCGGCCATCGCCGTCAACGTATGCAGGATCATTGGTAACCCATTGATCGGTAGATACTGTTTTGGCAGGGGATCGCCCATCCTCGTGCCACTTCCTGCGGCTGGCACGATGGCGAAAACACGCCTTTTGTTTGAAATTTTCGTCAGCATTACCCGCATTATCGCACCGCGCAGAGCGATGCAAAAGCCAATAAACTCATCAAATGAAAGCGCGTATTGCCATTTTTGTTGCAATCGCGGTGATCGCAGCCATTGTCTTCTTGGGGCTCGGCGTCCGCCGCACTGAATTCGCGCCAGACTGGCTCGCGGCCCCTTTGGGAGCGCCCCGCACCTCGGGCGAGTTGGTCGTGCTGACTCTCCGCGGACCAACCACCACCCAAGCACTCGCTAAAGCGATCGGCCAAGAAAGCGACGCCCAGACTGGGTTTGAGCATGACTTAGCGACGATGTTTGCACATGAACTTGGCATCGGAATTAGGTTTCGCGTTATGCCGAGTTACGCAAAGTTGCTACAACAACTCGAATCGAATCGCGGCCATATCGCTGCGGCTGGTCTCTCCCCGACACCTGAATTGCGTAAGAAGTTTGCGTTTGGCCCAGCCTACAAATCGACTCAGTATCAACTAATCTATCGGAGCGCCGAGAAGCGCCCAAAACATTTGGGCGAGATTGGTTCACGCACGCTCGCTGTAGTCGCCGAAACGCCTGCGCACGATATTGCACGCAATTTAAAAGAAAACTCGCCCAACCTTGTGCTCGTAGTCTTGCCAAATGAAGCCACGGCTGACGACGTGCTCAAAGCACTCGATGCCAAACTCGCCGACTTCGCGTTGGTCGATACCGTTGGATTTGCAGTCGCCAAACGTTTACACCCTAGCCTTAGCGCGGCATTCAACGTTGGTCGCGAGGCAAAAGTGGCGTGGGCATTTTCAAGTGTGGCGGACTTTGACCTACAGCAGTCTGCAGTTCGTTTCTTCGAAAAAATCCGCTCCAACGGCAGCCTTAACCGGTTAATTGACCGCTACTACGGCCACATCAACCGCATCCAGCCCATCGATTCAGAAGTGTTGCTGGAAAAGATGCAAACCGAATTGCCAAAACTAAAGCCATTCTTTTTCGAGGCACAACAGCTCACTGGCATCGACTGGCGCATCCTCGCCGCAGTGGGCTATCAGGAGTCCCATTGGGATGCTCTAGCCACCTCACCTACTGGCGTTCGCGGACTCATGATGCTGACCGAAGCGACTGCTGACCGCATGAAAGTACAGAATCGCCTAGACGCCAAACAGTCGATCATCGGCGGAGCAAAGTATATCGCGCTACTACGAGATACAGTGCCCGCAAGAATTCAAGAGCCCGACAAAACTTGGTTGGCTTTGGCTGCATACAACCAAGGATATGGGCATCTCGAAGACGCGCGCATCCTCACGGCGAGGATGGGACTAAACGCGGATTCATGGTTGGACGTACGGAAGGCCTATCCCAAACTTCGTGAGCCTGAGGTATTCGAAACCGTGAAACATGGTTACTGTCGAGGTGATGAGGCGGTACAGTTCGTCGAAAACATTCGGAACTATACAGACATTTTGAATCGCCTCGAAAAGCCCTTTGAGTCTGAATTGGGCGGCGATCCGCGCCTAGATGAGGCGGCACAACTGCACGAACGACGCCGAGCGGCACGCTAAATCGGGTCGCTATCAGTCCGCTCGGCAGGGTGTGCAACATCTCCCCACGCCTTGATCTGCCAACCCCGGCGATCATGAGACAGCCCATTCAACGCCGCGTTCGGGATCTCTATTTTGTGGGGACTGGTGATCGGCAGTCTGCTGAGCCAGCGGTATATCGCAGCGAGCACGCCGCCATGCGTAACAATCAGTATGGTCTTGCCCTTGTGCTGGGCCGCATAGTCCGTCAACGCATATACAACGCGCTGGCAAAACTGAAAGCGGGACTCCCCACCTAGTGCCGCAAAATCAGAATCCGTCTCGCGAGTTAGGGAAAAAACCTCCGGAAAATCACGGTCAATTTCGGCGTAGGTCTTGCCTTCCGCGATACCGAAACCCCGCTCGCGGAATCTCGGCTCGAGTTGCACCGCCGCCCCTATGCGCCGAGCAATTACTCGCCGTGCCGCACCAATACGATTGAACTCGTCACCGGGGGGCCATCAGATTGGGGGAGCAATCTTGGTCGCGCCACCCATGTAAGACCGCAGCACGGTTGGAATCGTAACGCTGCCATCTTCGTTCTGGAAGTTTTCAAGAATCGCTACCATAGTTCGTCCGACCGCAAGCCCCGAGCCGTTGATAGTGTGCAGCGACTCTGTTTTGCCCGAAGCGTTCTTGAAACGAGCCATCATGCGTCTTGCTTGGAATGCCTCGAAATTCGAGCAACTCGATATCTCTCGGAAGGCATTCTGCTCGGGCAGCCACACTTCAAGATCGTAAGTCTTGGCGGACGAGAATCCCATATCGCCGGAGCAAAGCAGCATCGTGCGATAAGGTAAATCCAGCTTTTGCAAAATTGCCTCTGCGTGGGCGGTCAATTCTTCGTGTGCCTCAGTCGACTTATCTGGCGTGACAATTTGCACCAACTCTACCTTGTCGAACTGGTGCTGCCGGATCATGCCGCGGGTATCTTTGCCGTAGCTTCCAGCCTCCGAGCGAAAGCAAGGTGAGTGGCACGCAAACTTGAGCGGCAACTCCTTTGCATCAACCATCGTGTCACGCACGAAGTTCGTCACCGGGTATTCGGCAGTGGGAATCAGGTAGAGGTCGCGCCCTTCGATCTTGAACAGGTCGTCCTTGAATTTGGCGAGGCTCGAGACGCCGTCGGCCGATTCGGGGCCTACCATGTACGGAACATAAACTTCGGTGTATCCGTGCTGCGAAGTGTGCGTATCCAACATGAACTGCGCGATGGCGCGATGCAGCCGCGCAACCTGGCCGCGCAATACGGAGAATCGAGCGCCGGAGAGTTTACTGGCCGTTTCGAAATCGATGCCTTTCAGCGCCTCGCCAAGGTCGGTGTGATCTTTCGGCGCGAAGTCGAACGCGCGAATACTTCCCCAGCGGCGCACTTCCACATTTTCATCAGCCGACTTGCCTGCAGGCACATCGACACGCGGGATGTTGGGAATTTGGCGAAGGAAACTGTTCAGCTTTTCCTGAAGGGCGGTGAGCGCAGCTTCGTTGGCTTTTAGCGCATCACCGACGCCGGCGACTTCCGCCATTAATGCCGCGGTGTCCTGGCCTTGGCTTTTGAGAATACCGATTTGTTTGGAGGCGGCATTACGTGTCGCTTGCAGTTCCTCGGTTTTTACCTGGAGCGACTTGCGCTCAGTTTCTAATGCACTAAAAGTTGCTTGGTCAAATGCAAAGCTGCGGCGTTGAAGTCCATCGACAACTTGGGCCAGTTCTTTACGGAGTTGCTGAATATCGAGCATGGTACGAACCTTAAGTCATTTTTTGAGATTGGCGTGACCGATACACTCGGTCAATCGCGTCAATACCGTTTCTGCGGAGCACGTCTGCCTGCGCGGCGATCTCGCGCGCACCGGTTTCAGACGCTAACGGTATCGGGAAAATGCGCGGCTCACCGGTATCGGAGAGGAGCGGCTGGCCTTTGGCGTGTAGACGAATGCCGCCTTCCCGAATTGAAACCCGGGAGAGGTAATTCGCGATGTGGAGGACAATTGAATCTTCAATACTTCAATTTTCCATCAAGTGCACGCAGGTGCGCAAGCTTCTCCCGAATTTTCGCTTCAAGACCTCGATCCGTTGGCTCGTACCAACGCCTTCCTTCAAGGCCGGCCGGCATATAGTTTTCGCCAGCCGCGTAGCCGTCTTCCTCGTCGTGTGCGTAACGATAGCCTTTGCCTATCCCAATGTCCTTCATCAGCTTGGTTGGCGCATTTCGAATGTGCATCGGAACAGGACGAGATTCATCCTCCTCGATGTGGGCACGAACCGCGTTATATGCGTGGTAAACCGCGTTGGATTTCGCGGCAATCGCGAGGTACACGACCGCTTCGGCCAACGCCAACTCGCCTTCAGGCGAGCCCAGCCGTTCGTAGGTATCACTTGCGTTCAGCGTGATTTGCAGCGCACGTGGGTCGGCGAGACCAATGTCTTCGGTGGCCATTCGGATCAATCTGCGTGCGAGATACCGTGGATCGGCCCCGCCATCGAGCATTCGACAGAACCAATATAGCGACGCATCGGGGTCGGAGCCGCGAACACTTTTGTGTAAGGCCGAAATCTGGTCATAGAAGTCATCCCCGCTTTTGTCAAAGCGACGCGTGGTTCGCGCCAACACAGTGGTTACAAATGCTTCGTTGACACTCGAAGGGTGCTTTGCATCGATGGCGGTCGCGAGTTGTTCGACAAGGTTTAGCAGCCTTCTGCCGTCGCCGTCGGCGATATGGAGGACGTATGCTGTGGCCTTGTCGGCTTCAACGCCTTCAAAGGCGGCATTGAGTCCCAGCGTACCGATCGCATGATCGAGCATTCGGGCAAGTGCGTCCTGCCCCAGTGGCTTGAGGACGTATACCGCCGCGCGTGAAAGCAACGCGTTGTTCAATTCGAATGACGGGTTTTCTGTGGTAGCGCCAATGAAGGTGATGAGTCCGGACTCAACGTGCGGCAAGAACGCATCCTGCTGACTCTTGTTGAAGCGATGCACTTCATCGACAAATAGTATCGTGCGACGTTGCAGCCGGTCGCGGTTCATCTGTGCCCGCTCAATGGCTTCGCGGATTTCCTTGACGCCGGAAAGTACCGCAGAGATCGCCACAAAATCGGCGTCGAAGGCGTGCGCCATCAAACGAGCGATGGAAGTCTTGCCCACGCCCGGCGGCCCCCACAGGATCATCGAATGTAGCTTACGGGAATCGAACGCGATGCGTAGTGGCATGCCTTCCCCCGTCAGATGTTCCTGACCGATGACATCCGATAGTTCTTTGGGACGCAGGCGCTCCGCCAACGGTATTTGCTGGCCGGAAGGGTTGGAGGCCGGTGCATCAACGGGGATGGAAAAAAGGTCTGCCACGCGGTTCAATAATCGACGGTCGGTTACGACGGTTACGCTAGTGCGCACCGCAGCTCCGATTGTAGTCGCCCGTTGGCAGTTTCGCTTCTCCGCGACGCCGTTTTCATGCCTCCAAGTAGTTCACCGAGGTCGATTAAAGCAAAAAGCCCATCCTTTTGGGGACGGGCTTTTTGCTTTTATCCTAAATCCGGCAGTTACCCTGCCGCTGTAAGTTGGGCTGACGGTAGCCAAGGTGGCAGTGGGCGCGTGATTTTGGCCACCACGTATTCCAGAAA
>JBIIYQ010000036.1:0-24541 GCA_044346745.1 Usitatibacteraceae bacterium | reverse complement strand
GGCGAAGTCGCAATAAAGGTATGAATCCGCCCTCGTGCCGCCGGTTTGATTGCGTCGCCAGCCTTCTGAATATCGGCAACTTGCGCTCGGGCGAGCGAACAAACCGTCGAATCCTTAACCGAGGAGGCAACTGCGTGAATAGCTTCGAAGTCACCTTGGCTCGCAGCGGCAAATCCTGCCTCGATCACGTCAACACGCATCTTTTCTAGCTGTTTGCCGATGCGTACCTTTTCTTCCTTCGTCATCGATGCGCCGGGGCTCTGCTCACCATCACGCATGGTGGTATCAAAAATAATCAAGTGTTCCATGGTTTTGCTCCGCGCCGCAAGGGCGCTAAATTGACGTCAATAGACAACATGTTCTCTCTCGCCAGATTGTGGCGGACGGGGATCTACTTGGCAGAAGGGAGTTGGTTTATTTTTGCGCGGGGAGCGCAAGCAGCAGACCGAGCGGCAACAGCGGTGCACACAACAACGGCAACACACACAACGGTGCCCACCCTAAGAGGGACACGGCAAAGTTTGCGGTCGCTTGAGGAGACTTCATAGAACTAATATAACGCGTTGAAAGATGGCGCGCAACCAAACCCACTACTTCGGTGTCGCGGTGGGCTTACCAGGATTCGCAGGATTTCTGGACGAACGAATCGCCCGCGTTACCCAGATTACGTACCCGGACAATGCATAACAAACGAACAGTCCAAACAACACGTGCGAAGGTTGAATCGATATCAACAAATATCCCACCACAATCGCTGGAATCACCCAAAACGGCACACTGCGCCGCAGATTGAAATCCTTGCCGCTGTAATAGGGAACGGTCGAGATCATGGTGACACCGGCAAAAACCGCCATCACCCAAGCAACCCAGCGAACGTCACCGCCGCTGACTTGCCATTCGTTCAGCACCCAAATCAAACCCGCCATCAAGCAGGCCGCCGCAGGGCTAGGCAAGCCCTGAAAGTATCGCTTGTCCACCACGCCGATGTTGGTGTTGAAACGCGCAAGACGAAGCGCTGCGCAAACACAATAGATGAACGCACCAATCCACCCCCACTTGCCGAGTGGTTGCAGTGCCCAAGCGTACATGACAAGCGCCGGAGCGGCGCCAAAGGAGACCATGTCAGAAAGTGAGTCAAGCTGCGCGCCGAATTCGCTGGTGGTGCGAGTCATGCGTGCAACGCGACCATCAAGACCGTCGAGAACCATCGCGACAAAGATTGCGATACAGGCGACCTCAAATTTTCCGTCCATTCCCTGTACGATGGCGTAGAACCCGGCAAACAGGGACGCTGAGGTAAAGAGGTTCGGCAACAAGTAGATGCCCCTACGGCGTCGCTCGGGGTCGAGCAGCCCTTTCTTCAGGCGGGGGATGGGTGAATTCATCGTCGTATTCTAATCCGAGGCGTTAGGCAGCGCCGCGAGGTGCAGTGCCCATTGCCTCCCCCATCATGATCGAACGCGCAGGCGACCAAGCTGGGTTGAAAGTAAGCGTGTCTTTGGGAAACAGCAGCACAACCGTGGATCCGAGCAAAAAGCGGCCCATCTCCGCGCCACGTGCAAGCTCAATTTTCTGCTCGTCGTAGTGCCACTCGCGAAATGCGGCAAGCTGCGGCGGGTTCACCACCCCATGCCACACCGTTGCCATGCTGCCGACGATAGTCGCGCCAACCAGAACCAACACAAACTGCCCGAATGGCGAATCAAAAACACACACCACCCTCTCATTTCGGGCAAACAGTCCCGGCACACCACGCGCCGTTGTTGGATTCACGGAAAACAAATCGCCGGGGACATAGATCATTCGTTTTAAAACGCCCTCACACGGCATGTGGATTCGATGGTAGTCCTTGGGGCTAAGGTAGAGGGTCGCGAAACTGCCATCTTGAAACTCTCGCGCGAGCGCCGCGTCACCACCGACAAGCGCAGTTGTGGTGTAACGATGTCCTTTGGCCTGAAAGATTTGATCCTTCTCAATTGCCCCAAACTGGCTGATTGCACCATCAACCGGACAGACAAAGTCTGCAGCGGCAAGTGGTCTTGCGCCGTCGCGTAGTGGTCGTGTAAAGAACTCGTTGAATGTCGAATAACTTGTAATGTCCGGATTGGCCGCTTCGGCCATGTTTACCCCATAACGCCGGACAAACCATTTGATTGTCGAAGTGGTAGTTGAGCCCAACGTTGCGCCCGCGCACTTACCCGCCAGCGCGGTCAATGCTTGCTTCGGCAACAAATACTGAAGGATAACTTTGAGGCGATCGGACACGGTAGCTCTAGATATTTGGGACCACATACGACTTCAGTCTGTGACTGTAGCGCTGGAAAAATGAAACGGGCGCCGCGCGCCCGTCTCTGTGGAGATCGATGTGCCTAGTTCTTTGCCTGATCAACCAGCTTGTTCTTCTTGATCCACGGCATCATCGAACGCAGCTTTTCGCCAACGTCCTCAATCGGATGTTCGCGCAACAGGCGGCGGCGCGCGGTCAGTGTCGGCGCACCAGCCTTGTTTTCTAGGATGAATGATTTTGCGTATTCGCCGGTTTGAATGTCGCGAAGAATATCCTTCATTACCTTTTTTGTCTCTTCGGTGATTACGCGAGGACCGCTGACATACTCACCATACTCGGCGTTGTTGGAGATGGAGTAGTTCATGTTGGCGATGCCGCCCTCGTAGATGAGGTCAACAATCAACTTTGTCTCGTGCAGACATTCAAAATAGGCCATCTCCGGAGAGTAGCCGGCCTCGACAAGTGTTTCGTATCCGGCCTTGATGAGCTCCACAATGCCGCCACACAAGACGGCCTGTTCGCCAAACAAGTCGGTTTCGGTTTCTTCGCGGAAATTCGTTTCAATGACACCGCCGCGTGAGCCGCCATTCGCTTTTGCGTAGGACAGCGCAAGATTTTTTGCCTTGCCTGAGTTGTCCCGATAGACGGCGATTAACGATGGCACGCCGCCGCCGGCGACATAGGTTGATCGCACCAGATGGCCCGGGCCCTTCGGCGCGATCATGATGACATCAAGATCCGCACGAGGCGTTACGACGCCGTAATGGACATTAAAGCCGTGCGCAAAAGCCAGCGCGGCACCCTTTTTAATGTTCGGATGGATTTCGCCGTAGTACACGTCACCGATGTTTTCATCAGGCAGCAACATCATCACAACGTCGGCCGTCTTGACTGCGTCAGCTACCTCGGCAACCTTAAGCCCGGCTTTTTTTGCTTTGTCCCAAGATGAGCCACCTTTGCGTAACCCGACGGTCACCTTGACTCCGGAGTCGCTGAGGTTTTGTGCGTGTGCATGTCCTTGTGAGCCGTAACCCACGATGGTCACTTTTTTGCCCTTAATGAGGGAAAGGTCACAGTCTTTGTCGTAATACACTTTCATCACATTTTCCTTTTTTCGAGAACAGTTTTATTTGGGTGTTTCACATTCGGGAATCTGGCACTCAACGCCCAAGGCGAAGCACCCAACCTCAATCATGAAGCTTTGACGATCCATTCACCGCGGCCCAGCCCGCACGCCCCGGTCCGAACAGCTTCAAGGATGAGCCCGCGATCGATCGCCTCGAGAAATGCATCGAGCTTATCTCCGGTACCTGTCAGTTCAATAACGTAGGTCTTCTCGGTCAGATCAATTACACGCGCACGAAAAATATCGGCGGTACGCTTGAGTTCGTCGCGGTCTTTACCAACCGCGCGCAGTTTCACCAACATCAGTTCACGCTCGACGTGTTTACCTTCGTTCAAATCAACGATCTTCACCACATCAACGAGTTTGTTAACTTGTTTGGTGATTTGCTCAATCACATCGTCAGAACCCGTTGTGACAATGGTCATTCGAGACAGTGTTGCATCTTCTGTGGGTGCGACCGTCAACGATTCAATGTTGTACCCACGCGCAGAAAATAGCCCTGCGACACGTGACAGCGCACCCGCTTCGTTTTCCAGCAATAGAGATAGGATGTGGCGCATCGCTTAAAGATCCTCCGCAAGAATCATCTCAGAGATACCCTTGCCACCGGGCACCATCGGGAATACGTTCTCAGTTTGATCCGTTTGGAAGTCCAGAAACACGAGACGATTTTTCATCGCGAATGCATCCTTGAGCGCGCCTTCAACGTCAGCTGGCTTTTCAATCTTCATACCGACGTGCCCGTACGCTTCGGCCAGCTTCACGAAGTCAGGCAACGCCTCCATGTAACTTTCTGCGTGGCGATTCCCGTGGAAAAACTCCTGCCACTGACGAACCATACCGAGGTAGCGGTTATTCAGCAAAATGACCTTTATCGGCAGGCCATATTGTTTGCAGGTCGAGAGTTCCTGAATATTCATCTGAATGGACCCTTCGCCGGTGATACAAGCCACATCGGCGTCGGGGAAGGCGAACTTGCAGCCCATGGCGTAAGGAAGGCCGACCCCCATCGTGCCAAGCCCGCCAGAGTTGATCCAGCGGCGTGGTTTGTCAAAGCCGTAGTACTGCGCGGCCCACATTTGATGTTGGCCGACATCTGACGTCACGAAGGCATCACCTTTGGTGACTTCCCAAAGTTTTTGCACCACGTACTGCGGCTTGATGATCGTGTCAGATTGTTTGAATTTCAGGCAATCCTTGGCACGCCATTCCTCGATTTGTTTCCACCATGCGGCAATATTCCCCGACTTCTGTTCCGCACTCTGAAGTTGACCAATCAAGTCATCGAGTACATCCTTGATATGGCCAACGATGGGCACATCGACCTTCACTCGTTTGGAAATAGAAGAGGGATCGATATCGATATGAATAATCTTGCGTGTCGGATTGCCGGCGTTAAAGTGCGTCGGATTGCCGATCACGCGGTCGTCAAAGCGTGCACCGATCGCAATCAGAACGTCACAGTTCTGCATCGCCATGTTGGCTTCGATAGTGCCGTGCATCCCGAGCATGCCAACAAATTGTCTGTCGGTTGACGGATAGGAGCCAAGCCCCATTAGTGTGTTGGTACAGGGGTAACCCAACATTCGAACGAGAGTGGTCACTTCTGCCGAGGTGTTACCCAGAATTGCGCCGCCACCAACATACACCATCGGGCGTTCCGCTGACAACAACATCTGCATCGCTTTTTTGATCTGCCCGCTATGCCCCTTGTTGCTAGGTCGATAGGAACGCATTTCCACCGTCGCCGGATAGTGAAATGGCGCCTTCGCCATGGAGACGTCTTTGGGAATATCCACCACCACCGGGCCTGGTCGGCCGGTCGTGGCGATGAAAAACGCTTTTTTGATGGTCTCAGCGAGCTCGCCGACATCTTTGACCAGGAAGTTGTGTTTCACACATGGTCGCGTGATGCCAACGGTGTCACATTCTTGAAACGCGTCTTGCCCAATAGCGTAGGTTGGAACCTGCCCGGTGATGATGACCATGGGGATGGAATCCATGTATGCGGTGGCAATGCCGGTAACGGCGTTAGTGACGCCGGGGCCGGACGTGACCAAGGCAACGCCGGGGCGGCCGGTGGCACGGGAATAAGCGTCGGCTGCGTGCACCGCCGCCTGCTCGTGGCGCACGAGGATGTGTTTGAAATTGTTTTGTTTATGGATCTCGTCATAAATCACGAGGACCGCGCCACCGGGGTAGCCGAAAACAAATTCGACCCCTTCGGCTTTCATCGCGTGACAAACAATTTCTGCACCGCTCAAAAGATTGCTGGAGGCCTCGACTGAGGCAGATTGTGGAGCGTCCGAGAGTTTCATAGGGTTCACCGCAGGAAAGTCGATACCGACGACGGCGCTCGCGGGTCTCAGCCAGCGTTTGCAACCATCGCAATTGGTGACTCTTAGGTGACGTCGAGGGGGTAGGCATGGCGCGAGACGTCGCCGGAATTGAGTATTTGAGCAATTTGCATCGTAGCCGACGGGGATCGCCCGTCCCATGCTACGAGACAACACCTTACCACAACTGCTTTCCGACTTGAAGCTTCTGACCAGTAAACTGCCACGGAGCAGGATTCTTGCTACACTGCTTTTGGTACACCAATTACTGGTTGAAGGCGTTGCCTTGTTACCCTGCGATTGCTCCGTGTGCCCTGCATACATGCATCTGGCAACAAAAGTGCCCACAACAACGAGAATATCAACACGAGGTAAATCCTGGCTTCCCGGCAAGAACTTTCCGATTTTTTGGCTTCGGTAGAGCGTAGAGCGTTCAAGCAGGCCGTTTTTGCGGTGAAGGACGACGATTCTGCGCTAGACGTGGTGCAAGACTCCATGCTCCGGCTTTCCGAAAAATATGCAGATCGGCCGCCGGAAGAGTTGCCAATGCTATTCCAACGCATCCTGCAAAATGCGATCCGTGACTGGTTCCGGCGCAGCAAGGTAAGGTCAACGTGGACAACTTTGTTTTCATCGTTCAGCAGCAAAGATGAAGAAGATGAATTCGATATTCTTGAAACTTTAGCGGCCGAACAAGCGTCCAACATCCCGGTTTCACCCGATGACCAGCTCGAGCAGTCGCAAGTAGACCGGGCGATAGAAGAAGCGGTGGAAAGGCTTCCGGCGCGTCAACGCGAAGCCTTTATGTTGCGTTATTGGGAGGACTTCGATGTGGCTGAGACTGCCAAATCGATGAGCTGCTCGGAAGGTAGTGTGAAGACCCACTGCTCACGCGCGGTTAGTGCACTATCAGCCTTACTTAGAGCCAAAGGCATCACGCTTGACTCCATCGTTGCCAAATAAAGCACCAAAGACGAGAGCAAATTACGCCGTAACATCATGAATGAAAAAGACTTTTCCGATAAATTGACTTCCTATTTGGACGTCAGCGCGAGCCAGATCAGCGCTTCTACCGCGGCTAAGCTGCAGGGTGCTCGTGAGCGTGCGCTTGCGGCATATCGTCCGCCGGTACGAATTTTAGGATTGGTGACTGTTTCCGGGCGTTTGACTGACCCGTCGTTTCTTGTTCGCAACCCATTGTTTTGGTTACCAATTTTCTTGATCGTTGCACTGATTTTTGCCTTACAACCCCCAGCCGATGATCTATATGATGAAACTGGGGTCATCGACGCCAAACTGTTGACCGGCGAATTGCCTATCGACGCATTTCTAGATAAAGACTTCGCCACATGGGTGCAGGAAAAAGAGGCAACGCCGCAATAAGGGCGTTCGGCTGGTTATCACCTAACAGGCTCGCCGAAGTTGCGAGCCTTTTTGCGTTTACCGCACTCATTGCCAGCCTTCTTGCTACGTCATCTGCCTCAGCGCAGGCCTCAAGCACCCCCGCCCCAGCACCGGGCCGGTCTACAGAAGCGGCTGACGCGACAAGTCAGCCCAAATCCAAGGCAGCGGCAACCATCCCTTGGAAACGGGTTCCGGATGCGCAGAAAAAAGTCTTGCTTCCACTTGAGGCGGAATGGCCAACGCTTCCCGGGACGCAGCAACGAAGATTGCTCGGCGCGGCCAAACATTACCCAAACTTAACCCCGGTGGAACAAGAGCGCTTCCAAGAGCGCTTGAGGACTTGGTCGACACTCACCCCTGAGCAACGCTCGGCCGCGCGAGATAAGTTTCAGCTGCTCAGCAATCTGCCAAAGGAAAAACAAGCCGCGATCACCTCGCGGTGGCAGCAGGAAAAACAAGCTGAAAAGGCGGCCAAAGAGTCACCTGCCGCTACGCCCGCACCTGTCGCCAAGTAGCGCGCCGTGTCAGAACCAGTAGCCACTTCGTCGCCGGGCGAAGATATTCCCGCACCTCCTTCAACACCGAGCATCATGCGTCGTGTAGCGGCGATTCCGTATGAGGGGTTACTACTGCTCGCGCTTGTATTGATCGCCAGCTTTCCCATCGCCGGGCTAAAGGGACTCACCCTCGCCGGTATGCCTCACATCATCTTTCAGGGCTATTTGTTGCTCATCACAGGCCTGTACTTCACCTGGCAATGGCAGAAAAACGGCCAGACTCTCCCGATGAAAACGTGGCGCTTCCGGGTCGTAAACGTTAATGGCAAGCGCGTAAGCTGGGGGCGAGCAATCTTGCGCTTTTTTAGTGCCCTGTTCTTTTTTGGACCAGCCTGCGCGGGCGTACTGCTGTTGTTTTTTCCGGCGCGTCTCAGCCCACTCATCACGATGTGGGCGTTTTTCCCGCTCATGGCAACAGTGCTTTATGCCCGCTTTGATGTTGATGGCCAGTTCCTGCACGATCGACTGGCAGGAACACGTATCGAAGACGCGCCGGCACCCCAACCCAGAAAAGGTTAACGCAAGAAGCGTCGCGGGTACTCCTTCAGGAACAGGAATGTGCCCGCCACTGCGAGGAACGCAAGTAGTGGCAGGGACGCCGTTAACGATGGTGGCCAATCATTGAGTACCGTAAGGTGCCCGATCAATTGATTCAAGAAGTACGCGCCGATACCAATCATGGTGCCAAGCACCAGCATTGCACCCACGCCACCCGCTCGATTTGATTGGATGGCGAATGGTATGGCGAGCAGCATCATCACAATGACGCCAACGGGTTGAAATACCTTGTGCCACAACGCAACTTCGTACCGAGTGCTGTTTTGTTTGTTCTCTCGCAAATGCTGGATAAACGCGTTTAAGTTGACGATCGACATTTCCTCGGGCTTCACACGTAACACCGAGAGTAAGTCCGGCGTCATCGCGGATTCCCATGTGGCGCTGGGAAGCTTTGATATTCGCGCAAATCCAGCTGAGTCGGCGCCTTCGAACGTTGTGTACTCAACGTTCGTCAATCGCCAACGGTTCTTTTCTACATACTGGCCACCCTCAGCCAGACGAATCGACTTTAGGCGGTACGCGGCATCAAATTCAAAGATCCGCAGGTTCATGAGTTCAGTGTCTGGCGTCACGTTTTGGATATTCACAAACGATCGATCGTCTTTGACCCAGAAGCCGGATCTGAACTGCCTTGCCACCACATTGGTGGTTGCCGAGATGCGCATCCTTTTTGCCGCCTCTTCTGCAGCAGGAGCGACAACTTCTCCGAAAACAAAAATGATGGCTGAGAACATCACCCCAATGAGGGATGCCAGCAGGGCCAATTTGGCCAAGGACAGCCCAGATGCCCGCATCACCGTGAGCTCTGACTGCGTCGAGAGGCGTGATACAGCGAACAGAGTTCCCAGTAGCGCAGCGACCGGAAACACCACTACCACGTGTGATGGTTGCGAAAGCAGCACATACACGAAAGCCGTGACCAGACCGTACCCGCTTTTGCCAAGCGCACCAAGTTCACGGATGAGGTCAAACAGCGCGAACAAGGCCAGCAGCGCCAGCAACAGAAATGCCGTTGCTACGGCAATTTCTTTGGCGAGATAACGAAACAAGATCGACATCAAACGATTATCCCATCGGCAGGGTGCATGCCGCCAGCGCCCACTAACCTGCGTTAATCCTAAAATAAATTAGCCCGATCACAGTCGCGACCCAAACCCAAAAAACCAAGCCAAACGCAACCAACGGCATGTGCTGATCACGCACAAATCTTGGCGACAGCAACCTCGCCAACTTCGTCGCCGGGCTCGTGATGATGCGAAGCAGGACATACACAAAGTTCTTTTCCCGGTTGATGCCTGCAAAAAGATAAACCAGCCCTTGCCCCAGCAGGGCGAATCCCGCCACCTCGGCAAGCGCCTTCAGAATCTTAAGTAGAAATACGACATCCATCTCATCAATCCCAACAAATTCACATCGCAACAAAGAAAAACCCGCGCCGCCTCTCGGCAGCGCGGGTTGTTTTACCAACTAGCGCGATAGGATTAGCCCATCTGTCCAGCGGTATTCATCTTGTCACCCTTGATGGATGGGTAGCGTACGTGCTCAACCAGGTCCTGCACTTCTTGTGCCGGTGCCTTGGTGATCAAGCTAACAACGATCATCACCAACAGACCTACCGCCACCCCAAACACGCCGGAACCGATCGGCAAGATGTCGAACCAAAGAGGCATCTTTGGCACACCCAAATTGGTAAAGAATGGGTAGGTCCGCAGCATGTAATACATCACCGTGCCCAAGCCCGCCAACATACCGCAGATTGCTGCGATCTTGTTTGCACGCTTCCAGAACACACCGAGTACCAGCGCCGGGAAGAACGCCGAGGCAGCAAGAGAGAACGCTGCGCCGACCAAGAACAAGATATCACCGGGCTTCTGCGCGGTCACTGCCGCCGCCGCGATCGCAACCACTAACAGCAACACCTTAGAAATGGTGATGCGACGTGCAGTAGATGCATCGGGATTGATCATCTTGTAGTAGACGTCGTGCGACAGCGCGTTGGCGATGGTCAGCAGCAAGCCATCGGCCGTGGACAACGCAGCGGCCAAACCACCGGCAGCAACGAGGCCGGAAATCACATACGGCAGACCGGCAATTTCGGGGGTCGCCAACACGATGATGTCCTGACCAATCACAATTTCGGCGAGTTGCACGATTCCGTCTTTGTTGATGTCGGTAATACTCAGGAGTGTTTTATCCACCGCCTGCCACGAGTTCACCCATTGCGGTAGATCGGCAAACGCCTTTCCGACCACGTTGGTATAAATGTCAAACTTCACGAGTACCGCGAGCGCAGGTGCTGAGAAGTAAAGCAAGAAGATAAAGAACAACGACCAGAACACCGAGACACGAGCTTCATGCACGGATGGTGTCGTGTAGTAGCGCATCAGGATGTGCGGCAATGCGGCCGTACCTACCATCAGTGAGAAGACGAGAGCCAAGAAGTTATTTCGCTTCGTGTCAGAGGATTTCTGTTTGTCCTCATCGGTCTTGCCCGTACCTACAAATGGCGTTCCGTGCGGCAGCGGCGGAGCGGCACGTCCGGCTGCACCTTGTTGTCCCTTCAGCTGTCCCTCATAAGCTTTGACGTCTTTCGGGAACGAGTCGACCGCTTTCTCCGCCGCTTGGATGGCTGCGCCATCAGGCGTTGGAGCCGCTTTCAGTTCGTCAACTTTTGCCACCAACGCGGCTTTGTCGGCATTGTAAGAAGTCTCGGCTCCGGCCTTAAGCTTCTCACCGGCAGTCTTCGCGCGGTCAGCAAAAATCTTGCGGACTTCCAGTTCCTTTGGGTCAGCCGTCAGCTTCTTTTCGACAGCGGTCACCTTTTCAAGCACGCTGCCATAGACCAGCTGCGGAATCGGGATGCCAGTCTGCTTAACCGACAACCAAACTACTGGGATCATGTAGGCAACGATCAGGATGATGTACTGCGCCACCTGTGTCCAGGTCACGGCTTTCATGCCGCCCAGGAAGGAGCAAACCAAGATGCCCGCCAGACCAACAAATACGCCAACGGCAAATTCCAAGCCGGTGAAGCGGCTGGTGATTAGACCTACACCGTAGATTTGTGCAACGACATACACAAACGAACAGATGATGGCGGCGATCACACCGATGGTACGAACGAAGTTACCGCCGTACCGAGCGCCAAGGAAGTCAGGAATCGTAAACTGGCCAAACTTACGCAGATAGGGTGCTAGGAACAGTGCCACCAAACAGTAGCCGCCCGTCCAACCCATGATGAAGGCCAAACCGTCGAAGCCTTGTAGGTAGAGGCCACCAGCCATACCGATAAACGATGCTGCCGACATCCAGTCGGCACCCGTCGCCATACCGTTAAACATCGCGGGGACTTTTCGACCTGCCACGTAGTACTCAGCAACGTCGAGGGTGCGGCTCATGATACCGATGGTCGCGTACAACAGGATCGTTGCGGCCAAGAAGGCGTAGCCAATGTACAAACGCGGCACACCCATCTGTTCGGCGATGCCCAAAAGAACGACGAAACCGACGAATCCGCCTGTGTAGATGGTGTAGTACTTCTTCAGTTGTTGATTAAAGGTCTGACTCATGCTTCGTCTCCTTCATCAACACCGTGCTCAATGTCGAGCTTACGCATGTACATGGCATAGAAGCCGATGATCAGTACGTAAATGATCAGGGAGCCTTGAGCAGCCATATAGAACGACAACGGCCAGCCGAAGAAGTTAATCGTGGCAAGCTCGCGTGCAAAGTACGCCATGACAAAAGTCACGACGAACCAGATGCTGAGCAAGAACGCGGTGATGCGCAGGTTCTTTTGCCAGTAGTCTCGATGTTGATCAGTCAACTGCATTGAGTCCTCCTAGTTTTTGTCAAATGATGCGTGTGCTAAAACATTTCACGCCTGCCAACGTTGGGCAGGAAAACTTAGTGATGTGAGTAATCTCACATTCGCCGGAGAGTATAGGGGGACATCCCTAGTCGGGCAACGTAAAACTGAGGATTTGCTCTAATATTTTCTGCTGCATCGCAACAATCCAACATAGCCTGTCAACATGGCTTTACACCAGCGCCGGAGCAGGTAATAGCGGCCTTTACTTAAGGGCAGGGAATCACCGGATTAGCGTCGCCGCAACCATTCGTAGTCCTTGGCGCATTCCAAAACTGACTCGACATTCGCGACCCCTTGTTTTTCCGCAAGAGATATCAGCACCCCCAGCAACTGCGCGGTGCCGAGCGCGTCGGCGGCGGCGTTGTGCCGCACCGAGACTTCGATGCGGTAGCGAGCCAGCCACCAGTCCAAAGGGTGCCCGTGCCCGGCTGCCCGCGTCTTCGCCGAGCCTTGTTCAGTATCGACAAGCGCCGGTGCCAGCGCCGCAAGGTCGAGCCAGGTCCTCTCAATTGCGGTACCGAGGTATTTTTTGCACGCCCGCTCCAGCATGATCCGGTCAAAACTGGCGTGGTATCCGACCAAAGGGCTGTTGCCGACAAACTCAAAGAATGACAGCAAGGCCTCGACCGGGTCGATTCCAGCTTGCTGGTCTCGTCCGGAAATACGATGAATGAGAATATTCTCCTCTGTCGATACCTTGTCCTGCCGAAGCACCACTTCGTGGGTTTGATTCAGCGCCACTGCAGCGCCGGAAACCACCACTGCGCCGATCGCGATTAACTCATCCCGCCATACATCCAGGCCCGACGACTCCACATCGGCCACCACCCAACGTGCACCGTCCAGCCCCACCGCCGACCAGTCGGGGACATCATGACCGACTGAAACAATGTTGCGCAGACGGTCACGCTGCACGTCGTTCAGCGGAACCGCGGTGCCCACCAGACGCTGGAGCCATGAAATCGACACGAATGACCCGCCGACTAGGCCTGAAAGTCCATCTCAAGTCGCGCTTGGAGCTTGCGCGCCTGCCGCAGCGCTTCCTTCAGTATCCTGCGGTCGAGATCATTAAGTTCATCGATACGAATACGGTTTGCCATGTGCGCGGCGGTCTGTGTGGTCGGCGCGGTTGGTGCGGGCGCGGAATCACCGCCCACTTTGTTTACCGCCTCAGTGGCCCGCAAACGAAGTAACTGCACAAAATGAAATGAATCGATGTAGGCGCTAACTTCGTCATCACCCACCCGCACTTTTCGCATCGCCTGACGCAGCCGATCCGCGGTATTTGTTGCCGATACCTCATTCGCCAGCGCAAAAATTCTCGCGGCGTCGATAAACGGCCGGGCACCGAATTTTTTGAGATCAATCGTTCCCGGGTACGCTTCTTCGGCATCGATAAAGTCTCGCAGCACCCCCAGCGGCGGCCGTACCTGCAAGGCGTTGGCGGCCATCTGGCGGAGGAACAGCCGCTGTGTGGGAGCAAGCTCCTTCAGCCACTCCCGCATGCCGGAAGCGAGCGCGGTGTGCCCAAACAGCACCCGGAAATCAAAAAAGATCGCGGCATTCAGCAGCGCCTGTGAACTTGGCGATCGCATCCACCCCTCAAACACCCCCTGCCACTCCGATAGCGACAGACACCACTGCGGGTTCCTAGCCATGATGTCACCCCGGCAGAAGGGAAATCCCGCTTCATCGAGCAGCCGGTTAGCCACGGTCGCAAAGGCCAGAAATCCCCTGCGTAATGATTCGATATCCGCCGCACTCGCCAATGCCTGCGGCGCAAAAATGATGGCGTTGTCTTGGTCGGTGACCAGCGTCTGCTCCATACGTCCTTCGGAGCCCAAGCCGATCCAACACCATTCCACCGCCGGCGGTGGACACTCGCTCGCGGCGAGTTTCAGCGCTTTCTCCGCAATCGCGTCGTTCATGGTCGTCACAAACTGTGTGAGCTGCTCCGCCGCCACACCTTGACCAACCAATGCCATGGCCATTTGGCGGACGTCGTCCGCAGCCCGCGCCAATGAATTGCCATCCGCACAGCGGTCGATCGATTTGGCGATTTCCCCTAGCGACAAACGCTGTATCTGGAACAGATCACGCTCCGAGACAAGTCCGACGAGGCGCCCCTCCTCGGTCACGAGAACATGGCGAAAACGCCGTTCCGCCATCAACTTCGCCGCTTCAAACACGGTTGCCGTCGATTGAAGCGCCGCCGGGTCGGCTGTCATCACGCTCGAGATCGGCGCCGATTGATCGACCTGCGGCAGGGCAACGCGCCCCAGCACATCCCGCTCGGTAAAGATACCGCGCGGCATCTCCGCGGCGTCATCCACAACGATCACCGAGCCGATCTTTAACTCCTGCATCATCGCCAGGACCTGCCTGATGGGCGTGGCGATATTTACCGTTACCGGCGAGCGCTTGACAAGCGAACGCAGGGGGCTGGCCATCGTCTGCGCACCGGAGACATTGCGGCTGAAGGCGCTTTGGATCTCCTGCCTAGATAGGTCGAGCAAATGGGCCAGGCGCGACGTGGCGAAATTGCGAAACTCCCGCGATGTCTCCATGACTTCCGCAAAGCCGGCGTCACTCAATTCGTAACAGAACACATCGGTGGCTGCGGAAAAAGTCAGCACGGTTGCACGTCGGGAAATCATCGCACCCACCGGAAACATTTCGCCTTCCACTAATGTCAGCGGCCGTTCGCTGGCAGACGGCGCGCGGTTGACACCCACCACCTGTCCTCGTTGCAATATCGACAGGGAACGAACGATGCCGTCATCGGGAGACTTAATGACACTTCCCGCGGCGTAGTAGCGCAACGTGAGATTCGCGGCGAGTTGGCCCAACGCCGAGGCCGCCATCTGATCGAATGGCGCGTGTTCACGCAATTCAGCGACGGTGGCCGCAAGAATGGTGGGGGACGGTTGTGCGGCCATGCGAACTCCGGAAAGACCTGTACCAGCTGGGAAACCCTAGTACTGACGGGCACTTTCAGGAATTTCTGCCTGAAAGTGCCCGCCCTTAATTGTGTTTCACTAAATTGGCTTCTTCAACTGTTCCAGAATTGCCGGATTCTCCAAGGTAGACACATCCTGCGTGATGTTCTCGCCCTTGGCGATTGATCGCAGTAGGCGCCGCATGATCTTGCCGCTGCGGGTCTTCGGCAAGTTATCACCAAAACGAATATCCTTCGGCTTGGCGATCGGACCAATTTCCTTCCCGACCCAGTCGCGCAACTCCTTGGCGATCCGCAACGCCTCCTCGCCCTCCGGCCGTTTGCCCTTCAACACCACAAAGGCGCAAATAGCCTCGCCTGTCAGATCATCGGGGCGACCGACAACAGCGGCCTCGGCGACCAGTTTTGAGTTCGACACCAATGCCGATTCAATTTCCATCGTGCCAAGTCGATGGCCGGAGACATTGAGCACGTCGTCGATGCGCCCCATGATGGTGAAGTAGCCGTCATCTTTGCCACGTACCGCACCATCCCCAGCCAAGTAGAGATTGCCGCCTAACTCTTCGGGGAAGTAGGTCTTCTTGAATCTCTCAGGGTCACCCCAGATGGTGCGCACCATCGATGGCCAGGGGCGTTTGACGACCAAGATTCCGCCCTGCCCGTTCGCCACATCGTGGCCGGTTTCATCCACAATTGCCGCCTGAATTCCGGGAAGCGGTAAGGTGCAAGAGCCGGGCGTGAGCGGCGTGACGCCGGGCAACGGCGTAATCATGTGGCCACCCGTTTCGGTTTGCCAGAAGGTATCCACAATCGGGCAGCGTGATCCGCCGATGTTCTGGTAGTACCACATCCACGCTTCCGGATTGATCGGCTCACCGACCGAGCCAAGAATTCGCAGCGAGGTGAGATCGTAATTGCGGGGATGGGCTTTCGGATCGACCTCACCCGCCTTAATGAGCGAGCGAATCGCCGTCGGTGCGGTGTAGAAGATCGTCACTTTGTGGCGCTGAATCATGTCCCAGAAGCGTCCTGCGTTCGGATAGGTGGGAACGCCCTCAAAAATCATTTGAGACGCACCGGCCGCGAGCGGCCCGTAAGCGACATACGAGTGGCCAGTGACCCAACCGATGTCGGCAGTACACCAGAATAGATCGGTAGGCTTCACGTCGAAGGTCCACTTCATCGTCAGCGCCGCCCACAGCAGATAACCACCCGTTGAGTGCTGGATACCTTTGGGCTTGCCTGTCGAACCCGATGTGTAGAGGATGAACAATGGATGCTCGGCGTTTACCCACGTTGGCTCACACACATCCGACTGAGCAGGCTCCAGATCGTGCCACCAGCTATCGCGACCCGCCACCATATTGACGGCGTTGCCGGTACGTTTATAGACGATGCAGTTCTTCATGTGCTCACAGCCGCCCATCGCAATCGCCTCATCGACAATCGCCTTAATGGGCAGTGCCTTGCCACCACGCATCTGTTCGTCCGAGGTGATGACCGCAATTGCACCGGCGTCAATAATCCGTTCCTGCAATGACTTTGCCGAAAACCCCCCGAAGACTACCGAGTGCGTAGCGCCGATTCGCGCACACGCCTGCATGGCGATGACCCCCTCGATGGTCATCGGGATGTAAATGATGACCCGGTCGCCCTGTTTAATACCCTTTGACTTCAGCGCATTGGCAAAACGACATACCCGCCCCAGCAACGCAAGGTAGGTAATCTCAGTTACCGCACCGTCGTCGGCCTCAAACTTGATAGCCACCCTGTCGCCAAGACCGGCGGCAACCTGACGATCGAGGCAGTTGTACGACGCGTTCAGTTCACCATCATAAAACCACCGATAGAACGGCGCGTTTGATTCATCAAGTACGTTGGTAAAGGGTGTTTTCCAAGACAGATGCTCGCGTGCAAGCCCGCCCCAGAAACCGGCCTCATCGCGCTGGGCATCGGCACACATTGCGTCATAAGCGGCACGACCTGAAATCGTTGCCGCTTTCATCAGCGCCTCAGGCGGCTGAAACAAACGGTTTTCGTGCATGACTGATTCAATGCCTGACATTTTCTCTCTCCTCGTACACTGATTAGCTTAATTTGACCGTCGCATTTATAGCATACCGGCTGTTCACGCCGTTCATCAAACGCACCGTCCCTTAACAACCTAGACGCAAGGACAAGGCAACAAACGATTCCCGCAAGAAACGGAGCGCCGAGGGGCACTAATTGTCTTATGTCTTATATAAGAGTTGTTGACGCAATGAGACATCTTGGGTATCGTAGCGTTTGTGTATTCCACGTTTTTGATCTAGAACAAACAAATTCGAGAACATGAGCAACCTCAACGATATCCATCTTTCCAGCACCTCTGCCGCACTTCTTGGTGACTACTGGCCCGGCATCCAGATCTACTATCCACCGGTAAAGTACGCGCCGTCGCTGGGAATATACGAGGATCTCGAACAAGCCTCGCAACGCTTCAAGAAACACGCCGTGCAGACTACTGCACACACCCTGTTGTTTGACTTAGAAGACGGCTGCCGACAAAAGGAAATGTCGCGCGAAGTGCTTCGTCTCGAACTGCCCGATATGCCTCGGCGCAAGGAAGTCCAGATTGCGATTCGTGTCAATCCGTTTCGCACCGAGGAATACGAAAAAGATTTGTTGTTAATCCGTGATCTCGCCGATTACATTGACGTGGTGATGTTGGCCAAGGCCGGCGAAGCATATGGTTCTGCCGAGATACGCGACCTTTCGGCTGTGTTGGTCGGCCTGAATCACCGCATGACCATCCAGCCGATCATCGAGCATCCAAAGTCGCTAAAGATCGCACCCGAGCTGATGCAATACGCCACGGTCAAACACGTCGTCTTCGGTATCCACGATTTTTCCAAGGCAATGGGCATCCAGATCACCCCGCGCCGTTGGACGGTCGAACTAGCTTACTTTATGAACCAAGTCCTATTCGAGGCACGCATCGCTGGTAAGGGAGTTATCGGCGGTGTGGAAACACTGATTGGTCAATCGGCAATGCCTGAATCAAGCGTCGAACCGGATGACGTGCGCCGCTGGCTCGACCTGCACGGCGACGACGAATCACGCGTTGTCTACCAGCACGCGTGTGACGAAGCCGCGATGGGAATGACTGGCAAGCAGGTGATTCATCCATTTCACATTCATCCCTGCAAAGTTGCCTATACCCCATCCCCGACAGATACAAAAACCAAAATCGCCATCCTCAAGGCGGCAATCGAGGCGGACGCTCTGCTAGGCGGCGCAATTAAATTCAACGGTGAGATGCTCGATCCACCAATGTTTGGCAAGGCGTTACAGACACTGCTACGCGCACATTCATTACACGCGCTATCAGTCGAAGACACTGCCTTTGCCGTTGAGGTGTTGAAAAAACTTCCAGAACAGGTGATTCGAGAGAACTGGCCTTACGGCGTGATTCTTTGAGGGAAGTGGGAAGAGAGAAGGGTGCGCTCGAAAATTTTGTCTCGCGCGCACGACTTGCAACACTCAAATTCACAACAATTTTCTCTTTCCCGTAAATGCGTTGGCTTTACCTAGCGCTCCCCGTCAACCATCTCGCTCCTTGCTCGCTCTTCTCCCTTCCCCCTTCCCTCTTCTTATCATCATGAACGCCAAATCTCATTTCCCGCCCTACCCGGATTGGACGTGGCGCGTGCCACAGTATTTCAACATTGGTGTTGCATGCACCGACGCCCACTTGGACACTGAGGTCGAAGACCGTATCGCGATGATCGTTGAAGACGACGCAATGGGCACGGTTACCGCGAGTTACCGTGAGCTAACCGAACGCAGCAGCCAGTTTGCACAGGTTCTGAGAAAGTACCGCATCAGCGTCGGCGAGCGGGTTTTGGTAAGACTGCCCAACCGTCTTGAGTATCCAATCGCGTTTTTTGGCACGATGAAGGCAGGGGCAATCGCCGTACCGACGTCGACCCTTCTGACGCCGGAGGAAGTGCAGTACTTGGTGAAGGACTCTGGCGCAAAAGTGCTGGTGATGGACAAAACTAGCTGGTCGAAGTTGGCGAAGACGTTGACAGATCGCGGCGACGTCGAGCTCGTACTGACTACCGGCGAAGGGCAACAAGCCACGCTGGCTGGTGTTGAGGTGCGCGACCTAAATCAAGCCCTGCAAGAAGTCACCGCGTTCTCCGCACCACACGCGACGCGGGCTGATGATCCCGCCTACCTGGTCTACACCAGCGGTACCACCGGTTACCCCAAAGGGGTTTTGCATTCGCACCGCGCATTGATTGGCCGCGAACCGGCATCACAATACTGGTTCAACTTCAGCCAAACGCAGGTGGATCGTATCGTCCACTCTGGAAAATTTAATTGGACCTACGTGCTGGGCTCGGGCCTGATGGACCCGCTCTATCGCGGCAAGACAGTGATTGTGCATGAAGGTAAAAACGACCCACTACTTTGGCCGCGCCTGATCGCCAAACACAGTGCAACAATCTTTATCGGCGTGCCGACCATTTACCGGCAAATCGTTCAGAAGACATCTATTGGTAAAGCCGACGTTCCCAGCCTGCGGTTTTGTATGAGTGCAGGTGAACACCTATCTGACGACATGCTGACGCAGTGGCGCGAACGGTTCGGCATGGACATCTTTGAAGCGGTTGGCATGAGTGAGTTTTCATACTATCTATCCCAGTCGATTCACCGGCCGATCCGCGCCGGCTCGGCTGGATTTCCGCAGCCGGGACACGATGTTCGGCTGGTCGACCCGGAGACGTTGGCACCGACACCAATCGGCGAGGAGGGGATGATTGTCATCCCAGAGAATGACCCAGGACTGTTTCTTCGCTATTGGCAACTGCCAGAAGAAACCGCCAAGCTTCGGCATGACGGCTATTTCTTTACCGGCGACCACGCGCGAGTCGACGAGGATGGATACTGGTGGTTCTTAGGCCGCAAAGACGACATCATCAAAAGTTTTGGCTATCGTATATCCCCGTATGAGGTGGAGCGCGTGATGAAAGCCAACGATGCCGTGGCGGACTGTGCGTGTATCGGTGAAACCATTGACAAAGACAAGCTCATCGTCGTGGCCTATGTGATTCTTCAGCCGAACCAAACGGCGACGCCTGACGAACTTTTGAAATGGGCTCAAACACAGCTTGCTACTTACAAGGCACCCAAGCGGATCTACCTCGTAAATGGCTTCCCGCGCACCAAGAATGGTAAAATTTTGCGTAGAGATATTGCACCAAACATGGCGACCGGACGCTCAGGCTAGCCATTTTGTTTGCGCCAACCTCAGATCTGTCACGCGAGTGTCTTAAACCACGCTGAAACTTGATCGCCCTGTCCACTTTTCCCGGCAAATGCAAATTTGGCGGGATTTTCTTTTTCCTCTCTTGAATGAATAGTCCCTTGATATGGACCAGATTTCGACCCGCCAAAAGTTTCTGAATCCGCTTTCTGGCTTTATCTTCTGGAGCCGATGGCTGCAAATGCCGCTCTACATCGGCCTCATCCTCGCGCAAGGCGTTTACGTGTTTCATTTTTGGGTCGAACTCGTACATCTAATCGAAGCCGCGCTCGGAAACCAAGAAGCGCTCGCTTCTCTGGTCCAAAGTGTTGGATACAAGGGTGAGCCAAAATTCAACGAAACGGTGATCATGCTTGTGGTGCTCGCGCTAATCGACGTAGTGATGATCTCAAATCTGCTAATCATGGTGATCGTCGGCGGCTATGAGACCTTTGTCTCCCGTCTCGGCTTGCAAGGTCATCCCGACCAGCCGGAATGGCTTTCGCACGTTAATGCCTCGGTACTCAAGGTTAAACTCGCCACCGCGATCATCGGCATCTCATCAGTCCATCTACTCAAAACATTTATCAACGCCGAAAACTACTCAGAAAAAGTACTGCTCTGGCAAACGCTCGTCCATATGGCGTTCCTGTTCTCCGCAATGGCGATTGCCGCTTGTGACCGTATCTTGCCGCAGCCAAGCAAACACCCCGCCAAACACTAGGAGCCGCAGAATGCCCACCGTCATCAAGCAGGAAGACTTCATCACCTCGGTCGCGGATGCATTTCAGTACATCAGCTATTACCACCCAGTTGATTACATCCAAGCATTGCACGAAGCCTACCAGAAGGAGCAATCCCCCGCAGCCAAAGACGCGATGGCGCAAATTCTGATCAATTCGCGGATGGCGGCCGAAGGCCATCGTCCGATTTGCCAAGACACCGGAATTTGTATCGCGTTTATTCGTGTTGGCATGGATGTGCGTTTTGAAGGATCAATGACGCCGGAGCAGATGGTCAACGAAGGTGTGCGTCGTGCATACACGGACGTCAACAATCCACTCCGAGGCTCAATGCTCATCGACCCCGATGGCAAACGCAAAAACACCACCGACAATACTCCCGGCGTGACACACATTGAAATCGTACCCGGCGATAAAGTGGAAGTGATCGTCGCGGCCAAAGGCGGCGGCTCGGAGAACAAATCCAAGTTCGCGATGTTGTTGCCAAACGACAACATCGTTGACTGGGTGTTGTCCGTCGTGCCAACCATGGGGGCGGATTGGTGCCCGCCGGGTATGCTGTCGCTGGGCATCGGCGGCTCGCCGGAAAAAGCCATGCTCATGGCGAAGTGGGCGATGATGGAGCCGTTGGACATTCACGAACTCCAGGCACGCGGTCGCAGTGGTGCAACGCTCACGCGCGCCGAAGAATTACGTTTGGAAATCTACGAAAAGGTAAACGCTCTCGGTATCGGTGCGCAAGGTCTCGGCGGACTGAGCACGGTACTCGACGTGAAAGTGACCGACTATCCCACCCACGCGGCGTCAAAGCCCGTAGCACTGTTGCCAAATTGCGCGGCAATGCGGCACGCACACTTCGTATTGGACGGCAGCGGTCCCGCCGTCCTCGAACCGCCTTCGCTCACGGACTGGCCAACACTGACGCAAGATCTATCGACTTGCAAACGTATCAACATCGACGGCATTAGCAAAGCCCAGTTGGGTGAGTTACGTTCGGGTGATCGCGTCCTGCTTAGCGGCAAGATTCTCACTGGACGCGACGCCGCACACCGTCGGCTGGTGGAGATGATGAACCGTGGTGAAAAACTGCCTGTCGATTTCACCGGACGCATCATCTACTACGTCGGTCCGGTAAATCCGGTTGGCGACGAGGTCGTTGGCCCTGCGGGCCCAACCACCGCATCACGCATGGATAAATTTACGGCGGATATGCTCGAACGAACCGGCCTGATCGGCATGATTGGCAAATCCGAGCGCGGCACCGCCACGATTGAAAACATCAAAAAGAACGGCGCGACTTATTTCATTGCGGTCGGTGGCGCGGCCTACTTGGTATCCAAAGCCATCAAGTCATCGCGCCTAGTTGCGTTCGAAGACCTCGGCATGGAAGCTATTTACGAATTTGAGGTCAAAGACATGCCGGTCACCGTCGCGGTTGATTCGACCGGAACGGCGGTACATCGGACGGGTCCGCAAGAGTGGCGTACAAAAATCGGCAAGATCCCGGTTGTCATTGTCTAGCCATTTGTTTATCTCGCGCTGACGAGCGCAATAGTCGCATTCACAACCACCAGCCACCACCAACCGGTGCCCAACACGAAACACGACGCAGCACCATGGATCTACGATTGAGTCGGACATCAAACTCTGGAGGGCGCGTCACCCTCATTGACGGCTCGGCGGGGCTCGGGACGACGATCGCGTCGTTGGTGAGCAACTATTTTCCCGATGCCGCCATCGAAGATATTGATCTGTTTTCACAAACCATGCGTGGTGCCGGCATGGCCGCCAGGATAGCGACCACCTGATCGTTATGTTGGTCGCTCAAAGTTTAATCAGCCCGCGCGGCGCTTTTGTCGCCACTAAACCGACATCAGCACCGCCCTCGCCGGTAGACCCGCAACAGCGCAACCGCCAAAAGAATATTCTTGATGAGCCAACCCACTGTCTTTATTCAATCGTCTGATTCGCTATTGCTGGCGCGCGCCGCACGGCAGACCGCGCCGGTGATGATTCTTGCCGCAGACGCGGCGGATGCTGAACGACTCGCCACCGAGATTGCCTGGTTCGATCCCACACTCCGGGTTTGCCGCCTACCCGATTGGGAGACCCTGCCATACGATCATTTTTCACCCCATCCAGACTTGGTGTCAGAGCGTATCTCGACACTCTATCGATTGTCGCGGGGTGATTTCGATGTTGGCATCGTGCCGGTCACCACCGCCATGACACGCTTGGCACCACGCGAGTATCTGGCGGGTCGCGCTTTCTTTTTGCGAATAAAAACACCGCTTGATCTTGAGGTGTTCCGCAACGACCTGAGCTTCGGCGGATACACGTCCGTCAAACAGGTAATGGCACCGGGCGAATACGCGATTCGCGGCGGCCTCGTTGATTTGTTCCCGATGGGTTCCACCGTGCCCTACCGCATCGACCTGTTCGGTGATGAGATTGAAGCAATCCGCACCTTTGACGTCGACACCCAGCGCAGCATTTATCCCGTCAACGAAATTCGTTTGTTGCCGGCGCGTGAATTTCCGCTCGACAAACAGGGGCAGCATCAGTTTCGCGAGCAGTTCCGCGACCGCTTTGAAGGTGACCCGTCGAAGTCGCGTATGTACAAAGATGTCTCGGCGGGCATGGCACCCAACGGCATCGAGTATTTCCTGCCGCTGTTCTTTGCTACCACCGCCACGGTGTTTGATTATTTGCCGCCAACCGCGCGGATGTTCCTGCATGGTGAGGTCGAGCCGATCGCGGACGCATTCTGGCGCGACGTGAAATCACGTTACGACTTGACGCGTGGTGACCGCGATCATCCACTTTTGCCACCGGCTGATGTGTTTCTACCGGTTGAGGAGTTGTTTCGTGGCGTAGGCCGTTTCGAGAAACTTACCGCCGCGCAGATCACGCAACCGATCTCGTCATTGCCGGCCGTCGAGGTTGACCGCAAAGCCGCTGACCCGCTCGCGCGTCTCAAGCAATTCGTTGCTACCTTCGATGGCCAGGTGGTGGTCGCCGCCGAGAGTCTCGGGCGACGCGAAACCATACTGACCTTCTTTAATGACCACCAACTAAACACAAGCACTGGCGGGGACTTTCAGGCAATTCTGGCTGGAAACACCCGTCCTGATTTGACTTTGCCAAATGTTGTCGTCACCATTGCGCCGGTCCAACGCGGCTTTACTGCCGTCGATGACAAGCTCGCCATCATCACTGAGAACGAGCTTTACGCCAGCGAGGTGAAACAATCGCGGCGACGAGAGAAATCCCGCACCAACGCCGAAGGCATGTTGCGTGATCTCGCCGAGGTGAAGTTGGGCGATCCGGTGGTCCACGAGTTGCACGGCATTGGCCGCTACATGGGGTTGGTGTCGATGGACCTTGGTGAAGGCGCCATGGAATTC
>JBIIYQ010000035.1:0-24577 GCA_044346745.1 Usitatibacteraceae bacterium | reverse complement strand
GATTGGTTATCCGCAGCTGATCAAGGCGGTTTCGGGCGGTGGTGGCAAGGGTATGCGTTTGGTTGAGAAGGCCGATGAATTTATGGCGCAACTCGATGCCGCCAAGCGCGAAGCCAAGAATGCGTTTGGCGACGATGATGTGCTGATCGAACGCTTTATCAAGGGCCCGCACCACATCGAGTTTCAAGTGTTTGGCGACACCCACGGCAACGTGGTGCATCTGTTTGAGCGTGAATGCTCGATACAACGCCGCCACCAGAAGATTTTGGAAGAAACCCCTTCGCCGTTTCTGGACCAAGTTGATGATTTGATGCGCGACACGATGGGCGCGGCGGCGGTTGCGGCGGCACGCGCCATCAATTACCGTGGAGCCGGAACGATCGAATTCATTGCTGGTGAAAATCGTGAGTTCTTCTTTATGGAGATGAACACGCGCCTGCAAGTAGAGCACCCGATCACCGAAATGATTACTGGCGAAGATTTAGTCGAGTGGCAATTGCTTGTGGCAGCCGGAGAAGAGCTGCCTCTGCACCAAAGCGAGATCATCACCGGCGGGCACGCCATTGAAGTCCGCATTTGCGCTGAAAATCCTGAGAATGACTTCTTGCCTGAAATCGGTCCGGTGCACGTATTCGCAACACCGACACTAGTAGACGGGGAAGACGTCCGTCTCGATACCGGTATTGCCAGCGGTGGCGAGATCAGCATATTTTATGATCCAATGATCGCCAAACTCATTACTTGGGGTGGTGATCGCCCCGAGGCCATCCGTCGTATGCAAGGGGCGTTGGCAGAAACAGAAGTCATCGGTGTTAAAACTAATCTTGGCTTTTTGCAGTCGCTCTTGCACCACTCCGCATTTCTCGCCGGCGACACCGATACAAGTTTTATCGCCAAACACAAGCTTGCTCTGCTCAAGCCCACACCGATCGACGAGTTTGTTCTCGCGGCGGCGTGTGCGGGAATTCTGGCTTCTGAGCAGCTGAATGCCCCGGCGTCGCCGGACGTGTGGGACACCAACATCGGCTGGCGTTTGAATACCGCCGCGTCTCGGTTGATTGAATTCAAGGCCGGTGAAAACGAAATCGTCTGTCACGTTGAACAAACCCGCGATGGCTTGCGCTTTAAACACGAAGACACCGCATGCGATTTCGCGTGGACTGAACGCGAAGATGGCTCGCTACATATCCGCTTGGACGGTAGTGGCAAGACCTTGCGCTTTGTGCAGGCGGGCGACGACATCACCATCCTCACGGAGACAGGTCGTGTCTGCCTCACCTTATTCGACCCATATCACTTTGAAGGTGATACCAGCGCCAACGACGGCCGTCTGACAGCCATGATGCCGGGACGAATCGTGAAACTGATGGCAGCAGCAGGCGACAAGGTCAGCAAAGGCCAACCGCTCATCATCATGGAAGCGATGAAGATGGAACACACCATCGTTAGCCCGCGTGATGGGGTGGTTGAGCGCGTGGCGTTTCAGGTGGGTGAGATGGTTCCGGCAGACGCAGTGTTGTTCGCGTTCACCGAGTAGAGCCAGAACGACGCGCTTGCTGCGGGTCGCATCCCCGCGTTGCGGGGCCCCTGCTCTATCCCGTCCGCAAGCGTCGGCAGACGCCGTGTTGTTCGCGTTCACCGAATAGCGCCAGCCAAAGTCTAATAAATACGGGCTTCTTCAGGACTTTTCGGCTGAAAGTGCCCGCCAATAGGGCGTCTTTTACTTCTACACTAAGGCATCCAACCAAAATCGAAGACAGTCGCAAGCGTATAATTTTTTAAAACGATACGAGGAGACGCTTCATGGCTGCCGTGCTTCAACCCAATGCGATTCCCACCGTCAAGCTCTTGATTAACGGCGAGTGGCGCGACTCAAATTCGTCGGACTGGCGGGACATCATCAACCCGGCAACGCAGGAAGTGCTGGCGCGTGTGCCGATGTGTCGCACCGATGAAGTCGACGCCGCTATCGCATCCGCAGCTGAAGCGTTCAAGACTTGGAAGAACGCGCCGATCGGCCAGCGCGCCCGCATCATGTTGAAGCTGCAAGAGCTCATCCGCCGCGACATGAAAAAACTCGCGTCATGCCTCACCGCAGAACAAGGCAAGACATTGCCCGACGCGGAAGGCGACGTGTTTCGTGGCCTTGAAGTCGTAGAGCACGCCGCAAGCATTGGCACATTGTCGCTGGGCGAGATGGCAGAGAACGTTGCCACTGGTGTCGATACTTATTTCATCCGACAGCCGATTGGTGTGTGCGCGGGTATCACACCATTCAACTTCCCGGCAATGATCCCGTTGTGGATGTTCCCGATGGCAATTGTCAGCGGCAATACCTTCGTACTGAAGCCTTCCGAGCAAGACCCGATGACAACTGTCCTACTCGCGGAGTTGGCGATTGAGGCTGGTGTACCACCCGGCGTATTGAATGTTGTCCACGGTGGCAAAGAGGCGGTGGACCGTTTGTGTACACATCCAACGGTGAAGGCCGTTTCGTTTGTCGGCTCCTGCCATGTCGGTGAGCATGTGTACAACCTCGCGTCGACTCACGGCAAACGCGCGCAGTGCATGATGGGTGCGAAGAACCACGCCATCGTCATGCCCGACGCGAACAAAGACCAAGCCCTTAACGCATTGGTGGGTGCAGCGTTCGGTGCAGCCGGACAACGTTGTATGGCCACCTCTGTTGCGGTGCTGGTTGGCGAAGCCGGCAAGTGGATTCCGGACATCGTCGCCAAAGCCAAAACATTGAAGGTGAATGCGGGAACAGTTGCGGGCACGGACGTGGGGCCGGTGATTTCCAAACAAGCCAAGGCGCGAATCGAAGGTTTGATCGCCAAAGGGGTTGAAGAAGGCTGCACACTTGACCTCGACGGCCGTAATCCCAAGATCGATAGTTACCCATCCGGTAACTTTATCGCCCCGACGGTCATCTCCGGCGTGAAGCCACATCACACCGTCTACAAAGAAGAAATTTTTGGACCGGTGCTGGTAATCGTGTCGGTGGCAACATTGGATGAGGCGATTGCGCTCACCAACGCCAACCCCTACGGTAATGGCACGGGTATCTTTACGCAATCAGGGGCGGTGGCGCGCAAGTTCCAAAACGAAATTGACGTCGGCCAAGTCGGCATCAACGTGCCGATCCCCGTGCCGGTGCCCTACTTCAGCTTCACCGGTTCGCGCGGCTCAAAGCTTGGTGATTTGGGGCCGTACGGCAAACAGGCGGTGCATTTCTACACCCAGGTGAAGACGGTGACGGCAAGGTGGTTTGAAGACGCGGCGGTCAGTAGCGGTGTGAATACGACCATAAGTCTGAAGTGAGCAACATATGAAGATCGGATTTATCGGATTGGGGAATATGGGGAATCCGATGGTTCGGAATCTCCTCAAACACGGCCACACATTAAAAGTGTTCGACATCGTTCCCGCGCTGGTCAAACCGCTCGCCGAATTGGGTTGCGAAGTTGCGACTTCCGCTGGCAAGTGCGCGCTGGACGTCGATGTGGTCATCACCATGTTGCCGTCCTCGCCGCATGTGCGTCGGGTGTATCAAGACGCACACGGCGTGCTTGCGTCCGCCGCGCCAAATACCTTGCTGATCGACTCTTCGACCATCGACCCACACACGTCTCGCGACGTGGCGATGGATGCAATGGGGAAAGGGTTGGCGATGATTGACGCACCGGTTTCTGGGGGCACTGGCGGAGCGGAAGCAGGAACGCTGACCTTTATGGTCGGTGGCAGTGCGGAAAACTTTGCCCGCGCAAAACCTGTTCTGGAGGCGATGGGAAAGAACATCGTTCACTGCGGTGACGCTGGTAACGGCCAGGTCGCCAAGATTTGCAACAACATGATGCTGGCCATCGAAATGATCGCCACCGCTGAAGGCATGGCATTGGCTACCAAGCTGGGAATGGACCCGAACGTGTTCGCCAGCATTGCCAATACATCAAGTGGACGTTGCTGGTCGTCGGACACCTATAACCCCTACCCAGGCGTGGTGCCGACTTCACCGGCCAATCGTGGCTATAGCGGTGGGTTCGGCTCGGACCTGATGCTCAAGGATTTAACGTTGGTGACCGAAGCGGCGAAGGCCGCGAAGCAACCCGTGATGCTCGGCGCGGCGGCGCAACAGTTGTACCAAATGCATTCAACGATGGGTAACGGCGCGTTGGATTTTTCGAGCATCATTAAGTTGTATAAGATCGATTAGCGTGGCCTCTCTCCCCTCGCGGGAGAGAGGTTGGAGAGAGGGGGCAGCGAAGGTTGAGACTTCGCTGGTTGGAAGATCACCCTCTCCCCCTCCCCTCTCCCGTCAAGGGAGAGGGGGGTATTTTTCGTTTCACCGCCTCTCCCCTCAAGGGATGGGGGAGCCTTGGTTCAACGAACACGAGCCGGATTCCGCCCCGCGCCTTGCTTTAACGGAATGACGTTTTCTTTTTCTCTACCCTCTCGAGCACCCTCATTACATGATCGAAACCGAAATCATCGGCCACACCTGCGTGGTCACACAAAACAACCCTCCCGCCAACACTTGGACGCCCGAGGCGCTCAGCGAACTCAAGGACCTCGCGCACAAGCTCGAAGCCGACGACAACATCTACGCCGCCGTGTTAACCGGCAAGGGCGAGAAATTCTTCTCCGCCGGCGCAGACCTCAACCGATTTCAAGGCGGTGATGAAAAACACATCATGGCCGCCCGACATTTCATCCACACCTTTGGTGCGGCTTTTGAGGTTTGGATGAACGCCCGGTTTGTCACCATTGCTGCCATCAACGGCTACTGCATGGGCGGCGGACTCGAAGGTGCGTTGGCGTGTGACATTCGTATTGCCGAGACTCATGCACAGATGGCGATGCCGGAGCCCGCAGTCGGCTTACTGCCCGGCGGCTGCGGCACGCAAAACCTGCCCTGGCTGGTGGGTGAAGGTTGGGCCAAACGCATGATTCTCACCAACGAACGTGTGAACGCGGAAACCGCGCTACGTATTGGGTTGGTTGAAGAAGTCGTGGAGAAAGGTGCATCACTCGATGCCGCGATGAAAATGGCGGAGCGCGTCGCCGGGCTTTCGCCAAAGTCGGTTTCGTTCTGCAAGTCGCTCATTCACAATGCGCGCAACGGTGTGCCACGCACGGCCGGACTGGCGCTGGAGCGTGAACGGTTCATGGATCTGTTCACATTCGAAGACCAGCAAGAAGGCGTAAACGCATTTCTGGAGAAGCGTAAGCCGAACTGGAAGAATAAGTAAACCCTAACATCCACGGGTGTTTTCAAGCATAAATGCCTGAAAACGCCCGCCAATAAACGACTTTTGTCTTTCATTCATGCATAACTCACCCACCGACGAAATCCTCGTCGAAGTCCGCAATCACGTCGCACACCTCACACTCAATCGTCCGCAGGCGCTAAACGCACTTTCATTAAGCATGTTGCACCGCCTGCGCGCACTGTTTGATCAATGGGCGGACGACCAAAATGTCTACGCCGTTGTAGCACGTGGCAGTGGTGAGAAGGCTTTCTGCGCTGGGGGCGACGTTCGCGGCCTCTACAACAGCATCACAGGTCTTGGTCCGCGTGTGCATGAAGACTTCTTCATCACCGAATACACACTCAACTATCAGATGCATCGGTTCTTGAAATCGACGGGCAAACCCTACATTGCACTGATGGATGGCATTGTCATGGGCGGAGGCATGGGCATTTCACAAGGTGCCACCTTCCGTATCGTTGGTGATCGCACCAAGATGGCGATGCCCGAAACAAAAATTGGTTTGTTCCCCGATGTTGCTGGTACCTACTTTTTGGCGCGTGCCACGGGCGCAATGGGACTTTATCTGGGGCTGACATCCAATGTGATCAACGGTGCGGACGCGGTGGCGGCAAAACTTGCGGATACCTACATGACCGTTGATGGACAACAAGCGTTTTTGCAGCAGCTTGATGAAGTTAGTTGGAGTGCCGCGCCATTGAACGATGCGGTTCGATTGGTCAACGCCAATGCAACAACACCGCCTGCGTCAACGCTCGCATCGCTAAGCGATGCGATGGAAAAACACTTCGCGGGCAAACAAGGCGTGCAGGACATCATCGCTTCACTCTTAGGTGAAACCGAACCATCGGCGTCGGACTGGGCGCACAAAACAGCGGCCGATTTATCGAAGCGTTCGCCTACGCTGATGGAAGTGACCAAGCGACAAATTGAGAACGGACACAAGCTGTCGGTGGCTGATTGTTTGCGGCTAGAGCTCGGTATGATGTACCGCGCCTTTGAACACCCCGACGTGGTGGAAGGTATTCGTGCATTGGCAATTGACAAAGACAACCAGCCGCGATGGAGCCCTGCCACCTTAGCCGAAGTCAGCAGTGACGTGGTGGAATCGTTCTTTGCACCCCGCTGGACCGCCGCTGAACATCCTTTGGCAAAACTCGAACAACAGTTTGGATAGGCCATGAAACTTGTCACTTATCAAATGCTCGGTGCTCATGAACTCAGAACCGGGCTCTGGGTAAGCAAGGATGAGGTGATTGATGTCGCCGCCGAAGCGGCAGCCCGCCAGTCTCAGCTAAATGTAACGACGATGCTAGACATCATTGATGGTGGGGCTGACACACTGGCGCTACTTGCAGCAATCAACGCCTCACCGAGGACCGCACCAATACTATTGAACGGCGCATTGTTAAAGGCGCCCATCCCTCGGCCGCGCAAGAACGTTTTTTGTGTCGGCTGGAACTACCTTGACCATTTCTCCGAAGGTGCTGCGTCTATGCAAGACTCCCGCGAGTTGCCGCAGTGGCCGGTGTTTTTTTCCAAGGCGCCGACCGCGGTTACTGGCCCTTACGACGCGATTCCATTTGACGCAAATGTCTCGACCCAATTGGATTGGGAAGTCGAGTTGGGTGTGGTGCTTGGCAAAGCCGGCAAGAACATTGCCGAAGCGGATGCACTGTCATATGTGTTCGGCTACACCGTCATTAATGATGTGACATGGCGGGACATTCAGCGTCGTCACGGCGGACAATGGGACAAAGGCAAATCACTCGACGGGACCTGCCCGATGGGGCCGTGTATCGTCACGGCTGATGCGCTCGATCCCGCAGACCTCCAAGTTGAGTGCCGAGTATCGAACGTCGTCAAACAGCAATCGAGCACCAAACACCTTTATTTCAAGATCCCTCGCTTGATCCACGATCTTTCGCTTGGGCAAACACTTGAAGCTGGCGATATCATTTCAACAGGAACGCCGGAAGGTGTGGGTTTTGCCCGCAAGCCGCCTGAATGGATGCATCCTGGTGATCTACTCGAAACTGAAATTGCCGGCATCGGTGTAATGCGAAACCCGATTGGAGAGATGTGATGAAAACACTTTGTGCCGCTTTTTTCGTCGGCCTTGTTGCGACGGTCTTGGTACCAATCAATGCGGCGGCACAATCCCCGTTTGCACTGGTGATGATCGATGAAGCCAGTGAGGCGAAGTACGGCGGCTTCCCCGTTGACCGTGCATTAACCGCGCAGGCCATCGATAAACTCGCCGCGGCAGGTGTACGTGGCATCGTGCTGAAGTTTTTTTATGACGCGCCGAGCAATGGTTCGAGCGACACTGCCCTAGCAAGTGCGATGGGCAAGACCAAGGTGATCTTGCAGGCGCGCATCGACGACAGCGAATCTAAACCCAACCGGTTGCCTGACCGATTTGCGCTGCCAGTAGCTGCTGGCCCGGTGGCAGTGAGTGGTGTATCCGGTTGGTTACCGCTACCCGTGTTGAGCAATCGTGCCCACAACGTCGGGTTTGTGGATATCACCAGCGCCGACCGCGTCCCGGCGTTTGAACGACTAAATGAACGAAGCTACCCTTCTCTTACCGTTGCAGCAATTTCATTGGCACTTGGCGATCCTGCGCTCAACATCGCACCGGGAAAACAACTGCGACTCGGCAGCAAAACAATCCCTCTGGATGCCCAGAGCCAGATCACGTTATCTGCGAACGCATTTCGAGGTGCTGACGATACTGCGTACTTTTCATTCGCCGACGTTGTTGAAGGCAAGGTCTCGCTTCAAGCGTTACGCGGAAAGCTCGTGGTCATTGGATACCACGGTAGCCGGATGCCGACCGTTCGCGTTAACGCCGGTGCGATCAAACTCCACTTGGCCTTTTGGCTTGCATTAAACGATGTTTGGAAGCAAATTCAGTAATTGGCATTCAGGTTGCGGTCTGCCAACCGAATCTGAGCGTTATACGTTGTAGTGGACGTCGGCAACATTATTCGACGCAGCAAACTCGATAGGAGATCCCATTGAACACACTGCTCCGCTCCCTGCCCGGCGCAAAGACTGGTCCAAGATTGTTGTTCGGTGCCGCCGTCTTGATTTCAGGCGTTTCGACATTTGCACAGACGCCCCCCGGCAGGATTCTGGAAACAGTGAACTTTGTTGGTGTCGGTAGTCGACTCTGTGTCGTTGTGGCATCGCGTGATTCGCGCGATGGCATCAACGTAGAGCAAGGCAGTTGTAGCGCGGATACCGCTTCTTGGGACTTGATTGATGTGGGAGGCCGGGAAGTTGCCGTGGTAAACCGTGCGACGGGCAAAGTGCTCGATGTAAATGGTGCCTCGCAGGACGACGGTGCCAACGTGCAGGGGTGGTCCTGGAACGGCACCGGTGCACAGCGCTGGCGTACCGAGGGCTCAAGCAGCCGTACCCGGCTGGTAAACGTCAATAGCGGCAAGTGTCTTGACGTCTCCAACAGTGCAACTCACTCCGGCGCCAACATTGCGCAGTTCAGATGTAATGGCGGCGACAACCAACGTTGGCAACTTCGTACCGTGTCATCCTCAGCAAACCGACCGTGGGTGGGAGGTGAGCCGGTGAGACCGTACCCCGGCACACCAAACGTTTCCGGCGGGCGGCCCAGTGGCAGGCTGGTCTATGCCGGCATGATCGTCAGCCGTGCTACCTCCAAATGTATTGACGTAGAAAAAGCATCGCGCGACGACGGCACAAATATCCGACAGTGGACGTGCAACGGCACCCCCGCCCAGCTTTGGGATTTTATTGAGGTCGCACGTGGCGAAACGGTGATCGTTTCCCGTGCCAGTGGCAAGGTCATGGATCTGGTCGGCAGCCAGTCTACCAATGGCGGCAACATCGCCCAATACACTTGGAATGGTGGCAACAATCAGCGCTGGCGTATTGAGCAAGCCGGACGTGGTTTTGTCCGTATCGTCAGCCTGGCAAGCAACAAGTGTATCGACCTCGACAACGCTGGTGGTGACGATGGTGTCAACGTGCAGCAATGGGAATGTCACGGGCGCGAGAATCAAGAATGGCGTATCGAGGTTCTCGGTAACGGGCTCGGCTGGCGCAACTAGCAACCAGGCGGTGCCGGCGGTGATCAACGTTATGCAGACGCGGCACCAAGCTTCGCCGTGGGCACTTGGCGTGGCTACAATCCAGTCGATGGCAGCAATGTTGAACTGACCATCCTCGCAGGCGGCGACGTACACGCAGTGGTGGATGGGGCGTTGCGCGTGAACGGCTATTTCCGCAATGGAATCATGTTTCTCGGTACCGAGCGATTTGAAGTCTCGCGCGATGGGTAGTGGCCTTCGCACTAACCAAGTCGGTCAGTCCTCGAACGTGGTGCGCTACTCGCGGCGCTTGAAGGTAAAGGTGGCAAACGATTCAGGCCAGAAGCGCGAGCCGAACGGGCGGGACCGACACATTGACGCGGATACAGCGCGCTGTATTTGTTGACGCCATTATCGATATCACCCTTCTACAACTGAGGCGCTCCCCACAAAGACAAATGCCAGTCCGCAAGCTAACTGGCGTACTTATTTTTTGGTGATGGAAAGATATCATCATTTGTGCGCCTTGCGGCCCGCCTAGGTGAGGGCCATTGGCACGTTTATGACCCTAAGCCGTAAGCGGTCATCGGATCATCGCGAATGTGTCTACATCCATCTGCAACAACAAATCAATCTGGTCGATAAACACCCAGTTTTCCCGCAGTAGCGTGCCCTCCCGCCGCCAAAAATCCATCACACGCATTGTGATGCGTCGGCCAGTCGCCGGATACCCAAGCCATGGGCCCCGATGTGTGGCATTAATCGATGGCCAGCCACAAGAACCAACATAGACACCATCGCCGATTCGCGCTTTATGATTGCCACCAACCCGGTCTGGGAACGCTTGCAAAAACGCACGTTGGTGAACATCCTGAAAACCCTTAAGTCGACGACTCGTGCCAATCGCGGCAGGGCCGTACCACATCATATCGGGGTGCCAAAAACGCTCCATACCCATACTCTCAAGCGATTTTTGATCGTATTGCATCAGACCGGCAATCATGGCTTCTACTAGCCTTAGACTTTTCTCGCTTTCGCCGGGCGCGGCCGCCTCCAGCGTTACGCCATCACGCGTGGCGGGGCCTGGAACACGGTCTGCGACGCCACGCCCAATTGAGAGCTCCTTTGGCCAGCATCCGGCTTGGCGCATCACGTCAAGCAGGTCAAGAATCAAGTAGACCTCACGAACCTTTCCTGCTTCGATCCTGCTGAATTCACCGTAACGGATGTTTAGTACCCCACTGGTGGCCGGTATTCCGAGCCAGTCCCTCGTAAACGTGCCCGCGTAGTGGCCGGTCGCACCAATCCAGTCGCCACCTTTGAAACTATTCGCTATGACGATGTCATCGCGTCGCTCTAGGTCTGGCATGGCGGCCAGGAAGGGTGACCAAAAACTGGCTATCAACGCGTCAGACCCATGGAGGTCGTTAATCGGATGCGGCCCATGCCAGTCCACATCCTGGCTGTAGACATCGCGAATTGCATGCAACTTTTCTTCGGGCACCCGCGCATCTAGGCCCGCAAGCAACGCTAGATAAGTTCTTTTCTGGTCAGATGGCGTAGTCATTGGAAGATTGTGAATGCTAGGCGGAAAAAAAAGGCCGTCGCCCGGTGAGAGAGACGGCCTTGATCTGCAATACAAAAATAGAAGGGCTTGAAAGCCTAGAAGGACTTAAAACTATAGTTAACGCGTATGCCAAATGTGCGCGGCGGCGCAGAGCTGACCTGCAACGCGCCACCGCCACCCCAAACAAAGCGGTTGATGGTTTCTTTGTCCGTCACATTGTCGACATACAAAAGTGCGTTGAAATTCCGGTTGATTTCCCAGTTCACCTTGAGGTCGAACTTGGTATACGCATCCTGCTTTTCGATTTCGGCGTTGGTGGGCTGGCCGTAGAAGCCGCCATTAAAGTTTGCCACCACCATTGGCGTGACGCGACCCCCGTTAGGCATATCGAATTCATAAGCGGCGGAAATCGAGCCTTGATAGCGTGAAGCATACGGCACGCGCTTACCTGTGAGATCACAACCGAAGGCAACTGGCGGCTGACCGGCACCTCCGGTGCCAGGAAGTACGCCGCACGAGTAACCCGGCGCAAACACCCGGCGCTGGCCAGGCGGGGCGATTAGTACACCATTGACTGTCGTCCCCGTGATGTTCGAGGCATCGGCCACCAAAATGGACGTGCCGAACGGCAGGGCGACGTCCGGGAAGCTGGTGTACTTTGCATCAAGCAGTGACAATCCTGCGGTCACCGATAAACGCTCGATACCGCGCCACTCGACTTCAACTTCAACACCTTCGGCTTTTGCTTTAGCGGCGTTGAAGATAGTTGAAATTGTGGTTGCACCCACGGGCACTTGGCGCTGCTCCTGAAGATTGGTGTACTTGTTGCTAAAGGCGGCTACGTTAATTTGTAGCGTGTTGTCGAAGAAGCGATTTTTGGAGCCGATCTCGACGGCTTTAACTTCCTCCGGCAGGAAGGTACGCACCTGCTCAAGGGCTTGCCCTGAGTTAAAACCACCAGAGCGGAATCCAGTTGAGTAGGCCACGTAGAGCAGGTTTTGCTTCGACAACTTATAGTCGGCGGCAAAACGCCCTGTCGATTTCTTGAATGTCTTTTGGTCGTAGGTGCCGCCAAACAGTATGCTCGGATTGGCTGGATCGCAATAAAAACCCGGGCCACGAACGGGATTACAGTTCGACGTCCCAGCTGACCCGTACGCTGAGTTTGGCGGCGCGGGCGTCGCTAGCGTGATCAGGTTGCCATCGGGTTGCCCGGCTGCATTGCGAGGTAGCACGGCATTCGCGCTGGCGAAGCGGAAGTCTTTTTTGTCTTCTGTGGTACGGCCACCCAACGTGAACGTGAGTTGGTTAGTCGCTTTCCAAGAGAATTGTGCGTAGAACGCGTTCGATTCAGTTTCAGCGAACGGGTCATCAAAGAAACCCGCGCCGTTTTGCGGTAACGACAGCGGGGCAGTAATGGCGGCGGAACGAATGGTGCGTGGCAACTGTTGATTAATGAAGGTACCGCGAAGTTTGTCTTTGAAGTAGTAGTAACCCGCGACGTATCCGAGTGGCCCCTTACCCTCAGAGATTATTTGCAACTCCTGGGTGAAAGTCTTGGCCGTGGTTCGCTGATAGTCGATGGCGATGGTCGACGCTGAGAAGTCTCCATCGGAGGTGCGCTCGGCTTTAAAGTCAGCGTATCCGGTGATTGAGCGCAACGAAAAGGCGTCCATGCGATAGCTCATGTCGAGCGAAGCGCTGGTGTCCTTTAGCTTCAGGAAGCTCTGATAGTCGGTATCAACTCGATATCCGTCTCCGGCGCGATAGAGCGGAACGCCAAGATCAACGCCCGAGCCAACCGCGTTAGCGCCCGTTCCCGCTCCTGCACCAGCCGTGCGAACGCAGTCGTTGACGCCATCGCGGTTACCCGCGCGGACGTTCATCCGCAGCTCCGTAGTGTTGAACAGTTGCTGGCAAGATGCTGGGTCGTAATAGGTACCTTTTTGTTTATAGCCAAACGCCGAGCCGCCGTTGCCGCCTTGGTCAGTCGACTCGACGCGCAGAACGGCATCGAATTGCGCATTCGGCTTGAAACGCAGCGCCACGCGGCCAAACTTTAGATCTTGATCAAACAAATCCGCCGAAGAGTTGAAATCATTCTTTACGTAGCCGTCTGCACGGTCTACGGCACCAGCGAATCTCACCGCCCACATCTCATTAAGCGGGATGTTGATGACACCTTCGGTGCGTATACGATTGAACGCGCCGCCTAACAAACTGACGCTGCCCTCAAATTTCTTGATATCGGGCGCATTAGTAACAATCGAGATATTGCCACCGAAGGTATTTCGACCATACAGCGTGCCTTGTGGCCCGCGTTGGATTTCTACCCGGTCTACGTCGATGAAACTCGCCAGCGCCTGCTGAGAACGGGACTTATAAATGCCATCGACAAAAAAACCGATGGTTGTGTCGCCGTTGATGGCAACGTTCTCTGTCCGCACGCCGCGAATTGCAGGGCGCGCGTCTGTACCTGAACGACCGAACGTAAATCCGGGTGACATCGACTCCATCTGTGAGAGGTCCGTAATATTACGTTCGGCGAGCTGGTCTCCGCCAACAGCCGAGACTGAGACCGGAACCTCTTGGGGGTTTTCCGCCCGACGCTGCGCCGTGACGGTGATGGTGTCGATTCCGGCTACTCTCGGCGCGTTTGAAGCGGCGGGAGCAGCAGGAGATTGTGCAAAGGTTAGGCCACTCATGGTGCCAGCCGCGCCAATAGCAATTGCAACTTGGACTGCTAACGTTTTACGTGGGGATTGTTTCATCCGTGCCTCCAAAGAAAATTGTTGTGGGTGCAGAGGAGACGACTCATAGTATTGGCAACATGATCCAGAAAGTGTGGAGCACCTGTAACACCATGAAGCGAATCCGTACTTCGAATGCAAAAAACGATTGACACGTTGTCGACACGGTTGGAGGCATATATTCGGCGCAGAATTGCTCTTCTCATCTTCCTGTCACAAATAATTTAGCAGAATTTTGCATTCGCAGTCTATTTTTTTGCCAATTTATGACGGATGTTGCGAAATTGCCGCTTTGGTACAGGCGTGTGATGGTGATTACGGTCTGACAGGCGCCAGCTCCTACACCTTGTTTCGCGAAATTTGTTGACAGCGCATGCAGGTGCCAGCGGTTTTGTAGCGGGCAATTTTCGTTTTCATCTATACTGCCGTGCATCATCCTTGCCAACCGGAACCCTGCTGTGAAACGCAGCAATTCAACTCCTAAATCACTTCTATCGCTATCGCCGAAGCGGAAAAAAGCGACCTCGACCGCGCGCAAATCACCACCAACGAGCGCCGACAATGAAACCGGCCGGCCTCCGCATGTCACCTCCTATGACGTCGCGCTAAGAGCCGGCGTATCGCAATCAGCTGTATCGCGCTGCTTCAAACACGGGGCCAGCGTGTCAGAAGCGATGCGCTTACGTGTAATGAAAGCTGCCGACGAATTGGCTTATACGCCAAACGCCATCGCCCGTAGCTTGATCACTCGTCGCTCAAATCTAGTTGCGGTGCTAATTTCGAATCTGACCAACCTCTATTACCCGGAGGTCTTGTCCGAGCTCAGCCAGCAGTTCGCACGGCATGGCCTACGTGTGTTGCTGTTTACTCTGCCGCACGAGGGCGATGTAGATAAGATGGTCGCGCAAGTGTGGGAATACCAAGTCGACGGCGTCATTGCCGCCGCGCGCTTGAATCCAAAGCAGGTTGCGGAATTTGAACGCCGCCATATCCCGTTTGTATTGTTTAACCGAACGCTTCGAGAACGAACGGTGAACGCAGTTGTTTGCGACCAGATAGAGGGTGCCCGTATGCTCGTATCACGCTTGGCGGCAGCGGGACACAAACGTTTCGCGATGATCAGCGGCCCAAAGGATTCAGTGGTGGGGCACGAGCGAACGCGCGGAACACGAGAAAAAATTGCTGAACTTGGTCTGGCTGAACCGTTGGTGGTGCAAGGCAATTACGATTACGAGAGCGGAGCGCGCGGGTTACGACAAATACTTCAACACCGGGGGCGGCACCCAGACGCCATCATCTGTGGCAACGACGTCATGGCCATTGGTTGCGTGGATGCCGCCAGACACGAGTTCAGCATTGACGTACCTTCCAAGCTCTCAGTCGCGGGTTTTGACGGCGTCGAGCCCTCGACTTGGCTAAGCTATAACTTGACTACGCTGCGACAGCCAGTGCAGCAAATGGCGCAGGCGGCAGCCGAAATGGTGACATCGATCATTAACAACCGATCAGCCGCTCCTGAAAAGCGAGTGTTTGCGGCCCAGTTTATTGAGGGCGGCACCGCAAGGCTCGGCAAGATCGCACACTAATTGGAGACAACTTTGAACCGTATATTGACGACACACGTTGGCAGCCTCCCTCGTTCGGAGCGGGTTGCCGAACTCATCTTTGCCCGCGAGCTGGGGACCAGCTACGACCAAGCAGAGTTCGACAACACGATGGCAGATGCGGTCGGCATGGTGGTCAAACGACAAGTACAGAGCGGCGTCGATCTGGTGAGCGACGGTGAACAATCGAAGATTAGTTACGCCACCTATATAAAAGACCGCATCACTGGATTCGATGGCGACAGTCCGCGGCGAACACCAAAAGACTTGGAATTGTTTCCTTCATTCATGAAGCGTCTCGCCTCTTCTGGTGGCACCCCTAGTTATCGTCGGCCGCGTTGTGTTGGTCCGATTGCCCCCAAAACGCTGGAACCGCTAGCCGCTGATATCAAACACTTCCACGCCGCAATCCAAGCCACACCGCCGACTGGAACATTTTTGAACGCCGCCTCGCCTGGCGTCATCGCGCTGTTCCAGCCTAACGAATATTACCCGTCCCATGAGGCGTATTTGGAAGCCTTGGCGGAAGCAATGCGCCCGGAATATGAGGCAATCGTAGCCGCTGGATTGACGCTACAGCTCGACTGCCCGGACCTGGGTCTGGGCCGGCACATGATGTTTAAAGACAAGACGGAGCAAGAATACGTTGCACTAGCGCACCAACACGTGGAAGCCATGAATCACGCTCTGCGTAACATCCCGGCGGAGAAGGTGCGGATGCACATTTGCTGGGGCAACTACGAGGGCCCGCATCACTGCGATGCACCAATGGACGTGGTGCTGCCGATTGCGCTGCGGGCAAAACCGCAGGCATTGCTATTTGAGTCTGCTAATCCGCGCCACGCACACGAGTGGACGGTGTTTCGTGACAGCAAAATTCCAGACGACAAAATTCTCGTACCTGGCGTACTTGACTCGGTGACCAACTTTATCGAGCACCCCCTGTTGGTGGCGGAACGGATTATGCGTTTTGCTGACATCGTTGGGCGGGATCGGGTCATTGCCGGAACAGATTGCGGGTTCTCGACATTTGCTGGCTTTGGCAACGTTGACGCCGAGATTGTCTACGCCAAGTTAGGCGCGCTTACCGAGGGCGCGGCAATCGCGAGCAAACGCTTGTGGGGGCAGGCGGCATGAGCCAGATGAGTCGAATCGAGTCGTTTCGGACGCGTTTGCGGCAACGCGAGGCCATGATGGGGACGTTTCTCAAAACCCCCTCCTCGATTGTCTGTGAGGTGTTGGGTTTGTCGCCGCTACATTGTGTTTGTATCGATGCCGAGCACGCACCCTTTGGTCGGCTCGAACTAGATCAGTCTATCGCCGCGCTGCGCGCGGCAGATATGCCGTCACTGGTGCGAATTCAGTCAAGCAACGCGGGCGAAATTCTCAGCGCCCTAGACTGTGGCGCCACCGGCGTGGTGCTACCGCATGTGGTCTCAGGTGAACAGGCGCGTGAACTTGTGCAGATGTCGCACTACGGACCTAGTGGTCGAGGCTACGCGGGTTCCAGCCGTGCCGCACGTTACACAAACAAACCGATGTCCGAGCATATCGCACATAGCGCGGCAACGACGACGCTGGTGGCGCAAATCGAAGACGCCGAGGCACTCGGCAATCTAGATGCGATTGCTTCGGTAGAGGGGCTCGATTGTTTGTTCATCGGTCGCATGGATCTAACCGTTTCACTTGGTGCCTCAAGTCCGCTGGATCCTGTCGTCATAGACGCCGTCGAGCAGATCTGCACAGTTGCGCAGCGTCAAAGTAAAGCCGTGGGTATGTTTTTTCCACCGGCCGAGAACTGCGCACGCTGGCAGAAAGTCGGCGCAACGTTCTTTATGTTGGCATCAGATCAGCAATTTATTCTTGATGGTGCCCGCACGCTGGCGGGCAAACTCGCGCCGCCAGCATAACGACGAGCGGTTATGAAAGTCGTTTCTGGGCCGGCTTTTTCAAGCAAAAAGCCCTTAAATCACCCGCCTGCTGGACACTATGCCAAACGCTAGATGTTCGACGAGCCGCCTAGAATTTGCATCCACAAAGCAATCTCATCGATCAGCACCCACTCGCGCAGCACACGTCCCCGCCAGAATTCGACATGGTTGATGCCCATGATCTCGACGAGATTGCCAGTTGCCACTCCAAACGACGCGTCGGCGCTGCCTCCAGTGTGTTTTGTGGCCGCTCGCCAGCGTATCGCCACTCGATCAGCGCGGCCATCTCCACGTTGCGCCGCAAGATGCTCAACCGCAAAATTTGCCACACTGAAGTTCGTAAACAGCGTCTGCCAGTATCGGCCCACTTCGGCGTGGCCATAACGCGTCGAGCCGCCTGGTCCAAGATGATGCACAGCATCATCGTAGGTTCGTGAGACAAGCTCGTGGTCAGACGCTCCTCCGGCACCGGTGGCACTAGCGCTCAAGAATGCGGCATAACCCAACGCTGATGGATCTTGGCTCAAGTGTGAAACATAGTAGTTGGGCGGTGGTGGTGCGATAGCTTTTGTCCAGCCCGCACTGTCATCTAACCAACGCTTTGCCAACTGTTTCGGCGAAATGCCAATTTGGATCGCAATGGCCGACTGATCACGTACCAACCATTCGTGCACGATGCGATTGTCTTTACAAACGCATTCTGCGATGGTCCTAGCGTGGATAGGTTTGCCAGTTGCACGACCGAAATTACCATCGCCAAGGTGCGTCATGGTCGAAATGATGCGGTGGGAACTCAGGAACCCTCCGCTTGAATCGCCGGACTGAATAATATCTTCGGCAAGGAGACGACGATCAGGAAACAGTTTCAGCGTAGCTTCGGTGCTGTTAATGACGCTCTGGACACTCGTTGACACCGATGAAGGTGTTTCCACCACGCAAGGGTCACTGTAATAGTGCCGGATGTCATTGATACGCCGTCCTTCCCAAATGCGTTCGGTGATGATGCGAATGTAGTGGTCGAGATCGCGAAACTCAGCATCAAAGCCCGCCATCGCTGCAATCCCGTTCTGATGTTTGTCGATAGTCATGAGCGGTTAAGTCCTTAGTGGTCGCGTCGCAATGGCGTCCTGCTCGATTGGCACCCCTACGTCCAAGGGGCGGAACAAATGATGGAAATACGGATAAAGCCGATGGGCTGCTTGGGGAGATGCTGCATCAACTGTCAACAACGCTACACAGTTGATGCATTGTATTCAATACTGCGAATTCAAGCTATAGCGCTTATGCTGCATAAGGGAAAATTACACAATCGTCGCCTGTTCGCGTGACTAAACGCATATTTGTTTGCATTCGCAGTACATATTGAGTCAAAATAAGCTGGCTCGCATAGTTTCATGTCCGCTTACTTCTAAATCTAGGAACGCCCATGATCCAAATTCTCAAGCATGGCAAAACAGCAACGCAGAAGGCGGAAATCGACGCAGGCGTTAGATCCACGGTAGAGATGATTCTGGCTGATATTGAGGCGCGCGGCGATGCTGCAGTACGTGACTATTCAGCCAAGTTCGACAAATGGTCCCCGGCTTCGTTGCGGCTGACTTCTAGCGAGATCGAAGATTGCATCAGCAGCCTACCGAAACAAGCCATCGAAGACATCAAGTTTGCGCAGGCGCAGATCAAGCGATTTGCACAGGTGCAGATGTTGTCCATGCGTGATGTGGAAGTCGAAACCCTTCCGGGGGTCATTCTCGGCCACAAGAATATCCCGATGCAATCTGTTGGGTGTTACGTGCCGGGTGGAAAGTATCCCCTGCTCGCTTCGGCCCACATGGGCGTGTTGACGGCCAAGGTGGCTGGTGTAAAACGCGTCATTGCCTGCGCCCCCCCCTATGAGGGCAAACCTGCAGCCGCCATTGTGGCCGCAATGGCGCTGGCTGGCGCGGATGAGATTTATGTTGTTGGTGGTGTACAGGCGGTGGCAATGATGGCCTTGGGCACCGCGAGCGTGGCTCCAGTCGATATGCTGGTTGGTCCGGGTAACGCCTACGTAGCAGAGGCAAAACGCCAGTTGTACGGGCGTGTGGGTATCGATTTGTTTGCCGGACCAACCGAAACCCTGGTCATCTGCGACGATACCGTCGATGCTGAATTGGTCGCGGTCGATCTTCTTGGTCAAGCCGAACACGGACCGAACTCACCGGCCGTTTGCATTACCACCAGCAAAAAAATTGCCGCCGAATTGCCTGCGGAAATCGAAAGCGTACTGAAACGTCTTGCGACCCGCGATGTCGCCAGCGTCGCCTGGCGCGATTACGGCCAGATTGTTCTGTGCGGCACTGATGACGAGATGCTCGCAGAAGCCGAGCGGACTTGTTCTGAACACGTGCAAGTGATGACCAAAAACCCCGATTGGTTCCTCGAACGTATGAGTAACTACGGTGCCCTCTTTCTTGGCCACCGCACCAATGTCTCCTACGGCGATAAAGTGATTGGTACGAACCACACGCTGCCAACCAATCGTGCTGGCCGATACACGGGCGGGCTTTGGGTCGGCAAGTTCATCAAAACCCATACCTATCAACGCGTTCTGACCGATGAAGCCTCCGTGATGATCGGTGAGTACTGCTCTAGGCTCTGTGCGCTTGAGCACTTTGCCGGGCATCAGGAGCAAGCCGATATTCGCGTTCGCCGTCTATCTCCGGCCGCCGACGCGCATGCCTGATTTGGCGCCAAATGCGCGTGGCAAACTTGCGGGTAAGGTGGCGCTTGTGACCGGCGGCGCTGGTGGCTTGGGCTCTGCCATTTGTCTGGCATTGGCCAACGAAGGAGCCAGCGTCGTTGTTGGGTTTCATCAGTCCCGTGCTGCGGCCGAGTCACTCGCGGCTGATCTGCCGACGTCAGGATCGTCGCACATCGCGCTAGCCGCGCCAGTGACCGATAGCGCGGCGCTGGCCACGCTGGCTGGCGAGATAGATCGTCGCTATGGCCGGTTGGACGTGCTGGTTAACTGTGCTGGCACCACACGATTTGTTCCGCACCCCGATCTTGACCAGCTAGATGACCAACTTATTGACGATATCTTGGCGACCAATATCCGTGGCCCGATTGCGATGGTGCGCGCAATGAAGACGCTGCTGCAACGCCATGCCGATGGTCTCGTCGTCAACATTTCCTCAATCGCAGCGAAATCCGCAATGGGTAGCAATATCGCCTACTGCGCATCTAAGGCCGCGCTGGATAACCTCACCAAGTCGCTCGCGCGCGCGCTGGCGCCACGCATTCGTGTGGTCTCGGTCTCTCCGGGCCTAGTTGATACTGAGTTTGTAAAAAGCATGGACATAACTTGGCGCGACGAACAGGTCGCACGCACCCCCTTACATCGGCTTTGTACGCCAACAGAAGTTGCACAAGCCGTTGTTGCCTGTGCCACGCATTTCACCTTCTCCACTGGTAGCGTATTTGCAGTTGACGGCGGACGAGCGTTGACATGATGGACGCCACTGCTCTAACTCAGATCCCCCCACGGCTACGTCAGCGGCTGGTGCGCTACGATGAGCTGATTCCCTGTACCAATGCGTTTATTGACGCCCGTAGTCCTGGCAGCGACCTGAAGGAAAACTTCACCATCATCGGCCCCGGGGTCGCGGAGAACCCGCACCAGCACGTGCATATTCGCGAACCTCATGGCTTCAACATTGGCGCCGCGCGGCAACCGCCAGGGTGTACAAACTCGCTTCACAGCCATGACAGCGCGGAAGTTTTCATCATTTATCGAGGCCGTTGGCGTTTTTTCTGGGGAGAGCATGGCGACAGCGGCGAAGTCTTCCTCAACCCGGGTGACACAATCTCGATTCCGATTCATGTATTCCGCGGCTTCGAGAATGTTGGCGAAGACATAGGCTTTATGTTCGCCGTACTCGGTGGTGATGATCCGGGTCGTGTGCATTGGGCACCACATGTCATCGAAAAAGCCCAGGGATATGGGTTGGTGCTTCTCGAAAATGGCCAGTTGGTAGACACCACTCTGGGTGAGCAGGTGCCAGCTGGAGAAATTGCGGTGCGTCCATCGACCAAAGCTGAAATAGCCTACATCCGTGTACCGAACGCAAACGAGATGCAAAGTAATGTGGCGCGGGGCGACAAACTCGCCGGTGAGCAAACATCCCCACTCGCAGCTGAGGGTATTGAAGACGCAGCGGTAATCGTTTCGAAATTGGCTGGGGACGACGCAGCCGCACCAATTTCAAGCGCGCATGACTTCACCATACGGCGGCTTGCAATGCGAGCCGGCAGCCAAACCCGCCGCTACACCTTTGGCGCTAGCGAGGTCTTGCTGGTTCAACGGGGCAGTCTCGCTTGGCATGAGTTTGATGGCGAGGCAGTCAGAACAGTGCCGTTGAATGCAGGAGATACCTTCAGCGCGCCCTTGCTCGCTCCACGCTGGTTGACAGCCACCACTGATGCTGAGGTTTTTGTCGTTCGCACAGCCGATGCGGCCCTCCAGGTCTTCCCTGAAAGCGTCGGCGGACGCATAACGGCTTCGGGCCAGCGCTAGCCGCATTGACGTGAAAAGTGCAATGCCAACACTGGTGTTTCTGCCGGGCACCCTTTGTGATGCCAGAGTCTGGCAGCCGGTGGCGGATCGGTTGGACACACGTTGCCCGAAACATTTTGTCGACTACGCTGATGCTGATCGCATCCCGGCGATGGCCCAAATGGCCTTGGGCGAAACACATGGCCCGATTATCCCGATTGGCGTGTCGATGGGTGGCATGGTCGCCCTTGAAATGTGGCAACAAGCCCCCGAGCGCATCGCGGCGTTAGCCTTGTTCGATACCAATCCCGGTGATGACGTGGAGGCGAGACGGCTTGCCCGCGACCATCAACTTGAAGAAGCGCAAGCCATGGGTGAGATTGGCTTGCGCACACTCATGCTGACTCACTTAATTCCAAGTTACTTTGCAGGCCGCGCCCTAAGGGGGGGAGCTTCGCCACAAATACCCACGGAATTGGCAGAGGTAGTGTTGGCGATGGCAAGCGACGGTGGATTAGATGTGCTGGCACGGCAATCGGCCGCACTTTCAGACCGTAGAGACTTCTGGCCGCTGCTATCGATGATCGATAAGCCGACATTGATTGCCTGTGGTGCGCATGATCAGCTCTGTCCACCGGAGCAGCATCGGCGAATGGCCTCCTTGATTACCGGTTCGACGCTCGTGGTAGTTGAAGCAGCGGGACATCTGGCACCGCTAGAGGCACCCGATGCGACCGCGGTCGCACTTCAATCACTAATCACTAGTATTGGCGGGCGTATTCAGATGAAAGTGCCGCGAGATGCCTATGTCTAAACGACTTCGTTTTTCGGGAACTTCTAATAACCTCGAAATTGTCGTCATTCCAGCGAACAACCACAAGGGTTGCGCCGGGCTGGAATCCAGTCCACCGTAAGATCAATGAGTTACCAAGGTCTCGGTTCCAGCCTCTGCTGGGACGACGGAGTCATTAGAAGTACCCTTTCGAGTCTACAGATCGTGGGTTCTAGGTCTGTCATGAGCAACGACCTGTAGTGCCACCCCTATCAACGGAGAATACGCTATGAAGTTTGATCCTCTTGATTGGTCTATTCTGATCGCATTTTTAGTCGGCAACTTGGTGCTTGGGTATCTCGTCGGTGGCAAAGTTACCAGTGCAAGAGAGTTCAATATCGGCAATGGCCGAACGCCGTGGTGGGCCATCGGGTTATCTGTCATTGCGACGTATATCAGTGCTCTTTCGTTTTTGGGTGCCCCCGCGTGGGCGTATAAAGACGGCTTAGCCGCCCTCGCTATCCATCTTAACTATCCGATTGTGATTCTGCTGGTTACGAGTTTCTTTTTGCCTTTTTTTTATGCCAGCGGTGTGGCATCCATTTACGACTACCAAGAGCGACGCTTCGGACCGTCGTCGCGCGCCGTCATGTCGACCATCTTCTTGGTGACGCAAGGACTTTCAACCGGGGCGATTTTGTACGCAACTGCGCTTGTGCTGCATTTCATCACCGGGATTTCAGTGCCGTCGGGGATTGTTTTGATCACTATCATGGCTTTGATTTACACAACCATGGGCGGAATGCTGGCGGTCATCTGGACGGATGTCTTTCAAGCGGTCGTACTTTTTGGTGGTGCGATAGTCATTATGGTTGCGCTCATTTTGGCAATGCCGGTGCCAGTTCTGGAGGTGCTCGGCAACCTGAAGTCGCTGGGCCGACTTAGCGCAATGAACCCCACCCCTGACATCACGGTTTCGACTACCGTATGGTCGGGGCTCATTGGTATGACCTTGTTCCACATCACGGTATATGGTGCCAACCAAATGATGGTGCAAAGGACGCTCGGTGCGGCCACTATCGGTGACGCAAAAAAAGCTTATCTGCTAATGGGTTATGCCGCGTTTCCAATCTACTTCTTGTTTTTCTTCATCGGCGTGCTCGCATATGGCTACTACGGCGGTAGACCATTCGCCAACAACAACGAAATCATTTTGCAATTTGCCGCGGATTCGGGCGTTCCGGGCTTGCTCGGTATTCTGGCGGCTGCCGTGTTGGCCGCGTCAATGTCGACACTGAGTTCTGCATTCAACTCTATGGCCACCGCAAGTGTGGTTGACTTCTATCAACGCTACTTTAGGCGCAATGAGACCGACGCCCATTACCTACTGGCCACCCGGTGGGCGACGGTCATTTGGGCTGTAATCATCATTTTTCCTGCCGTTCTCTATACAAAGAGTGATGGCTCGATTTTGGAAGTCATTAGCAAGATCGGTAGCTACTTTGTTGGTGCGAAGCTGGGCATGTATGCGCTGGGGTTCTTCTCCAAACACACCACTGAGCGTGGCCTCTTGGTGGGCGTGGCGGCGGGTTTCGCCATCATCTGGTACGTCGCAACAGAAACCTCGGTGGCGTGGCCATGGTTTTGCCTCATCGGCGGCGCGGTCACTGTTGCGGTCGGCTGGGCGATGAGCCGGATACTCGATGGCAAGCAACGTCTTTGGTCAGCATACTCAATCCCTGGGCAGCGTGCCCGATTTGAGGCGGAGGGGCGCCTGTTGAAGCAAGGCAATTGGAGCACGGTTCCCGGAGAAGTTGATCGGCAGAGCTGGTGGCTGCTGGTGTACCTTTTGGCTACCCTTCTCTCACTTGCACTGCTAGAAGCGCTTGTTTGACTAACCTGCATATTTCACCGTAACGTTTTTCTTGCGAGCATTGTCACACAATGGAAGGGGCTCGGTAAAACGGACGCCATGGATTTGGTAAATACTTTCAATCCAAGGAGTTCTGAATGTCATCAATACCGAAACGAGTATTCACCAGCGAGTATCGCGCGGAAGCCGTAAAGCTT
>JBIIYQ010000126.1:0-7968 GCA_044346745.1 Usitatibacteraceae bacterium | reverse complement strand
GGGGACAATGCGACCGTCGTGCTGCCGTAAGCGCTCTAGAGTGCCGTACGAATATCCCAAAGTTCTGGGAACAGTCGCACATCCACCATCTTGCGCAGATAGTCAACTCCAGACGTCCCGCCGCTGCCGCGCTTAAAGCCAATAACACGCTCGACGGTCGTGACATGACGAAAACGCCACTGGCGAAAATAGTCTTCTAAATCGACGAGCTTTTCGGCGAGTTCATACAAGTCCCAGTGTTGCTTGGTATTGCCGTACACCTCCGCCCAAGCGGCGGCCACGCTTGCGTTGGCCACATAGGGGCTCGACCAGTCCCGGTCGATTGCAACTTTGTCGAGAACAAATCCGCGTTTCGCGAGAAGTCGATTCGCCTCATCGTAGATCGACGGGCTGTTCAGCAGCTCAGTCAACTTCGTATGAATTTCCGTCTGGTGAGCGAATGGCTTCAGCATTACCCGCGACTTGTTGCCAAACAGAAACTCAAGCATGCGATTTTGATGTGACTGAAACCCTGACGAGCGCGCCAGCGACTCGCGAAACGCAGAGTATTCAGTCGGCGTCAGTGTGGACAATATGTCCCATGATTGGATGAGGTTGTTCATGATGCGCGATACACGCGCCATCATTTTGAATGCGGGAGACAGGTCTTCCAGTTGTATGCAGGTTCGGGCGCGCATCAATTCCGCCAACGCCAGCTTCATCCACAGCTCGGTCGCCTGATGTTGGATGATAAACAGCAACTCGTTGTGTTCGGCAGAGAGCGGATGCTGGGCGGACAGTAGCTGGTCAAGCTTCAGGTAATCGCCGTAACTCATGTCGTTACGGAAATTTTCGAACGCCCCGTCGGGCAGTTTTTCGTCGTCGACCATTGGTGCTGACATCAGTACATCGGCAGGCTGGCTTTCAGCACCACGCCGGTTTGCGCCTCAGTGACAAGGATCGTCCGCGGATCACTCGGATCGATGGTGATGCCAGTCGTGGTGTCGCCACGCGACGAATCGACGCGGTACTTCGGCTCGCCACGTTTGTCGAACATCCACACACAACCCATACCCTGATGGGCCACGTAAACATTGTCATCACTATCCATGGCAATTCCACCGGGGCCGGCGTTGGCACCCCAGCCGCCTGAGAGCTGGATGTATCGACCAACCTTGGAGACTCCGCCATCGACCAACGGCACGCGCCAGATGGCGTTGTCACCCGCCACTGCCATCAGCAACAGATCTTCGTTTGCACTGAGTGCAAGTCCGGAAGGCCGTGGAATACCGTCCACCAGCCGCTGGAGTTCGCCGTTTGCCTTCATGCGGTACAACGCGCCGTCGGCGGCGTGTAGCCCGGTTTGGCCCGCATCAGAAAAATACAGATCGCCGTTGCTGGCAAAGGTCAGATGGCTCACGCCTAAAAAACGCTGTCCGACATAGTGCGTCAATACCGGGGCCAACTTTCGGAGGCTGACATCAAACTGCAAAATGCCGTGCCGCTGATCCGCGATAAACAGGCGACCATCCGAGTGAAACCTTAAGCCGCTCGGCCAACCATCATATTTGGTGATGAGATCCCACTCGCCTGTTGGTGTGACACGGAAAATGCGCCCGAACGGTGCATCTGTCAGCCATAAATTCCCGCCGCTGTCGAAGCAGGGGCCATCCAAAAAGCTATGAATGTCCCGGCCGCCGACATTTGCGTGCGACCAGGGGTTATCGGCACCGGCTTCGTGCAGAAACGACGGCAATTCAAAGTGGGTATCGGTGGTGAGCGAAAGCGGCGTGGAATACATATTGGCTTCGACAAAGTGGATGTCCGCATTATGCGGCACCGGCAGATATTGAGGTGGAATTCATCGTTCCAAACTCCGGCAATGCGCGGCCCTTTCGGCACCACACGCATTAAACTGCTGTCATGGCAAATAATGAAGTGACAACCCCTTCTCTCTGGCATTTTTGGGTCGACAGAGGTGGCACGTTTACCGATATCGTCGCAAAAGCGCCGAATGGCAATATTGTGACTGCCAAGTTGTTGTCGGAGAACCCCGAGGCGTATGCAGACGCGGCAATCGCCGGCATTCGTCAGCTCATGGGTGTTGCACCCGAAGACGCAATCCCCGTCTCGCAGATAGGCGCAGTCAAGATGGGGACAACGGTCGCCACCAACGCGCTGTTGGAGCGCAAGGGCGAGCGAACGCTTCTTGCCATCACTGCAGGATTTCGCGACCAGTTGCGGATCGCCTATCAAAACCGCCCACGCATTTTTGATATGCACATCCGCCTGCCGGAGTTGCTTTACTCGGACGTGGTCGAGGTTCCTGAGCGCATGAGCGCGCAGGGCGAGGTCTTGATGCCGCTCGACGAAACTACCACTCGTTCGCGCCTGACCGCCGCGTTTCAGCAAGGGTTTCGCGCGATTGCGATTGTGTTGATGCACAGCTACCGTTATCGTGAACACGAACAACGTGTCGCGCAGATTGCACGCGAAATCGGCTTCACCCAAGTATCGGTTTCATCTGACGTTAGCCCGGTCATGAAAATCGTCTCACGAGGCGATACCACCGTGGTCGATGCGTATCTTTCGCCAATCCTGAGGCGTTATGTCGAGCAGGTTTCCAAAGAACTGCCCGACACGCGCCTTTATTTCATGCAGTCCAACGGCGGATTAACCGATGCCGCGAGATTCCAAGGCAAGGACGCTATCTTGTCGGGGCCAGCCGGCGGGATCATCGGCATGACCCAAACAGCCAGTGCGGCGGGTTTCCCGAAGGTGATCGGCTTCGACATGGGGGGCACCTCAACCGACGTGTCGCACTTTGCCGGTGAATTGGAACGTGAATTCGAGACCCAGGTGGCTGGCGTGCGGATGCGCGCACCCATGATGTCGATCCACACCATCGCCGCGGGTGGCGGGTCAATCTTGCATTTTGACGCGGTCGGTAGAACCGCGCGATTTCGCGTCGGTCCCGATAGCGCGGGCGCGAACCCTGGGCCTGCCTGCTACCGTCGGGGCGGCCCATTGACGGTCACGGATTGCAACATCATGCTCGGCAAGTTGCAACCCCGGTGGTTTCCGAAAGTATTTGGCAAAGAAGGCAACTTGCCGCTCGACGTTGTAGTGGTCCGCGAAAAATTCGCAGCGCTCGCCAAAGAAGTAAATGATTCGACCGGGCAAACCTTAAGTGCAGAAGCCATTGCCGAAGGGTTCCTCAAGATTGCGGTCGCAAATATGGCCAACGCCATCAAACGCATTTCGGTTGAACGCGGTCACGATGTTATGGAATATGCCCTGCAGTGTTTTGGCGGCGCCGGTGGGCAGCACGCATGTATGGTCGCGGACCAGCTCGGTATGTCGACGATATACATTCATTCACTTGCCGGCGTGCTGTCCGCTTACGGCATGGGGCTCGCCAGCCTCACGGCAATGCGCGAAGAAGCGGTCGAGATGCCGCTTAACCAATCCGCGAATCATCTGGCAGCGCATTTTGCGACACTTGCCGACGCCGTTGGCAGCGAACTTGAAACCCAAGGCGTTTTGCCGGCGCAGATCATCATCAAGCGACGTGTGCACCTGAAGTACCAAGGCACAGACTCCGCCATCGCGGTCGATTACGCCGACGCAGACGTGATGCAAGCAGCATTTGAGGCGGCGTATAAAAAACGGTTCAGCTTCTTGATGCAAGGCCGCTCGCTCATTGTGGAAGCCATCTCAGTCGAAGCCGCCAGCCAATCCGTGCCGGCCAATTCAATGCCGCAAAGGACAACGAATCCCGCACACGCCAAACCACTCGACACGGTGGCGCTGATGTCAGGCGACGTGACACTCAACGCTGCCATCCATGACCATGCCTCGCTTGGTGTCGGCCAAGAAATTGATGGGCCGGCCATCATCACCGATCACAACGCGACCACCGTCGTGGAGCCCGGTTGGCGCGCCTCGCTGACCGCAGATCGCGATCTAGTATTGCGTCGCGTCGTACCGATGAAGCACGCGGTCGGCCACGACGTCGGGACCACCGTGGACCTTGTGATGCTCGAAGTCTTCAACAATCTGTTTATGTCCATCGCTGAACAGATGGGCACGCGGCTTCAGCAAACAGCGTATTCGGTCAACATCAAAGAGCGCCTCGACTTCAGCTGTGCGTTGTTCGACGCTGAAGGCAACCTGATCGCGAACGCACCGCATATGCCGGTGCATTTGGGCTCGATGGGCGAATCGATCAACACGGTCTACCGAAAGAACCTGGGCCGGATGCGCCCCGGCGACGTGTACGTACTAAACGACCCCTACAACGGCGGCACACATTTACCTGATGTCACCGTGGTGACGCCTGTATTTATGTCCAACACCGATCGCACGCCGCAGTTTTTTGTCGGCTCTCGCGGCCACCATGCGGATATCGGCGGTATCACGCCGGGCTCAATGCCGCCTTTCTCGAAAACCGTTGAAGACGAAGGCGTGTTGCTCGACAACGTGAAATTGATGTCAGAGGGCGTGTTTCTCGAAGCGGAAATGCGCCAACTGCTCGCGTCGGCAAAACACCCCGCGAGGAACATTGATCAGAACATTGCTGACATGCGTGCGCAAATCGCTGCGAACGAAAAAGGCGCGCAAGAGTTGCGCCAAATGGTCGGGCACTACGGCCTGGCCACCGTGCAAGCGTATATGCAGCATGTGCAAGACAACGCCGAAGACTGCGTACGCCGCGCGATCGGCAGTCTGCGCGACGGCAGTTTTAGCTATGCAATGGACAACGGCGCGGTGATCGCGGTGAAGGTCACGATTGCAGTCGACAAGCGCAGTGCCACGATCGACTTTACCGGTACGTCCTCCCAACTGGCCTCGAATTTCAATGCGCCATCGGCGGTGGTTAATGCGGCGGTGTTGTATGTTTTTCGGATGCTGGTCGACCGCGATATTCCGCTCAATGCCGGTTGTCTGAAACCGTTGACCATCATTATCCCGCCGGGCTCGATGCTGAGTCCGGTTCCGCCAGCGGCGACCGTCGCAGGCAATGTGGAGACCTCGCAGTGCATCACCGACACGCTCATCGGTGCGCTCGGCGTAATGGCGGCAAGTTGCGGCACCATGAATAACTTTACGTTCGGCAACGCCCAACACCAGTACTACGAAACGGTATCAGGCGGCACCGGCGCGGGACCGGCGTTCGACGGTTGCAGCGCGGTACAAGCGCATATGACAAATTCGCGTTTGACCGATGCAGAAATTTTGGAGCTGCGCTATCCCGTCATCGTGGTGGAGCATGTAATTCGGCGCGGGTCAGGTGGTAAGGGTTTACACCAAGGTGGCGATGGTGCAACGCGCAAGATCCGTTTTCTGGAGCCGATGACTGCGGCGATTCTCGCGGGACATCGCCTCGTTCCTCCGTTTGGAGTAGGTGGAGGTGGCGTCGGTGCGTGTGGCGAAAACTGGGTTGAGCGTACCGATGGTTCGAAAACCACGCTGTCATATTCAGACGAAACAGATGTGCATACAGGTGACGTATTTGTTTTGTTAACACCCGGCGGTGGTGGGTTCGGCACTTCCGCAACTTAATCGCGTGCGGTAGTTCACATTTTGTTTGCAGTGCAACACAAAGTACGTCACGACTTGATGGAATGTGTTGCAGATGTGCCAACAACGCAATCAAAAACACAATTAAGAATTTGCTTAAAACTTAAGCAGCGATAAAATAGCTTCCCCCTGCAAATTTTGTACAGGGATGTAGCAAGTACCTGCTGACCTCAGCCTCTCTTCCCTTACGTCTCGCGGTGATCGCCCATCGCCTTCCTCGTGCAAATCGGCTCCTACATTCTGAAAAACAATTTGATCTGCGCGCCGATGGCTGGTGTCACCGATCGTCCGTTTCGCCAGCTCTGCAAAAAGCTTGGCGCGGGCATGGCCGTATCTGAAATGGTGGCGTCGAACAGCAAGCTTTGGCAAACCGAAAAATCCGTATTGCGCGGCAACCATGTCGGCGAGACGGAACCAATTGTGGTGCAGATCGCCGGTGCCGCGCCCGAAGTGATGGCGGAAGCCGCTCGATATAACGTCGATCGTGGTGCACAAATCATCGATATCAACATGGGTTGCCCCGCGAAAAAGGTGTGTAACGTTTACGCGGGTTCTGCACTACTGCAAGACGAGCCGCTGGTCGCCCGCATCGTCTCGGCGGTGGTCAATGCAGTGAATGTACCGGTGACACTCAAGATTCGCACCGGCTGGGATCGCGACAACAAAAACGCGCTCACCATTGCGCGGATTGCCGAAGAAAATGGCATCCAAAGCCTCACTGTTCATGGCCGTACGCGTGCGGACCTCTACAATGGCACGGCAGAGTACGACACCATTCGCGACGTCAAACAAAGTGTGCGAATTCCGGTTGTAGCCAACGGCGATATCGATTCGCCCGAGAAAGCCAAACACGTTTTGGAATTCACCGGCGCCGATGCAGTCATGGTCGGTCGCGCGGCGCAAGGTCGTCCGTGGATTTTTCGCGAGATGGCGTGGTTTCTCAAAACCGGCACGCATCTTGCACCTCCCACGCTTCAAGAAGTGAAGTCGATTGTTCGAGCGCACCTCGAGAATTTGTATGCGTTCTACGGCGAGCAAAAAGGCTACCGCATCGCGCGTAAACACATTGGATGGTTGGTCGCAAAAGATGGAATGCACGCGCCGAATGGCGAAGTATTCCGGCAGCAAATGAATCAAATCGAAAACACCGCAGCACAGATTTCCGCAGTACTGAAGTACCTCGAAACACTGGAATCCCAAGGTCATGTATTCTTCGACTTCGGCTTTCCAAAAAGTCCGGCAACCGCTGACCAATTGCAGTCTGCGGCGTAGCTCGGGCATCCCTGAAAATGCAATTTTCTAAACAAAACTAGGCGCGAACAAAAAACGGCAACGCTGCATATGCCTTATATGTAAGGCGCCGTTTTTTTTGAGCAACAACGTGTTGTGACGAAAACTGAGTTTTCAGGGATGTCCGTAAAAATAATAGGCAATCTAAGGAATGGCATGACCAGGGAAACACGTGGCCACTTGTTGGAAAACGGTGGCGATAGCGAACTATCTGCTTGCGTTCGCAAAATGATGAAGCAGTACTTCAAAGATTTGGATGGCGAAGACGCATCAAATATTTACGACATGGTCGTCGCGAACGTCGAGCGCCCTCTCCTCGAAGTGGTGATGCACCAAGCTCGCGGGAATCAGACCCGCGCAGCCGATCTTCTCGGCCTGAACCGCAATACGCTGCGAAAGAAACTTAGCCAGCACGGCATTGAATAGATCGGCTTGAGCAAATGACCAGCATTAAGCGTGCGCTCATCAGCGTTTCGGACAAGACGGGCATCCTTCACTTCGCAAAGTTTCTGGCGGATTCGGGCGTAGAGATCCTTTCCACCGGTGGTACTGCCAAACTACTGAGCGACAACGGCATCAAAGTCGTTGAGGTTGGCGAATACACCGGCTTTCCAGAAATGATGGATGGCCGGGTAAAAACTCTTCACCCGAAAGTTCACGGCGGCATCCTGGCCAGACGCGACCTGCCGCATCATCAGACGGCGATGCAAAAGCACGACATCCCGCCAATCGATATGGTCGTCGTCAATCTCTACCCGTTTGCCGCAACCATCGCCAAGCCTGGCGTCACCTTTGACGACGCCATCGAGAACATCGACATCGGCGGCCCCGCCATGGTGCGTGCATCGGCAAAGAACCATGCGTTTGTCGCAATTGTGACCGACGTTGCAGATTACGATCACATCGCCGCAGAAATGAAGGCGAACCACGGCGCAGTTTCAGACAACACCCGCCTGCAACTTGCCAAGCGCGCATTCGCGCACACGGCCGAGTACGACGGCATGATCAGCACTTACTTGTCGTCATTAGACGCCGACGGCAATCGACGCACCTTCCCTGACAAGCTGCACCTGACATTCAGCAAGGCACAAGACCTGCGCTACGGTGAAAATCCAC
>JBIIYQ010000034.1:0-24779 GCA_044346745.1 Usitatibacteraceae bacterium | reverse complement strand
CGTGAACAACAACTTCGCTTACGCTGCCCTTATCGGCAACGACGAGACCCGCCAAGTGCCGCAGCAACGTCGACTTGCCCGAGCCAGAGGCACCGATCAACGCCACCATTTCGCCGGGCATGACCTCCAGCGTGACGTTGTTCAGCGCACGCTGGCTGCCAAATGACTTCACAAGATTGGTGACGCGAATCGCAGGTTGCATAGGTGGCCGGGTTGTCTAGATGACTTGGAAAAGTCTAGGCGTATGCGGTGACAGTTTATTGACAGTGAATTGACAGTCAGATCAGACAGTCAGATCACGCGAATGCCGCCGCGCCAAACCGCGCGCACAACGGGATGATCGTCGGCCATTCGGACCTGCACCAAGTCGGCGCGCAGGCCCTGACGTATCTCGCCGCGATCAGACAACCCCATCGCACGTGCGGGATTTCGCGAAATCGTGGCAACCGCTTGAGGAATCGAAAATCCGGCATCACGGGTGAGTTGAAACGCCGCACCAATGAGGCTCGCCGGCACATAGTCGGAGGACAATGTGTCCAACAGCCCCAGTTTCGCGAGGTCCACGGCAGCGACATTGCCTGAATGTGAGCCACCACGTACCACGTTGGGCGCGCCCATGACGGTCGTCATCCCGCATGCATGTGCCGCCCGCGCTGCCTCCACGCGCGTGGGGAACTCACAAATGGTCACGCCCTCTTGGTGCGCCTCTGTCACATGGGATGGCAGGGTGTCATCATGGCTGGCCAGGACGACGCCGTGTTCGCGTGCGTAGTCGGTCAAGTATTTCCGATGCGGCTCCGCGTACTGTGTCTGCAGTTCAACCGAAGCTTCGACCGACTGCTGGAACCTCTCGTCAGACCAGCCCTTCTTTCCGGTGTAATAGATGCGCGCTTTTTCAATGTTTTCCCATTGCCGCTGACCAGGGGTGTGATCCATGAGCGAGATCAAGCCAACTAACGGCTGCCTCAGAAACGGCTCAAATAGCTTCAATACATTTGGTGCCGGAAGTTCGCAGCGAATATGCAGCAAATGGTCTGCGCGCAACAAACCAGACGAGCGTGCACGCTCCAACGCCGCCAATACGGGCTGTAGGTCCTGCCCGCGCATGGCTTGTGGGTCAGTGTCGCCGACACCAAGCGCGTCATAAACGGTTGTGATCCCGGCAGCGGCACACTCTGCATCGTGCGCCAACAACGCTGGCAGCGCCGGCCAAAACACTTTGGGCCTTGGCATCAAATGGCCCTCAAAGTTATCCGTGTGTAACTCGACGAAGCCCGGCAATAAATAATCGCCGTCGAGATCGAGTCCGACCGAAAATGCTGAACCATTGCGCTCGATGGCGGTAATGTTGCCATCGCTTACCGCCACAGAGCCATGGACAACTTCATCGGCAAGCACCAGCCGCGTGTTACGAAATATAAGTTGCTCGCTCATTTGAAGTCCGCCATGTTGACGATGCGTGTCGCCACGCTGTCGCGTACACGTTGATCATGAAAGATGCCGACAATGGCCGCACCTTGCTCGCGCGCCTCGTTAATCATGGCGGTCACCGTGATGCGATTGTCCGAGTCCAGCGACGCGGTAGGCTCGTCCAGCAACAGTACCGGCCGTGGGCGGATCAAACCACGGGCAATGTTGATACGCTGCTGCTCGCCGCCCGAGAAGGTCGTGGGCGGCACACTCCAAAGCCGTACCGGAATACGCAGACGCAGCAACAGTGTCTCGGCTGCGCTGCGAGCGGCGGCCAGTTGGTCTGGATCACCGTTTGCATCTTCCATCAACGGTTCGGCGACGATGTCCAGCGCTGAGACGCGTGGAATTGCGCGCAAAAATTGGCTGACGTAACCCACCGTTGTGCGTCGCATCGCCATTTGTTGCCGCGCAGTGGCGGTGGCGAGGTCGATGGATGTCTCGCCGTCGCTGACGATGAGTGAACCTTGCGTTGTCCGATAGTTGCCGTAGATACACTTGAGCAAGGTGCTCTTGCCGGCACCCGATGGCCCATCAAGGGCAACACACTCGCCGCGTCGGACATCGAGCGAAACGCCCCGCAACACTGCGAGCTCAACACCACCCTGATTGTGCAGGGTAAAGGTTTTTGCGAGATCACGAATTTGAATTGCCAGTGTGCTGGTCATGGTTGCAATACCGAAGAGACTAGCAACTGCGTGTATGGATGCTGCGGGTCATCCAACACTTGATCGGTCAACCCCTGCTCGACCACACGACCGTCTTTCATCACCATCATGCGGTGCGCAAGCAATCGCGCAACGGCCAGATCATGCGTGACAATCACCGATGCCAGGTGCAGTTGATGCGTCAACGTTCGTAACAAATCTAGCAGCTTCGCCTGCACCGATACGTCCAGACCCGAGGTCGGCTCATCCATAAACACCAACCGTGGGCGGGTGACTAAGTTCCGCGCAATTTGCAGCCGCTGGCGCATCCCACCCGAGAAGGTCGCGGGGGATTCGTCGATACGATCCTCCTGCATTTCCACGCGACTTAGCCATTGTGCGGCCTCTTGGCGTATACGACCGTAGTGCCGCTCGCCAAGCGCCATCAGGCGCTCACCAACATTGGCACCAGCCGACACGTCCATCCGTAGACCGTCAGCGGGATTCTGGTGGACGTAGCCCCAATCGGTGCGCGCCATTAAACGTCTGGCGGCTTCCGACAAACGGTACACATCAACCACACCCTCATGGCGTGTCCGAAACTGTACCTGTCCACTATCCGGCAGCAAACGCGCCGAAGCGCAGTTCAACAATGTCGTTTTGCCTGACCCTGATTCGCCGACGACGGCCAGCACTTCGCCAGGCCACAAGTCGAAGCTCACTTGGTCGACCGCAACACGGTCGCCGTATCGTTTGCTCAAGCCCTGCACGCGCAGGATCGGTTGGTCTTGTTCACTCATGCGGATTTGGCCTCCGCGACGTCGGCAGGTACTGCCGCCAGGTTTTTGCGGCGCTGCCCACAATAGTCGGTGTCCGAGCAGATAAACATACGACCACCGTCGTTGTCGGTAATGACTTCGTCAAGAAAGCTATCTTTTGCGCCGCACAGTGCACAGTGTTGTTGCCAGCGTTGCACCTCAAACGGGTGATCGTCGAAGGCGAGGCTTTCCACCTTGGTGTACGGCGGAACGGCATAAATGCGTTTCTCTCGACCGGCACCAAACAACTGCAAAGCGGGGTTCATATGCATCTTGGGGTTGTCAAACTTTGGAATAGGTGAAGGTGCCATCAAATAACGATCATCGACCATCACCGGATAGTCGTAGGTTGTGGAGATATGCCCGTAACGCGCAATATCTTCGTAGAGCTTTACGTGCATGAGCCCGTATTCAGAAAGACCATGCATCATCTTGGTCTCGGCTTCGCGCGGCTCCAGCTTAGCCAGCGGTTCCGGAATCGGCACTTGATAGATGATGATCTGATGCGCCTGCAATGGCGTTTCCGGAATTCGGTGTCGTGTCTGAATTAGCGTTGCTTCACCCGTGCGTTCCGTTGTGGCAACACCCGCTGTGCGCTTAAAGAAGCGTCGAATATTCACCGCATTGACGGTATCGTCTGCACCTTGATCAATCACCTTCAGCACATCGTCGCGACCGATAATTGACGCGGTTACCTGAATGCCGCCCGTGCCCCAGCCGTAGGGCAGCGGCATTTCGCGTGAGCCAAAGGGGACTTGATAACCGGGGATGGCGACGGCCTTTAAAATCGCCCGACGAATCATGCGTTTCGTGCGTTCGTCCAGATAGGCGAAGTTGTAGCCGCTGTCGGAAGGATCCGGGGCTCGCGGAACGTCAGCAATCATTTTGACGACTCGCTTTGTATCGATTGACTGGCGCGCATCTGACGAAGTAATGCGAGTTCGGATTGAAAGTCCACGTAGTGCGGGAGTTTCAAGTGTTGGACGAATCCCGAGGATTCCAAATTGTCAGAGTGGGACAGCACAAATTCTTGCATCTGCGCTGGTGCCACCACGGCTTCCCCTAATTCGTCGGCGCGCAACGCACGATCCACCAGCGCCATCGCCATCGCTTTTCGCTCGTTATGGCCGAACGCCAAGCCGTAACCGCGTGTGAACTGTGGCGGCACCGTTTTTGAGCCAGCGAATTGGTTCACCATTTGGCACTCGGTAACTTCGAGTTCACCAATCACAATCGGAAAACCGAGTTCCTCGGGAATGATTTCGACTTCCACACTACCAAAACGGATCTCGCCCGCAAACGGATGGTTGTTTGCGTACCCACGCTGCGTGGAATAGGCCATGGCGAGCAAATACCCCTCGTCGCCCCGCGCGAGATTCTGCAATCGCTCTGCTCGCGAAGCCGGGAAGGTCATTGGCACACGAGTGAGGTCGGCTGGCGCCGGGTCACCTTCAGAAGGCGGTTGCGCCTCAATCAGCCCCTCTGCGCCCAACAGTGACATGACGTCGGCAAACTCCTGCTCGGTTGAAGTTGCAGAAGGCGGATTTGTTTGCGGCTCGCCACGCTCCGCGCTCGCAACCGCCAGTGAAAAATCCAACAGGCGTTGTGTGTAGTCGTAGGTTGGCCCAAGCACCTGCCCACCAGGAAGGTCTTTAAAGGTTGCCGAAATGCGCCGACGCAATTGCATCTTTAACGTATCGATCGCTTCGGTGTAACCAAAACGCGGCAAGGTCGCGCGGTAGGCGCGTAGTAAAAAAATGGCCTCAACGGTATCCCCAGCCGCTTGTTTGATGGCAAGAGAAGCAAGCTCACGGTCATAAACGGATCCCTCGGTCATGACACGATCGACGGCAAGCCGCAGCTGCTGTTCGATTTGGGCGACGCTGATCTCGGCAACAGAAGGGTCTCCACGGCGCGCTTCAGACACCAACAAATGCGAGTTTTCAATCGCGCGCTCACCACCTTTGACGGCAACGTACATATCAGCCCTCGATCCGTGTGCTGCGCGGCAAACCGCAGACACGATTGTCACAAGTCAGGAAGAGATCGATCCCGCGCGGTAGCAGTCTGATCATTTCGGCGCGAGCAGTAAAAAGTGCGGCATCCAGCGGCGTCGCGGTCAGACGCGCGCTGGACGCAATACCGGGTCCGGACAGCGTTAGACCTTCACCACTGGCAAGCGTTGCCACCTCCCAAACCAAGGTTGCGGACAGTTCCGGCGCGTACTCTGTGCCGGTCTTTAACGCGCTGATTGAAGGCATCTTGTCCGTCGAGGCTAGGAGCACAAAATCCGCGTCTTCAAGGTTTGTCGTCACGCTGCAACCGGTATGAAACCGGTAATAACTAGAGGCCACCGCAACATGTGTCGGTGAAACATACAGGGCAACATCTTGATCGAGCAGCGCCAGCAGGATCGCATTCGCCGCCGCGCTTACACCTTCCGGCGCGGTCGCATCACTATCCGCTTCAAGGATCGTTCCCGGGCTAGCGAGCGCCCTAAGGCTGGTCCGAAAAATTTGCTGGCTCGTGACCGTAGGGTCGCCAAAACCAGCATCGATGTGTTCAAGGTTGAATGAATCCATTTACTCGTCACCACGCGAGACGGTGAGGAATTCGACTTTGGTCAGATGCGATTCGGCAGTCCGTACGGCGCGGCTTGCGGCGATGCGCGCCCGTAACGGCTGCAATAGATCACGCTCCAAAGCTTCGCATTCGTTGGGATCCTGCATCAACGCGTCGGCGATAGCGGCTAGTTCGGCCCGCCGCGCGGAACGCCCTTGGACGTAGGCCACACCATGTTGTCCACCTGCCATACGCAAGGCACAACGTGTGAGTGTCATTTCACCCAAATTGAACCGATCACCGGTCGCACCGATACGCGCACGCACCATCGCCAGTCCAGACTCGGGGCGCTTTAACCAGATGTAGTCCACGGACCGACCGGATCCCCACGCTTCCAATAACTCGATCGGTGCCCGTGAAAGCAAACCCAACCACTCACGTCGAGCTTGGTTGGTTTTGATACTGTCATGCATCTGTCATCGCTCCAACGCAAACTTACGACGCGGATTAATTGTCTAGACAACCTACTAAGGTGATGAGACTGTACCCAGCCAACATGAAGCTTTCGTTTCAGGAATAAGACCTTGAATGTCACAAACGCAAACAGTCTCGAATCTGAGGCTGGCGACGGCGACGCACCTCGGCCCAGCTTCGGCAGTTCTGTCTGGGCGAGCATTGAAAATGCCATCGCCGATGACATCACCTCTGGCCGACTGTCGCCTGGAGACAAACTCGCGGGAGAACATCAGCTCGCCAAGCGGTTTGGCGTCAACCGCCACACCGTACGCCACGCGCTTTCGCAACTTGCCGCAAAGGGTTTGGTCGACGTCCGCCACGGGCTCGGCACATTCGTCGCCGACATCGCCGTTGACTACGTTCTGGGCCGACGTACACGCTTTTCCGAAAATCTCAGCGCCGCAGGACTTCGGGGCACGCATCGATTGGTGGAGTCCTCGGTCGTTAAGGCGACAAAACAGATCGCGACCAGCCTCGGCCTTCGAGCGGGAACGCTGGTATACCTCATCGTTGCGATTGGCGAGGCAAACAGCCGGCCAATCACTATCGCCGAACATTATTTTCCCGCAAAACGCTTCAAGGGCTTGCCGCAACGCTTCTCAGAGACACAATCGGTCTCTCGTACCCTGGCAACATTTGGCGTTGACGACTTCACTCGTGAACGCAGTGTCATTAGTGCGCGGATGCCGAGCAAACCAGTTGCTGCGGCACTCAAACAGAGTGTGCAGAGGCCGGTGTTGTATGTCGAAGCGATCAACGTCGATGCCAACGGCACACCCGTTGAACTAGGTCGCACTTGGTTCGTTGGTGACTTGGTCCAGCTGATTGTTTCGCCTGAGCGCTAACCACTACAAATTCTTCGAAGACATCCGCCAAAGACCGAACGATGGAATCACCGCGCTTTGCAATCTATTTTGCGCCACCTGCCCACGCTGAATTCGCCAAGCTTGCAGATGCATGGCTCGGCCGTGCGCCGGCCCCGCCCGCGCTGACTGAAACGTTACGGTCCGCGAACATACTTGCCGATAGCCTGCACGCACTCACCCAACATCCTCGGCGGTACGGCTTTCACGCGACGCTAAAGGCACCGTTCCACCTCAAAGGCGCGACCCAAGTTGACAAACTGTTGGCGGGCGTCGAGCAATTTGCAAAAACGCAAGCAAGCTTTTTGTTGCCGCCCCTCACTGTCGCGCTTCTAAAAGACTTTCTCGCAATTGTGCCGAGCGAAACAAGCCATCAGATAAATGAAATTGCGCTTCGCTGTGTCACCGAGTTCGACGTTTACCGGCAGCCGCTCACGTCGAGCCAGATCGCGCAACGACGTCAGCAGAAGCTATCACCGCGACAAGATGCGTTACTGCTGCAGTGGGGGTATCCGCATGTATTGGACTGCTACGAGTTTCATCTAACGTTGACGGATTCACTGTCCAACGTCAACCCAGATTTCGGTAGTCGCATTCGTACCGCTGCCGAGCGACTATTTTCTGACAAGCTCACCAGCCAAGTCCCATTTGATGCGATTAGCGTCTTTGAGGAACCACAACCCGGCGCAGACTTTCGGCTGATTCTGCGGGCACCGTTCGGTCGGCAAGGTCGGCTGATTTATCTTGTTGGCCCCTCGGGCGCAGGCAAGGATAGCTTGTTACGCTGGACCCGCCAGAAGTTACAGTACCAGCACGATCTGCTGTTTGCGCGGCGCGTCATCACCCGCGAGCGTCGCGAAGACGATGAAGAACACGAACCGATGAGTGAGCCTGCCTTCACCGCACTTGCGCAGCAAGGTGGCCTGGCGATGGCGTGGCAGGCAAATAGTCATCGTTACGGCGTTCGCCGCGAGATTGACGATGCCCTACAACGTGGAATGACGGTACTGGTAAACGGCTCGCGTGCACACTTGGCGCTTGCGCGGGAACGTTATCCACACCTTGAAGTGGTTCATGTCACCGCGCCGGAAGCCATTATCGAACAGCGACTACACGCGCGTGGTCGCGAGTCTGCCGAACAAATCCTTGCCCGACAAGCGCGACAGATTCCAATGAATAACGACGCACCGTTCGACCTCGAAATCGCAAACACCAGCACGCTTGAGGCTGCAGGGACCCAACTAATGAAATTCCTGCGCGGGGCGGAGGGCGCTGAACCGGCCGCGAGTCAACCCACAACCTAACCAACAACCCAACCCACAACCTAAACACTGCCGGTTTGGCGATGGCTTGATCAGCGTGGCTAGCCTACACAGATACGGCGGAGGCTACAGCGTCATGATTCGGTCACAGTCGAGCGCGAGCATCTTAAGTTGCGACGCTCCACTCTGTCAGACTGCTGGAAACTCTCTTCATCCGTTCCCAAAACCCTTTACACGTACTGGCGCAATGCGAAATGAATGAACTAATCGAAAAACTTGAACATCTCTATTCGAGCCACGGTAACGTACGGTACGGCCCCGAACCCGTGACGGTGTCCGAACACAGCATGCAGTGCGCTGCGCTCGCGCAAATACGTGGAATGTCTGATGATTTCATTGTCGCCGCCGGCTTGCACGACATTGGTCATTTGTTAGTGGTCGATGACGGCCAGTCCTACACCGATGGTGGTGATCACCATGAGTTGATCGGTGCCGACATGCTCGATGAGTACCTCCCAGGCTCAGTGGTCGAGCCGGTTCGCTGGCATGTCGAGGCCAAGCGTTATTTGGTCACTGTTGATCCCGCCTACGAAGCGGGCTTATCGGAAGGCTCCATTGCCTCATTGATCCGTCAGGGTGGACCCATGAGCGAAGCAGAGGCAAAAATCTTTAGTAACGCCACCGCGTTTAACGACGCTGTGGCACTGCGTCGCTTAGACGACGCTGCGAAAGTTCCAGATGGCGACCGGATGGCGTTTGCAGATTTTCTGCAGATTGTCGAGAGGGTTGCCTCGCGCCGACTTTGAGCGAAACGTTGAAGGTCGACGTGCAGCGTTATGATTTGCTGGTGGTCGGTGCCGGCATTGTCGGTTTAGCTCACGCGCTTGAAGGTGTGAAGCGCGGCCTTAAGGTTTGCGTAGTCGAAGCGAATACGCGACCAGTCGGCGCATCTATCCGCAACTTCGGTTTCATTACGGTCACGGGCCAAGCCGCTGGTGACACCCATCGACGCGCGCAACGTACCCGCGACGTTTGGGACGACATCGCGCCGCAGGCAGGCATAGACATTGTCCACCGTGGACTCTGGATGATCGGCCAACGCCCGGAAGCACACGACGTGCTGACAGAATTTATGCACACGGATATGGCTGCGGGCTGTGAATTGCTGACCCCTCAGGCCGCAGCCATGCGCGCACCGTCGTTGCAACTCAACTCGGCCGCTGCGGTGCTCTATAGCCCACACGAGCGACGGGTCGAATCGCGAGACGCCATTCCCAAACTCATCAGCTGGCTGGCGTCTGCCATGGGTGTCAGCTTTCGGTTCGGCGAAACTGTACTTGATATCTCGACCCCGCAGGTGGTTACCAGTCGCGGCCAAATCAGTGCCGAGCGCGTGGTCTATTGTCCCGGGACATTTCTTCGCAGCCTGTTCGCTGACCGTATCGACGCCTACCGGCTAACCATGTGCCGCCTCCAGATGTTGCGCGTGATGCCCGATACAGCGCTAACACTACCCGGTGCCGTCATGTCCGATCTGAGTCTGGTTCGTTATGCGGGTTATGCAGCGCTCCCTGCTGCTGCTGCGCTTCGTTCACGCCTCATTGCCGAAGAGCCACAAGCACTTGCCGACGGCATACACCTGATTGCAGTGCAAAGCGCGGACGGCAGTTTGGTCGTTGGCGACTCGCACCACTACGACGCCACACCCGAGCCATTTGCCTCGGCTGCGGTCGAAGACAACATCCTGCGCCACCTCAGCTTGAGTGTTGCCATCGGTGGCTACAAAGTCACCGAACGCTGGGTGGGTGAGTACCCGTCTTCCAGCGAGCACACCGCAGTCATTGATTGCCCGGACGCGGCCACCCGCGTCGTGTTAGTCACCAGCGGCACCGGCGCCAGCACCGCATTCGGACTGGCGCAAGACGTTTTTTCAGATTGGTAAATCCGTGATGACATTTAAATCATCTGCCCCGCGCCGTGCAGTGGTCTTTGATTGGGCTGGCACCGTGTTTGACTTTGGCAGCTTGGCACCGATGGGCGCGTTCGTAAAATTATTCGGGCGTTATCACGTTGAGATCAGTATTGCCGAAGCGCGCGTGCCAATGGGACTGCCAAAGTGGGAACACATCCAAGCGCTCGGCAATCAGCCGCGTATCGCCGCAAGTTGGCTTGCCGCACATGGTGTGCCGTTTAGTGACGCAGACGTTGATGACCTCTACGCTGTGTTCACGCCGATGAATGCCGAGAGTGTGAAACATCACGCCGCGTTGATTCCCGGCGTGACCAACGTTGTCGCCGCATTACGCGAGCGTGGTTATGCCATCGGTAGCACCACGGGCTACAACCGCGCCATCATGGATGTGGTGGTGCCACTCGCCCGCGAACAAGGTTTTGAGCCGGACAATTTGGTTTGCGCGGGAGACTTGGTGGCGAGCCGCCCCAGCCCGCTGATGATGTATCGAACCTTTGCCGACTTGGGCGTCTGGCCACCGGCATCCGTAATCAAGGTCGATGACACGGCGCCTGGCATTTTGGAAGGCATCGCTGCCGGCACTTGGACGGTGGGCGTTGTTGTGTCCGGCAACGGGGTTGGTTTGAGTCTTGACGATTGGAACGCGCTCGACGCCGCAACCCAGCAAACCCATCGTCAGCGTGCGGGTGAACAGCTGCTCGCCGCCGGGGCGCATACACTCATCGACACGGTCGCGGATCTGCTGCCGGTGGTTAACCGTATTGAACGGCTAATTGCCGAAGGCTCGGCACCAAAGCCGCTTGAATAGATCGACAAACTCTATTAAATACGGGCGTTAACGAGCATTTTTGCTCTGAAATGCCCGCCAATATTAGACTTTTGATTGTGATACGTCGTTTTTTGCGCCGCTGCTTTATGAACTCAGCTAGGAGCGCAGCGATTTGCGTGCCATCCAACCCGTAAATAGCGTCGCGGTAACAAACATCACAACTGAATAGACTGCTGCGGGGATCGCATATACACCGTCGCCGAGCACGTTGATCGCAATGTAGATTGCCAGCGCCGCATTGTGGATGCCGACCTCCATCGCCACCGCAATCGCCTGCGCGGCCGACAATCCGAGCGCTCGTGGCAGCGCATAACCAAGCGACATCGATAGCAGATTAAAAACCACACACGCCGCGCCGACCAGTTGTGCATGCTCCCGCAGCGCTTCGCTATTTTTCCCGATGGCGATGACGCTAAATATCGCGAGCACAACCACAGAGATCACACGAACTAATCGCTCAGCACGCGAGGCGAAACCGTACGCACGGGCACGCACCAACATCCCCGCCGCCACAGGAAGCAACACCACTAGCGACACTTCAACAATTTTTGCAAATGGCGGCGGCACCACTTGATCTGCGGCCTTGAAGTAGGCAAACGACAGACTCACGATCACCGGCAGCGTGACAAGCGCCAGAACGCTGTTGATGGCGGTTAGGGTGATGTTGAGCGCCAAGTCGCCGTGCGCCAGATGGCTGAACACATTAGCCGACGCACCACCGGGTGCGGCGGCAAGTAACATCATGCCGATCGCCAGATCGGGCGGCAGCGCGAGCCATTTGCACACCATGGCACAGACAAACGTCAGCAAAAATGTTTGCGCGAAGAGTCCAATGAGGACCGCCTTGGGCATTTTGACGACGCGCAAAAAATCTTCAACCGTCAGCGACAGTCCGAGCCCAAACATAATCAGTCCCAGTGCGCCGGGTAGCAGCACATTGGTAACAACTGAGCCCTCCACGAGGCGACCGTTTACGTGGAGCCAACGTAATGCGGCGTCACGCTGAGGCCGGGTGTGGTGTCACGCTGAAGCACAGTGTGGCGTCAAGCCGAGGCGTTTAGCGGATGCGCAATCAGTGGCCCTTGTGACGTCGGCACCGTTTGTGCGGCTTGATGAAAGACGGCCTCAAGCTCTTCAACCAACCGCTCCCAGCCCAACTGTTCCGCGACGAGCCGCGCCTTTGCACCCATGAGCTTGGCTTGCGGCCAGTCGCGCGCAAGATTTGCCGCGGCAGCGACAAATGCATCTGTGTCGTCAAATGGCACCAAACATCCACTCTCGCCGTGGCGAATCAATTGTGATGCGGCGGCATAGTCATAGGCCAGTACCGTCAAGCCACTCGCCATGGCTTCCGGCGTCACGTTGCCGAAGGTCTCGGTAATGCTCGGGAAGAGAAAGATATCGCCCGATGCGTAGTGCCGCGCTAACGCCTCACCGCGCTGCAATCCGGCAAACGTCGCGCCGGGGATCTGCGCTTCAAGATCACGCCGCGCCGGCCCGTCCCCCACCAATACCAGCTTCATATCTGGCCTGACGGCACGCATGGCCTCATAAGCCGCAATTAGCGCGCGTAAATTTTTCTCGGAAGCGAGACGCCCGACATAGATGGCCACCGGAGTGGCCTCACCCGCGCCCCAAGACCAGCGCAGTTGCGCGTCGCGTTTGGCCGGATTGAAGAGTTCCGTGTCGACCCCGCGTGCGACCACGCGAAGGTTGTGGAAACCCATCGCTTGTAACTCCCGACGCAAGGACTCGGTTGGCACCATGGTGCACTGGGTACGGTTATGGAATTTGCGGAGGTAGGCAAAGATCGGTTTCTGCAACCAGCCGATCCCGTAATGGCCGCTGTACGCATGAAAATTGGTTCGGAAGTCAGATGTGACCGGCAGCTTTAACTTGATCGCTGCTTGCAAAGCAGACCAGCCAAGCGGGCCCTCCGTCACAATGTGCACCACATCGGGCCTGCGCATACTCCACAGCTTTACCAGCGCATTCTTGGCGGGCAAACCCATTTTCAGATGTGGGTACCGCGGGATCGGCAGGCCGCGCATCAGCACTTCTTCCGTCTCGGCGGCGTCGCCCTTTGTTTGGCGCGGTCGGATCAGTTGTACATCGTGACGCCGCATTCGCAGTCCATCAACAAATCGTGCGATGGTCATTGCCACGCCGTTGATCTCCGGCGGGTAGGTTTCTGTCACCACCGCCAGCCGCAACGCGCGTTGCTTGGCCTGCAACTCGTCAACAACAAGATCGTTTGTCATGAGGTCACCCGAATTTGTCATGTGGACATAATGCGAGTGCTTCACAACGTTTTCGTGACAGAACGAAGACAGCTATCGTCGCAGTTCTGTCAACTAATCGTCATGATCTCGTCACCGCCTCGTCACGTGGGCTTGTCACAGTTCCATCACGCTGCTACCCTGTTACATTCAAATTTCAATCAGGAGACCCCGTGAAAGAATTACTCCGTCAGTTGCACATTCAGCGCATGGATGATCATCGGTATTACCATCACAGCCGGATCAATCAATCGCTTCATTTGCTCAGCGCCTCCAGTTTTGTGCTGGCCTACGCCCTCCTCTTCACCGACCCTGCCATGGCTGCTCTGCTGGCATGGGGCGTGGCGATGACGAGCCGGCAGGCTGGGCATTTCTTCTTTGAGCCAAAGGGTTATGACCATGTGAACCAGGCCACCCACGAGCACAAAGAAGACATCAAGGTTGGTTACAACCTGCGCCGCAAAGTTGTCCTGATGGTGCTATGGGCAGTTTCCCCGTTGGCCTTGTACTTTGACCCCACCTTGTTCGGCAACTTCACTCCTGCTGAAACAACGATGGAGTTACTCCGTCAATTCGGCATGATGTGGCTTGCTATTGGTCTGGGCGGGTTGGTGTTCCGCGTGGTGCATCTATTCTTCCTGCGCGACGTCGCAACTGGGCTGGTATGGGCACTCAAAATCATCACCGATCCATTTCACGACATCAAGCTCTACTGGCGCTCGCCGTTTTATCTGATGCGCGGCCAGCTCATTGATCCGATGACCCACACCCAAGTTGGGCACGACTAAATCGGCACATCGCGGGGAGGCGGATTACAACTTCGCCACCCCGCCCTCTGCCACAGCACCACCGGCTTCAACCGTTGCGACTAGAATCCAAAGCGTTCCGCCAGCATCTCGCGCAGGATGCTGCGCTTGATGGCTTTGTTGGTGAGTTTGGCGTCACGCCACCACCAGCCGTCGGACTGCATCGCGGTGGCAGCCTTAACAAACCGTCTGGCAACTTCCTCAAAGTCAGCATCGCTGTAGTTCAGCGAAAAGATAAAGCGGCCGGTACCAACCCAGCTCAATGCCAGACCTTCTGCCCGCAGGTAGTACTGCAACATCCAGTTGTAGCGCGAAGGCTCGGTGTAACTCACCGTCCAGATCGACGACAGATTAGCCACTTCAACCGGCAAGCCCGCTTCACGCAGCATGGTGTTGAGCGACTGGGCGCGGTTGTCCCAAGTCGATTCCAGCGAAGCATAGACGGCTTGTATCTCCTGCGTCTCAATCTTCTCCAGAAAAACTTGCATCGCACCCATGACGTACGGGTGCGAGTTGAACGTTCCTCTTGCAAAACAAATGTCCGCTGGCCGCTCTGGATTAAAACGACGCATCCACTCACGCTTGCCGCACACCACGCCAACCGGGAAGCCACCGCCGAGGGTTTTGCCGTAAGTGACGATATCGGCCTTAACGCCGAAATACTCTTGCGCTCCGCCGCGCGCCAGACGAAAGCCAACAAAGACTTCGTCAAAAATCAGCGCAATACCTCGCGCCGTACAAACCTCGCGCAACTGCTGCAGCCACGCGGCGTAGGCAGCGCGGTCATACTTGGCCTTGCGGCCACTATCCACCAGCGACGAATCTCCCGGCGCATTTTTATTTGGATGCAATGCTTGCAGCGGGTTGACCAGTACACAGGCGATGTCGTTACGTGTATTAAGAACATGCAGCGTATCGCGATCCATCTCTTTCAAGGTATAGGTGTCGCGCGGCGCAACGGGATTGCCTGGTCCCGGCTGCACGTCCTCCCACCAACCGTGGTAGGCACCACAGAAACGGACCAGATGCGTTTTTCGCGTGTGATAACGCGCCAGCCGTACAGCCTGCATCACTGCCTCGGTACCGGACATGTGGAACGAGACTTCGTCCATGCCGGAGATTTCGCGAAGCTTCACCACATTGCTTGCCACACACGGATGGTAAGCACCCAACACCGGGCCCATTGCCGCAACGCGCGCACTACCTTCGGTCATACAGGCTTTGTAGAAATCCACGCCGAAAACATTTACACCGTACGAACCGGTGAGGTCGTAAAAAACATTGCCGTCCAAATCAGTGAAGGTGACACCCTCCGACGACTGGATAAAGCTGCCGGTCTTCAAATGCTGGCGCAAAAACGCGCTGTACTGATACGGCACCCGATAGGCACCGGTGAACTGCAAGTCGGAAATGCTTTCGGCGGCCTGTTGTGTCAGCGCGACAGACTTGGTGAAGCGCTCACTGTAGATCGCCGACAGCTTGGCGAGCCCAGTCTTTCGGCGTGCGACAACCTCATCCGGCGCACCGTCGGAGCCAAAAAATTTCGCTTCGTCGTAGCTATAACCAGGCAACATTTTTGCCACTCGTTTGGCCATACGCGAGTGCCCCGCCAGCGACGGGTGCTTAGCCATCGAGAGCTCCAAGCGTCGCTTGGCTTTGGGCAGCGCCGCCACCAGCGCGGCAGCACCGGCGACCATCAATGTCAGTGTGGTATCCATCCAATCACCTACCTTTAGAAGAAAAGTTATGACAGATATACGCGCAATTGTTGACAGTTCTGTGAACGCCGAGCAGACCCCGACACCCTCCCCTGCACCTCGTTGGCGGGATCGCCTGTTTCAACAGGAGGACTTGAATTTCTTGCTGACCAACCGGGTGCCACGAATCTTTTTGACCCGCTTTATGGGCTGGTTTAGCAAAATTGAGCAGCCGCTGATTCGTGATGCCTCGATCTGGGTGTGGCGCTGTTTCGCCCAGCTGGATTTAAGCGACGCGCGCAAACAATCCTTCACCAGCCTGCACGACTGTTTTACCCGCCAGTTGGTCGAAGGCGCAAGGACGATTGATCAAGACACCAACGTCATGGCTTCGCCATGTGATGCGATTGTCGGTGCCTGCGGCGCCATCGAAGGCACAAGGGTGTTCCAAGCAAAAGGATTTCCCTACGCACTGGCCGATTTGTTGGGCAGTGAAACACTCGCCGAGCAGTACCGTGACGGCACTTATGTGACGCTGAGGCTCACCTCAAGCATGTACCACCGGTTTCACTCGCCGCTCGATTGCCGTGTGACACACGTAACGTATATCTCGGGCGACACGTGGAACGTCAATCCGATTGCACTGAAACGGGTGGAAGGACTGTTTTGCAAGAATGAGCGCGCGGTCATTCACACTGAGTCACACGGCCGTCGCATATTGTTGGTGCCGGTCGCGGCGATTTTAGTGGCGAGTATTCGCCTGCACTTTTTGAATGTGCTGCTGCACTTGCGCTACCAGGGTCCAAACGAGATTGCCTGTGATGCAAGTTTTAAGAAGGGCGATGAGATGGGTTGGTTCGAACACGGCTCGACCATCATCGTGCTGGCCGAGAAGGGATTCTCTTTATGCGACGATATCAATGTCGGCACACAAATCCGGATGGGGCAACGGTTGATGCGCGTGCCCACTATAGAAGCCGACCTTCGCTAGCGAGGCCCAAAGCGCCGTGGAGACTCAAAACAAAGGGCTATCGGCTGAAAACAATTTGACGTCGACCCCCAAGTTTCGGTTGGTGGATGACTTTATGTTGTCACTATTCGCCGCTACCCTCCTTCCCACCTCATCAATATTTACTGGGAGCCCAAAAATGTCGAATAAGAAACGCGCTGTCACATGGAGTTGCCTGACGGGAGCGACCCTGCTAGCAATTAGCCTCACGGCCTGCGACAAGAGCGAAATTACGTTGGATCCTTGCGCCGAATCAGCGTGCGTCACAAATTTCTCCGAAGCTGTCTACCAAAATGGGCTGACACTTGACGGCGGGGGATTGGATTTGTCCACCGGAACATCGACCGAGCGCCGCTTGGGGTATTTCTCTGACATTTACTACGACCCTTCCCGAAAGCAGTGGTGGGGCCTCTCTGACCGCGGGCCTGGCGGTGGTGTTCTGCAATACGACACACGCGTACAACGCTTTGAAGTGGATATTAGTGCCACCGGTGCAATCAGCAACTTCCGCGTGGTCCAGACGGTTAAGTTTATGCAGGGCACGCAGCCCTTCAATGGCTTTGCCCCAAGCCCTACCAGCGTGTTGGGCCGCGCGTTTGACCCCGAAGGGATTGTCATCCACCCCAAGACTGGCAACCTGCTGGTGTCTGATGAGTATGGCCCATCGCTTTATGAGTTTGATCGCACGGGCCAGTTCATCCGCGCCTTCACCACACCCGCAGGCCTGATCCCGCGCAATGGCACCACCAACGTGGCGAACTTCGCGAGTGACACGGGCAACACCGCCGGCAAACGCACCAACCGGGGCTTTGAGGGCTTGGCCATCAGTGCTGATGGAGCATTTGCGTATGCCATGCTGCAAAGCGCCACGCTCAACGAAGGCGGTGGGAACGGCATCTACAACCGCATTGTTAAGTTTGACGCGACCACCGGCGCGGCAGTGGCGCAATACGCCTACGCCATGGATAGAGCCGATCAGGGCCAAGGCATTTCCGCGCTCGTGGCACTGGGCCAAGATAAGTTTTTAGTACTAGAGCGCAACAATCGCGGCATCGGCCCTGGGGCCACGCTGGCCACGGCCGACAAGGTGGTTTACCAAATCGACCTGACCGGTGCCGTGGATGTGACTAACGTAACTCTGCCAGCCACTGGTGCATTTGTCGGCGCGGTGAGAAAAGGCGCCAAAGTGATGGACTTAGCTGCCAACACCCTGCCCGCGCTCGGCAACAAGTCGCCAGAAAAATGGGAAGGTCTTGCCATTGGCCCAAAGCTGGCCAACGGCAACTACGTGGTACTGGCCGGCACTGACAACGACTACAGCGTGACGCAAAATGCCACCGGTACACAGTTTGACGTGCACTTCAGGTTCACGGATGCCGACCCGTTCGCCACGTCGATCCAATGCCCCATTGGCAGCACCAGCGGGTGCTTTTTCACTGCCGGCAACGCACCCGCCAGCCTGACCAACGGCTACGGCTTGCTGCCCGGCGTATTGGTGGCCTTCACCGCCAAAATAACGGCGTACGTGTCGCCTTGAGATTCACTGTCGGCCGCCACGCGGTCGACATGACGGGCATCCAGCAAGTCGGTACCCCATAACTCGGTTGGCTATCCAATGCCTCGCCGATTCTGGGTCAAGCAACTCGAGGGGTCAGAGTGGGTTACCCAAGTTTTTACGAACAGTAGATGTTCTGAATCAGGCTCTCGAACGCGCGCTCAATATGTCGGTTGAGACGCACAGTGCGACAAAACTCTCAGTATTCAAGTCGCAACGGCACGAAACAGGAGCCTGTCGGGAATGACGTCTCCTGGCCAATTAGCCCAGTAGTCGAGCGGGCTAGCTTTGCGCCTCGAGTACATGATCGCGAGCCCAAAACGCCGGAATGGTCTGACCAGTACTAGATAGCCATTGCACGAATTCCTCTCGTAGCAGGAATTCGTTTTCAAGAATTTGTCGCGACGGCTCTGCCGCGGAACGAACGACCGCAAGCAAGTGCTCAAGCACCTCCGCGCGCAACAAAATTGGCGGCGTTTCGCCCTTTGCCGAGTACCCGACATACGGGTAACCAGTGAGCGACTGATCCGGTTTCATCCACCTCGGATCAACACTATGCAAGCGTAAGCCGTCAACGATGACGCCGCGCGCAAGCGCTCGTGCGATTACAAATTCATGTTCCAGCTTCTCGCGGGACCAAAGCACAACGACGTCCCAGAATTTGTAGCTTTCTACCATTTGACTTGGATTCATCGTCGACTCGCCGAGAAGTGAATAGGTGAACGTGCTTGTGTTGGCCTAAATGTTTAAGGGAGCAGTATTGGCCGATTCTGCCGAACTCACAATCGTTCCACAAGGAAGTTATCCGACCAACAAAACGCAACTGACAAACTCACCTATTGGCGGGCGCCTTCAAGCATTTATGCTTGAAACTGCCCGTCAATAATAGACTTTTACTTCTTTGATTCAGCCTCGACGACGTCGGCAATTTGCCGCGCGAGTGTCTCGACTTGGGCGCGATTCTCACCTTCGACCATCACACGGATCAGCGGCTCAGTGCCAGACGCACGCAGCAGCACCCGCCCGGTTCCGGCCAATGCCGCCTCAGCGTCAGCCACCGCACGTTTCACGGCAGGTGACGCCGCGAAGTCGAATTTGGACCCGGTCCGAATATTGATCAGCACCTGCGGGTACATCACCAAATCGGCAACGTAGTCGGCGAGTGAGGTATTGTTGCGCGCCAATGCGGCGAGCACTTGCAGCGCGGAGATCATGCCGTCGCCGGTGGTGTGTTTGTCGAGGCAGAGAATGTGGCCGGAATTTTCCCCACCGCACTCCCAGCCCCGCTCGATCAACATCTCCAACACGTAACGATCACCGACCTTGGCGCGCGCAAATGGCACGTTCATTGCCGCGAGCTTTTTCTCAAACGCAAAGTTGGTCATCAGCGTACCAGCGACGCCGCCCTTCAATTGCCCGCTGGTGTGACGATCTTTCACCACCGCGTAGAGCAATTGGTCACCGTCGAATACACGCCCGCTGGCATCACACATCATTAGTCGATCGGCGTCACCATCGAGCGCGATACCCATATCAGCGCCGACTTCGACTACCTTGGCAGACATGGTTTTGGTGTGCGTAGCACCCACGCCCGCGTTGATGTTTAGACCGTCCGGGCGATCACCGATGGCAATCACCTCGGCGCCCAACTCGTAGAAGAGGTTCGGCGCGATGTCGTAGGCGGCACCGTTGGCGCAGTCGACCACGATCTTCATGCCATTCAGATTCAGCGCGTTGGGAAACGTACTCTTACAGAACTCAAGGTATCGTCCTGCCGCGTCTTCCACACGGCGCGCCTTACCCAGCGAAATCGATGGCTTGCAATCGAGCGGCGCTTCAATCGCTTTTTCGATCGCCGCTTCCACCGCGTCCGGCAGCTTCATGCCGTCACCTGAAAAAAACTTGATGCCGTTGTCGTCAAACGGGTTGTGTGAGGCCGAGATCATCACCCCCGCTGATAGTCGCAATGCCCGCGTCAGGAACGCCACCCCGGGGGTCGGCATCGGCCCGACCAACAGGACGTCACATCCGGCCGCCGCAAAACCTGCTTCTAACGCGCTCTCCAGCATGTAGCCCGAGATGCGTGTGTCCTTGCCGATCAACACAGCGGGTTTGCCCGCCTTCCTGCCCGAATGTATTGCGTCCGCGTCGGCCGCAGCAAGAACCTGCCCCGCAGCGTAGCCCAGCTTCAGCACAAAGTCGGGGGTGATTGGTGCTTCACCCACTTTGCCGCGAATGCCGTCTGTTCCAAAATATTGCCGTGACATTTGGTCTTTCCAGAATGATTGAAGACAGTAGCCTTGCCGCTGCCTAGATTGTCTGCCGTAGCGTCAAATTATCGCAGAAGGGCTATCCCAAGGTGCCACCAAGGCACTAAAGCGCGCCGCTCTGTTTTAGATCAAGGTAACGGTTTACCAGTGCCATCGGCAATTGATCCGGAACCACGTCCAGAACACGCACCCCTCGAGCGCGCATACGCGCCAGCACCGCCTCTCGCTCGGCCGCGTAACCGAGTGCGGCCGCGTGTTCGATCAAATCCGCATCCCGCAGCGCATTGACGCCAGAAGTGCCCTGCTCCTTCGGCGGTTGCAAAGTCTCCTCAATCGCCTTCTCCTTCAAATTGGCGAACAACACCAAGTGGCGTCGTTTGAGTTGTGCGATGGCCGAATGGAGACCATCTTCATCCTCATCACGTAAGTTCGAAATCACGACAATCAGTGCGCGCTTATTCAGCCGCTTGCCGAGGTCCACCGCCGCTTGGTAATAGTCTGGTGTCTTCAGCGAGGGCTGGAGTGGGTAGAGCGCGTTGAGAAATCGGCTCACTGTCTCGGGCGTCTTTTTCGGCGCGAGGAAACGATCAGCCGTATTGGCTTCCCCACCAAAAGTCATCAACCCCGCGGAATCGCCCTGCCGGATCGCGACAAACGTGAGCAACAAAATCGCGTTTAGCGTGTGATCAAAATGGGACAGGACATCATCTTTCGCATTCATCCGCCGACTACAGTCGAGCAGAAACAGAATCTGTTGGTCGCGTTCGTCCTGATACTCACGTGAAATCAGTTTCACGCGTCTCGATGTGGCTTTCCAATCGATGCTGCGCGGTGAATCACCGTCGCGGTAGTCACGCAGCTGGTGAAAGTCCATGCCGTCCCCGCGTCGACGGCGTTTCAACACACCCAGTTGGGAAAGCCGATGGTCAACCGCAAGTAGTGCATATCGTGTTACCGCCGCATAGTCTGGGAAAACGCGAATGCGTGCGGCCCCCTCTTCACGTTCACCGATAGTGAGACCAAAGAGCCACAGGCCGAGCGGTGAGGCGAGCCTCATTGCCGTTCCGGCAAATCGCATATCACCGCGCTCGGTTGCGGTCAGTTGGTAGCGACACTCGACAAAACCACCCGCCGGGAGATGCACTGCAAATGGCAAATCATCCGTCCGGCAGGTGTCGGGATACAAATCGTAAACCGTCAGCGCCGCGCGATGGGGGCCAAGATTGTGCACCTTCAGCGCAACTTCAATTGGCACACCGACCGGAATGGTGTGCGGCATGCGTCGCTCCACACGGATCCAGTCAGGCTGCTTCAGTCTCGAAACCGACACCAGCGCATCTGCTACAACGAGCGCGACCAAGCCACCAGCCGCGGCAGCCCATACCCACCATGCGCGTTCGTCTATCGGCATCAACGCAGACGCGACAATACCAATCAGCAATACGCCGCCGAGTGCGACGAGCAAACGCAATGTCGGCACAGGCGGATTGACGAGTTTGACGGTGGACTTCATCAGTACATCAGTTTTATGGGTGCGGGCCGCTGAAATCAGACCCGCGGCGCGTCGACCTGGCTAAAGAGTTCACTCAACACGTAATCCACATCACGTCCCTCGATTTCCATCTCGGGCGAGGCGCGTACCCGATGACGCATCACCGCAAGCGACACCTCTTTGACATCGTCGGGCGTCACAAATCCGCGCCCCGCAATCAAGGCATAGGCACGCGCAGCGCGCACCAGAGAAATTGCGCCACGTGGACCCGCACCGGCCGCCAGCAACGGCGAATCTCGCGTCGCTCTCGCCAGGCGCACCGCGTAATCCAGCACACTGTCTTCCACCAACATCGCCGCAGCGATTTGCTGTAACGCGATGATGGTCTCGGGTTTGACAACGGTCAGCACTTTGTCCACATCCAACTTGTCCGCAACGGACATCGCGGTCACTGCACGCACCATCGCGGCTTCATCTGCCACGGTCGGATAATCGATACGAATCTTCAACAGAAAGCGATCCAGCTGCGCCTCTGGCAATGGGTACGTTCCCTCCTGTTCGATCGGATTCTGCGTGGCAAGCACCATAAACGGCATCGACAACGGATAGTGATGTCCCTCGATGGTGACCTGTGTTTCTTGCATCACCTCTAACAACGCCGATTGGGTTTTTGCCGGTGCACGATTGACCTCATCGGCGAGTAAGAGATTGGTAAACACCGGGCCTTGGCGGGTGCGGAACTCGCCCGACTTTGCGTCAAAGAGTGTGTGCCCGGTGATGTCCGAGGGCATCAAATCCGGTGTGAATTGAATACGTGAGAACTGCCCATCGAAGGTTTTGGCGAGCGCCTTAACCAGAAGTGTCTTGCCGAGTCCGGGGACGCCCTCAATCAACACATGGCCGCCGGCCACGAACCCGATCAGCACCTGCGAAATGATGGCGTCCTGCCCGATTACCGCACCAGACATTTGTTGGTGTATCGCCTGAATGACTTTCGAGGCTTGCGCGATTTTGTCAGCGGGCAGCGACGATGCGCTGGCCGTATCGGTACTGGTCGCATTAGTGTTGGTGGTATTCGGTAAGTCGGTCATGGTGTTTTCCTGCGGGAAGTTTCGATTCGTAAGGACAACTGTTTAATCTTTGTACGTCATCTTGCGCTACCGGTCGGGCGCAATCGCGACTCGCCGTCCAGCCGGGAGGTGATGAGCATCAACCACTTGATGACATACACACACTCACGCCGCGAGTCGATATTTGCCGCCAACAAGCGTGTGGTTTCATTGAGAGTCAAACCGCAAAGGCGCGCCACATATTCAAGGCGCTCAACACCAGACATCAGTGTCGCGCGTGGATGGCGCTGCGCCAGGCGCGCCCAAAATCGCGCGCGAACCGGCGTGACCAGTGCCATCCAGTCCGACCGACTCGCCAACCATCCGCCGGCGGCACGAATGTGTTCACGCAAGCTGCGGCGCGGTGTCAATACTGGCGGCAATAACGGCCCGAAGCGCGGCAACACATGCCATATCCAGCAGAACAACAGAACGGCAACGCTTAGCAACACCATCCACGCATGCTCACCCAGCCAACTGCCCAGCCCGGTTGTGCTGGGCTGCAACATCAACAGCATGGTTGTGGCTTGCCCGGCAGGTTTTGTCTCGCCACCGGTGAGCAAATGCCAGATCAATTCGGCGTGGTCCGCCTTGCCCAGCTCTTTCCACTGCACAAAATCAAAATTGCTGATTGCCGTCACGTGCCCCCGACCGACCTGCATTTGTACAACCCGCCCGCCTAATCGATCACGCGCCACTTGTGCGGTGACACCCGGATTAGTTGCGCCTTGGCCGGATGGGTTCGCGGGTGTGAGCAACAAATTCTGAAACGGATAAAAGATCGCCTTAAACGATGTTCCATCCGCGAGCCTGATCTGTGTCGCTTGCGCTTGCGGCTGCACCCACTGTCCGGGTGTGACGGGAAGAGGACGGTTGCGCGCCTCGCTGCGCGGTTTGACGGGGTAGTCTGGCGGTGATTGTGCCTCGGCGTCGTCCGCTTTGTCGGAGCCGGTGGGGTTCTCTGCCTGCGGTCCGCTGGCAGCCTTCTCCACTTCGGCATACTTGCCACTGCGCCATACCAATGGTTTACGAGCAATCGACCAACGCGCCAACAGCGGATCACCAAACAAAGGACGTTCAGCCTCAATCACCAAATGACCGCCCTGCTCGACCCAAGCACCAAGGGCGGCAACGCGCTCCGGCGTCATAATCGGCAGGCGGTTGGCACCCAACAACAGCACGCCGACTTCAGGTTTCTGCAACTGCAAGTCAAATTGCTCTGACTTTGCTGCTTTGACCGTGTTGGCACCTTTCACCGCGAGCAAACGTTCCAATGCAAGGTAGGGGTTGGTCGCCGCTTCGCCCTTTACGCCAACCCACTCGGTTTCTTCGACGACCTCGATCCAGCGCGAAGCGGCAAAAAGTGCGGCTGCCAATACCGCCACACCAACCAGAATCCAACCCCAAGTGCGGCGAGAGAATAGTTGGCGCGGCTGACCGTTTGGCGATTTCATCGCAGCGTTCATGTCAGTGCTCCAACTGCGCCTGACACGGGGGACTCGCTAGTCCCTTGCCGACCGGCGAGCGAGAAATGCGTTGACCATGCCGCAATCAACACTTCAACTTCATCACCGCTGACCGTCTGGCGTGCGTAAGCAACCCGCTGCCAGGCATCCACGAGCG
>JBIIYQ010000125.1:0-7999 GCA_044346745.1 Usitatibacteraceae bacterium | reverse complement strand
TCATTCGCCCCATTGATTCGGAAAGCGATGGGCAACCAGAAAACGCTCGCCTCGCCTAGACCTTAATGCACATGATTACATACCGCGTAGTCATGCCCATACAACTCACCCATTGAGGTGATCGACACAAACCCCTGCGCCACACCTGCCGCCGATTCAAAGAAGAACGGCTTGCGCGCTTTTGGGGTGGCACCCACTTCATTCATCGTCGCCACGTCAAACAAACGGCCGTTTTGCATCACGTGGGTGATGCGGTCGGTCTTGTACACGTCAGCCAGCACGTCGGCGTCGATGATGATGAGGTCCGCCAGTTTGCCGACTTCGAGTGAGCCGACGTCTTTCTCCATCCCAAGATACTTGGCCCCGTTGATGGTGCCGGTGCGGATGGCTTCCAAGGCAGTCATGCCGCCCTTCGCCCCCATCCAAATATCCCAATGTGAACCAAGCCCTTCGCGCTGGCCGTGTGCTCCAATATTGACGGCCACACCGGCGCGCTGTAGTTCGGTCGCGGTCTTGGCGACCTTAAGAATGTTGTAGTCCTCTTCAGGTGCTATCGGGCGACGTACGGCACGTGATTGCAGCAACGCACGCGGCACGTATTTGGTGAGCAAGGGGTGTAACCAAACATCACTCTTGGCATACCAGTAGTGTTCACCGTCGAGTCCGCCGTAACCTACGTTGAAGGTCGGTGTGTATCCCACTTGGGTCTGCGACCAAAGCTGTTTCACGTCATCGTAGGCGTTCGCCACTGGAATGGCGTGCTCCACGCCAGTGTGGCCGTCGATGATCATGTTCATGTTGTGTTGAAACAATGAGCCGCCTTCCGGCACCACCATCATGCCGGTCTGGCGAGCGGCCTCCAACACTTGCTGGCGTTGATCACGTCGCGGCTGGTTGTAACTCTTCACCGTATATGCGCCAGCAGCTTTCATGCGCTTTAGGTGTGTCAGCGCGTCTTCGAGGCTATTCACCTCGGCGGTGAAGGTCGACTTTGCGCCGTAAAGAATGGTACCGGTCGAGAAAATGCGCGGACCAACCACCTGCCCGGTGCGCTGTAACTCACTCACGGTAAAGATAGTGGCGGTGTCATTGGATGGATCGTGCAGCGTCGTGACACCAAAGGCCAGTGAGCCGTAGTTCACCCAGCTTTGCTGCGGCACCACCCCTTGCGCGCCCATGCCACCGTGCCAATGCACATCGACCAAGCCAGGGATAATGCTCTTGCCGCGCGCATCAATTTGGGTGGTTCCCGCCGGAATCGCGACGTCGGCTGCTTTGCCTATGGCGAAGATGCGATTGCCCTTCACCACGATGCGGCCGTCGTTGATGACTTCGTCGCCCTTCATCGTGATGATGCGTGCACCGGAAATCACTGTTGTCGCGGCGGGTTTATCGGCCATCACACTCAACCCGATTTTGGTGCCCTTCTCCGGATTCGGCGGCAGCTTTTCCGGCGCGCCGTCAACAAACGCGAAGGCTTCCTTTAGCGGACGGCTGAACAACTCGTCGCCAAACGAAAAGTGCACGGTTTGGCTATCACCGGACCAGTGCAAGTAGTCGCCCGAATTCACGGAGAGTTGTTTCATCGGCAGGGTCGTGGATTTTTTGCCAACAGTCATCGTGCGGCCAGCCAGCGGCATCGGTGTGACAAAGGTTTGAAAGCGTTCACGGAAAGCGAGCCATTTGCCATCGGGTGACAGCGCAAAGTCGTTGGCGAATTCACTCTTCGCCACGATCTGCTCTTCTGATTTGTCGCGTTTAACGCGCACCAAGTTGTTCACCCAGTCCACTTCGCCGGTGAATACGGTGCGGGTGACATAAACGTGCTCGTTGTCCGCGCCGAATTGCGGGTTGCGCCCGTCTTCACTGACGAGTTGTGATTGGCCTGTGCCGTCGGCTGCGACGATATGCACGCCGGTTTCGGCGCCGTATAGCGGGGACGTCAAAAATCCGCCGCGCGATTTCACGTACGCCACCGTTTTGCCGTCTGGTGAGAACGACGGCTCAAGGTAGTGGCCGGGTTCGTCCGTCAAAGTGGTTTCTTTGCCGGACTTCAAATCCAACACGCGTACCGAGCTTAATTGTTGGTCGTGCCAAGTCGTGAAGACGACCTTGCTGCCGTCGCGCGAGAACTCAGGGAAGAACTCGAAGTGCGTTGTCTGTTTAGTTAGTCGTTGCGGTGTCCCGTTCGGCATCGCTTTCATGTAGAGATGCCCAAGTGCGGAATAAACCACACGGTCCCCCGTCGGTGAAACATTCACCCAACGAAGTTGTTTGATGTCGAATTTATCCGGTGCGACATCGATCGGGAAACGCACGGCTTTGCGAATCTCGCGGGTGTGTTTGACGTGAAAAGGAATTTCTTTTGCAGACTTCTTAAACGGATCAACGCGCCAGATTTTGCCCTTGGCCCAGACCACGATTTCTTTGCTGTCCGGCATCCACGCAAACGCGGGATAGACGCCGTGCATCGCCCAAGCTTCTTGCATATCGCGCTCAAGCTCACCCCACACCGGTGTTTCCGCGCCGGTCTTGAGATCTTTTAGGAAGAGCGTGCTTTGTTCACGCACACGACGTACAAAGGCAAGCTGTTTGCCGTCCGGTGATGGTACTGGGCGCACCGCACCGCCTGGACCACTGACAAACGCGATGGTCTTGCCGAGTTGCAAATCACGCCGAAAGATTTGGTATATCTGTGTGTTGGAATTTTTGTTGTACTCAAACGTGATGCCTGGCGTGGTGTCCTGTGAGTAATACAAATAGCGACCATCAGGCGAGAATGCCGGCTCGCCCAAATCTTTTTGCCAGTTCGGCTTTTCGTTGAGTTGCACACCGTCTTGCTTCTCTTTCTCTCCGCTGCCGCTAGCGTGGAACAGCCAAATTTCTCCTGAGCCCGCAGAACGTGTGCCGGTGTAGTGTTTGCGCGCCGCGATGTATTGCCCGTTTGGATGCCACACCGGGTTGTTCATCATGCGAAAGGTTTCTTTGCTGACTTCGCGCGCATTGGTGCCATCGACGTTCATGATCCAAACGTTGTCGCCACCACCGGCATCGGACATGTACGTGATGCGCTTGCCGTCTGGCGAGAACCGCGCCTGCATTTCCCAAGCCATGGTGCTGGTGAGTGGCTTGGCGTCGCCACCGGTAATCGGCAAGGTGTACAAGTCACCCAGTAGATCAAACACGATTTGTTTGCCGTCTGGGCTCACATCCACACTCATCCACGTACCGGTCTTGGTATCGAGGTTGACGGTTGCTTTCTCACCCGGTGGATTGTTTACGTCCCATTTTTTCTTGGGCGCTTCGTTTGCGGCGTCTTTTGTGGCGTCCGCAGTTTTGGGCGGCTCTTGCGCGATTGCCACAAATGAAACCGCGGCCGCGATGGCAAACGTCAGCGAGGAGAGTCGACGCAACATGGCATGTCCTTAATTGAAGAGACTGTTTACAGGTGGATCGAGTTTACGAGCCTACGCACGGTTGTGCACTGCGGTGTGTTGCACAAGTGGTACAAACCGCTGTGACTAATCCAGCGAGGTTGGGGGCGGCGCGGCGGTAACGCGTGCAGCCATCATTGCCTCAATCTCTTCAACGCTATAACCGACCTCGGCAAGTACCTCGCGGCTATGTTCGCCCAGCCTGCCCGGCAGCGAACGTATCGATGTCGGTGTTTCACTCCACTCACCCACCGGCGCGGTCGCGCGGATGCGGCCTTCGGTCGGGTGGTCAAATTCGGGAAAGAAACCAATGGCCTGCATGTGTTCATCTTCCAGCAGCGAATCTATGGTGTGCATGGTGGCAAAAGGAATGTCTGCTTTTTCGAGCAGTGCGCGCCAGTAGGCAGTCGATTCCGCTTCAATGGTTTCAGCGACAAACGTATAGACCTCGGCGATGTTGGCCGCGCGCTGGGTGTGTTCGGAAAACTTTGGATTCGACTTCAGATCAGGGCGGCCTATCGCATCAAAAAACGCCGCCCAATGTTTGTCGTTATAAATCAGCACACAGAGGTAGCCGTCGGAAGTGGCATAGGGGCGGCGATGCGGCGCAATGAGACGGGCGTAGGCGGTGTCGCCCAACGGCGGATCAAAGGTCTTGCCCGCCATGTGGTCACCCAGCACAAACTGCGACATCGCCTCAAACATGGTGATTTCGATCGCCTGGCCTTCGGCGTTCGGCCCGCCGCGTTCACGATGGAACAATGCTGCCAACACCGCGTTGGCGGTATGCAAACCAACGCTGCGGTCACCAATAGTCACAGGTGAATAACGCGGCAGCCCGCCAGTTTGGCGCTGGCTGAGTGATGGAATTCCGGCAATACCTTGTATCAGATCGTCATAAGCCGGCCGTCCTGCGTACGGCCCCTTCTCCGAATAGCCGAATGCGCCGACGTAAATGATGCGCGGGTTGACCTTCTTCACGTCTTCGTACCCGAGCCCCAGTCTCGCCATCGATTGCGGCCGCACGTTGTATACCAGCACGTCGGCCTCCGCTGCCAAGCGAAGACAAGCCTCGAGCCCTTGCGGCTTTTTAAGATCGAGCACGATGAAACGCTTGTTGCGATTCAGGTGCAAATGAATGTGGCCCATTCCAGGATTTTTCATCGGCCCCACCCAGCGCATGTTGTCGCCCGCGTGGGTTTCGACCTTGATCACGTCTGCCCCCATGTCACCGAGGATTTGAGTGCAGTACGGCCCCATGATCACGCTGGTGAGATCGAGTACTTTGATTCCGTCAAGTGCGCCGGGCATATCTTTCTTTCTAAAGTCGTTTATTGGCGGGCATTTTGGGGCATTTGTGGCTGGAACGGCAAGCGAGATGGGGACTTTTGAATATTGCGAGCCTGGCCCGTTTTTATTCATGCCGCTGGCGACGCCACGTCAACGATCAATGGCGCATTTTTCGACTTATTACGCCATTAATAGCGGTAATGGTACAGGCGACACCACGCAGGGGATTGTTTGCATGCAACACCAAACTTGGATCCGGGCGGGTTACGTAACTGAGCCGGGGAGACACTTGTTGCTTAATCGTTCCCTCTAACCCTGTCGCCCCGGACAGCTTTAGGCATTAGCAGGCAAAGCGATGACCTTTGCCATTACGGCCTCGGTTGCGGTTAGCAGGTCACCCAGAATACGATCGTCGACATGAACCTCGCCTTCGTACTCCATCAAATTGCGCATGTCGTGACACTTCGCGAGTACGCGCCAAACCTCTGGCCCAAGGCCGAGTGTGTTTGGCAGCAACTGGAAGACGATGAAGCGATGGGACGGGCGGTAGCCGTGCCAGCGCAGCGCCGCCAAACAAAATGCATGTGCCGCGCCGTATGCAACGTCAAAGCGACTCTCGATGGAAAGTACCTCTTGTCTTGCGTCGTCTAGGCGCCGCTTGCCGGTCCGTAACAATCCGGCGAACTCGGCTGCGTCCGGCGGCTCTGCCTTCAGCGGCTTACCCGGCCCGCATAGATTCTCAAACGCGGAGGTCATTCTCTGTTCCGATCAACCAAATTTTTGGTTGCGCCAGCACGCGCGTGATAAACGCTTCTTTGCCGTTGATGCGCTTCGCGAGCGCCTCTCGCGTGATCACGGTCGGATTTATCGGACGCTGAAGCGTTTGCGCGACTGGCTCAAGCGCGGCGAAGACATCCGCATACGTGACTGAATCGCTGATGATCATCAAATCGATATCGCTCGCCGTCGTATCAGATCGCTTGGCAACCGAGCCATAAACAAACGCGGCCTCAACGCTTGGTGCAATCGTACGCAATGCTGACGAGAGCGGCCCGGCCATTCCCACCGTCCTTTGCACGATATCCCAAACCGCGTAAAAGATAGGCGAGTCTTTATTGGCTTGGTAGTGTTTTTGGTTACCGATCCAACGCGTTGTCACCAGCCCTGAAGCCTCTAAGCGCGCGAGCTCACGCTGCACTGCGCCTGACCCAGAGCCCGCGAGGGTGATAACTTCATTCGCAAAAAAGCTACGATCCGGCAAGCCAAACAACAAACCGAGAACGCGCTGCTGCGTATTGGTAAAAAGCGCATCAGCGATGCCACTGATCGTAACCGGCGGCACCGCATAAACGGCAGATTGCTCGCGTGCCTGCGGCGCTTTTTGGGGAGTGCCTGCCGACGCGCTTGTTTTGCGTGGTTTACGTGGTGTAGGCGCAACCGCTTTCGCCTTCGCTGTCACTTTTGAAGTGGTTTTTTTGGTGATACCCATATTGGGCATCATAATACCCAATATGGGTTCTGTCAAACCGGCAGATCCAGGCGGCTTCCGCAGCCGCCGCACCCTTAAAACTGTCGCCCCGGACAGCGTGGCCCGTTTAATCTACGGCCCAGCGCCCGCAGATGCCGCGTCAATGGCGAATAGCGCAAGATAGGGTTGAAAGCGAAACACGCGGTTGCGACCCCATAAATTGGTTTGTTTGAGCAAGCCCGCTTTTTCCAATTTGGCCACCAACGCATTCGCCGTTACGTAAGACACGTCCAGCACCTCGCTGCACTGATTGACGTTCACAATAGGTTTCTCGAATAGGGAGTCGATCAACTTGAGCGCATTTGCGTTTGACGCGTATTTCGCACGCTGCTCCTCGCGCAATGCAACGATGCGCCGCGCGGTCTCTGTGGCTTGCGCGCTCACGTCCGCAACACCACGCAAGAAAAACCGCAGCCAGCCTTCCCAATCTCCGCGCAGGCGGATGGCGGTTAGGCGGTCGTAATACTCTGCGCGATTCGCCTTCAGATAATGGGAGATGTAGAGCAACGGCCGGCTCAGGGCATTGGCTTCGCACAACATCAACGCAATCAGCAGTCTGCCTACGCGACCATTGCCATCGAGAAACGGATGGATCGTTTCAAACTGAGCGTGGGCCAGTCCGCATTGGATGAGTAGCGGCGTATCTGACTTGCTCTCGTGGATGAATTTTTCAAATTCGCCCAAACACCGCATCAACTCGTGTGGCGGCGGCGGAACGAAGGCAGCGTTCATGAGCGTTGAACCTGGCGCGCCAATCCAGTTTTGCGACGTACGGAATTCACCCGGCGTGCGCTCACCACCCCGCACGTTGTGCATCAGTTCTTTGTGAATCTCGCGCAGCAAACGCAACGAGAGCGGCAGTTCCGGCAAGCGTTTAAGGCCATGATTCATCGCCCGAACGTAATTCACCACCTCTTCAACATCTTTCGGCGCTTTGTTGTGCGTCGCATTCGCCTCATAGGCGAGCACATCCTCCAGCGTACTTTGCGTGCCTTCGATTTGCGAAGACAGCACCGCCTCTTGGCGTACATACATGGCCACAAACAGGTTGGGATTCGGCAGAAAAGTCGAGATCGCATCCAAGCGCGCTAATGCGCGGTCAGCATCGGACAACAAGCGCAGCAACTCGCCGTCAAGCGCAATCGATGGCACTGGCGGCAAGGGAACGGGAACGAACGCGCGGTAGCCCGTGGGCTGAGAAATGAGCCGCCCGGCGCGCGCGGAATAGCTGAACGTATCTGTCGGCATGGTCAAGTCCGCTTAACTATGGGAACAGAATACTCGCTTTATTTCAACTTTTCACGTTTTTCTTAAATAAGACGCGAACTGTCACGCTATATTTAAGCCCGCCGTCAATTGGGCGCGGGGTGCAGAAATGCAGACAAACCAAAACGTCGTTTATTTACGGGCAATTTCAAGCATTTTTGCTCGGAACGGCAAGCTGAGCGGGGACTTTAAAAGAATGCGAGCCAAGCCCGTTTTATTACCACATCGCTTCAAGGTCGCTCCGGTGCGACTCGAGGCTCGCGATCGAGGGCAGTGCGATACCTTTGTAGGCGCACTTCTTGGTAAGGACATCGAGCAGCAGAGCCGCTGGGGGCCGCGTGTCGCCATGTCGGTAAAGGTTTATCACGTCATAGAGTGGAAGGGGCTCGGTAAAACGGACGCCATGGATTTGGTAAATACTTTCAATCCAAGGAGTTCTGAATGTCATCAATACCGAAACGAGTATTCACCAGCGAGTATC
>JBIIYQ010000033.1:0-24926 GCA_044346745.1 Usitatibacteraceae bacterium | reverse complement strand
CCCAAGCCCACTTGTACTTGAACGGCACTAGTTGATTGACGTCGCTCTTGCCGTTGATGACACGCTTCTCATCCGCGCGCACACGAGCAAAACGGGCATCAACCGACGGGCTGAGGTCGTCACTTGGGGGCGCATTCGGCTTGTCATCCAACATGGGGCGCGCAGTTGCGTCAAAGCCATCATTTGCGGCAGTCATTGTTTGCAGGCGCGGCTCGAACCCTGCACGCGGCATTGGCGGCGGCGGGCTCGGTGCGGATGGTGGAAAGGGAATGGCGGATGGTGTGTCGTCCCAAGTTAGTGACATTTGTGGCTCCGTTACTTTTATGTGGCCGCGAATGAAAATCGTCGGCCTTTTTATTGGTTGTTACTTGCAAGTCGTCGGCTGCTGCCCACGATTTGCCCTGTCTAAAACGGGGAAAAGTCGCGATGTACTTTTCCCCGAACTCCCTTAATGCTTGTGGAACAGTCCCGGCATTTGCAGCATTTCGGTATCCATCAAGCTCGTAATGTTTTCCAGTACCAAGGCCTCTTCGCACGCCTGCACTTGTGCGATCGATTCCAAGCAATCATCCTTTTCGCGATAGCCCTCGCCAGAATCGGCGACCTTGCGGCCCTCGCTGTTAGAAAGCTGCCAGCGCCATTCGAGTCTTGCATCTTGAAAGATGTGAAATTGCATCTTTGATCCTCTCTCGTTGGTGGGTACTACATTGATGAAAACAGTCATAAATTTCTAAGCGAAGCTGGTCCCCGGCTTAGCACCGGGGCGACAGCATCAATTACTGGCAAGCCTCGCATTCGGGGTTATCGATCGAGCAGAACTTAGCGCCTTCTGCTGCGCCATCCCCTGCACCATCGCTCGCACCGACCAACGGGCCAGCCGCTGCCGCGACCGGGTTGGGCACACCACCTGAAGATACTGAGGTGAGTTCGCCGCCGCGACCGGTGGACTTCTCCGCCGAGGTTGCTGCCATCGTGCGCAGGTAGTAGGTGGTCTTGAGGCCACGCAGCCATGCGAGCTTGTAGGTGTCGTCGAGCTTCTTGCCAGATGCACCCGCCATGTAAATATTCAGCGACTGCGCTTGGTCGATCCACTTCTGGCGGCGTGACGCAGCTTCGATCACCCACGATGTGTCCACTTCGAAGGCGGTGGCGTACAACTGACGCAACTCCGGCGGAATACGATCAATCTTACCCAGCGCGCCGTCGAAGTGTTTGATGTCAGACACCATCACTTCATCCCACAAACCGCGCGCCTTCAGATCACGCACCAGGTAGTCGTTGACCACCGTGAATTCACCCGAGAGGTTCGATTTCACAAACAAGTTTTGGTAGGTCGGCTCGATACATGCCGAAACACCGATGATGTTCGAGATGGTTGCCGTCGGGGCGATGGCAACACAGTTGGAGTTACGCATACCGTGCTCTTTTATACGACCGCGCAGCGCATCCCAATCCATCGTCGTCGACATATCGACTTCGACGTAACCGCCGCGCTCTTCACGCAGCAGATTCAACGAGTCCTGCGGAAGAATACCGCGATCCCACAACGAGCCGCGATAGCTGGAATACGTACCGCGTTCTGCCGCCAACTCGGTCGATGCCCAGTACGCGTAGTAACACACGGCTTCCATGGAGCGATCGGCAAATTCAATCGCCTCGTGTGACGCATATGGCACACGCAGCTCATGCAGACAGTCTTGGAAAGCCATGATGCCGAGACCAACCGGACGATGACGCAAATTCGAATCACGCGCCTTCTTCACTGCGTAGTAGTTGATGTCGATAACGTTATCGAGCATCCGCATCGCGGTGGTGATGGTGCGCTTCAGTTTCTCGTGGTCGAGAACCTTGTTGCCAGCCGCGTCGGTCTTCATGTGCGCAACCAAATTCACCGAGCCCAAGTTACAAACGGCGATCTCGGATTCGTTGGTGTTGAGCGTGATTTCGGTGCAGAGGTTTGACGAGTGCACCACACCGACGTGATTCTGCGGTGAACGGATGTTGCATGGGTCTTTGAACGTGATCCATGGGTGGCCAGTTTCAAACAGCATCGACAACATCTTGCGCCAGAGCGAAAGTGCGGGGATGGTTTTGAAGGGCTTCAGTTCGCCACGTGCGGCTTTTTCTTCGTAGCGCACGTAGGCTTCTTCAAAGGCCTTGCCGAATTTCTCGTGTAGATCAGGCGTGGTGGACGGCGAGAACAGGGTCCAGTCTTTGCCTTCCATCACACGCTTCATGAACAAATCTGGAATCCAGTTTGCGGTGTTCATGTCATGAGTACGGCGGCGATCGTCACCGGTGTTTTTGCGCAACTCGAGGAACTCTTCGATATCGAGGTGCCATGTTTCGAGGTACGCACACACCGCACCTTTACGCTTACCACCTTGGTTCACGGCGACTGCTGTGTCGTTCACCACCTTCAAAAATGGCACCACACCTTGTGACTTACCGTTGGTGCCTTTGATATACGAACCGAGTGCCCGAACCGGTGTCCAGTCGTTACCCAGTCCACCTGCGAACTTCGACAGAAGCGCGTTTTCTTTCAGCGCCTCGTAGATGCCGTCGAGGTCATCCGCAACGGTCGTGAGATAACACGACGACAATTGCGAGCGACGTGTACCGGAGTTGAACAGGGTCGGCGTTGACGACATGAAGTCAAACGTCGACAGGATGTTGTAGAACTCGATGGCGCGTAGTTCGCGATCAACTTCATTCAGCGCCAGCCCCATCGCCACGCGCATGTAGAACGCCTGTGGCAATTCGATCCGTTGCTCGTCGACGTGCAGGAAATAACGGTCGTACAAGGTTTGCAGACCGAGGTAGGTGAATTGGGTGTCGCGCTCGGCGTGGAGTGCGGCGCCTAGTTTGGCCAAGTCGTACTGCGCCATACGCTCATCGAGCAATTCGGCGGCAACACCTTTTTTGATGCAGCTCGGGAAATACTCGGCATAACGTGCGCCCATTTGCGCCTGGGTCACCTCCTCGCCGAGGATCTCGCGGCGGATCGTGTGCATCAGCAAACGCGAGGTGACTTTGTTGTACGCCGGGTCGCGCTCAATCATCGCGCGTGCCGTCATGGTGGCGGCTTTAAACACTTCTTCTTGCGGCACACCGTCGTACAGGTCACGCAGGGTACCGTCGAGGATGCCTTTAGCGTTCACGGCGTCGCCCAAGCCTTCACATGCAGACTCGATCAGCGAGGACAATGCAACGATATCGAGAGGCTGTTTGGCACCATTCACAGTGACATTTAGTGACGGTACTCCAATTGGCAACTCGGGCTGTTTTGCGGCTGCGCGCTCGAGGCTACGCTTTTCGCGGTACAACACATACGAGCGTGCAACTTCGTGAACACCACCGCGCATCAGTGCTAATTCAACTTGGTCCTGCACTTCTTCGATATGAAACGTACCTCCCGAAGGCTTGTGGCGCATCAGTGAATTCACGACCGCCGTGGTGACCAGATGCACTTGGTCGCGCATACGCGCCGAGGCGGCTTCGTGACTGCCATTGACGGCGATGAAGGCTTTGGTGACGGCGACGGCTATCTTCTGTGGCTCGAATGAGGCAACTGAGCCGTTGCGTCGAATAATTTTGTAATCCATGTAACGTGACTCGGTACTGCCGGTGGAACTCTGGTTACTGCTGGTTGTATTCAAAGGATTTGCGAGGGGATTCACCGGATCAATATCGGTACCAAGTCTCATGGTTGTCTCCAATTCAGTTTTATTTTTGTTTGCTAACAACAACTTAGCCCTACAAACACCAAGAGACATGGGCGTATCTGGCTAAAGCCGGTGTTGTACTCAGCGCGGAGAAGGCGCTGCAACAATGACTAGAGCGCCGTGAACTTCCTGTGGCTTATCCACAAGAAATCCACCGCGCGTCCCAACCTTTTGAGAATGGTTAGGAACAGACATATCCACAAGATGTAGTGTTTGCTCGGGTTGCAGGCACAATATATCGCGACTTCGCAACATGCAAGCGAAATATTTTTCTTGGGAAAAAGGCTTAATAATCAGTCCGTTAAAGAGACGAAAACAGCCATTTGCGCGGTTGCAACTTCATGTGATACATGAAGTACAAAACACCTTTATTTGGTCGGCGTTTCCAGCCAGAAATGCTTGGAATATGGCTTAAATCCTAGACTTTTGCCCTTTGCCGCCAAGATTAGGCGGCTCGGTGATACCCTGCCGGGATACCATAACAGACCAGTGTGACGGAGCCCTTACAGCAGCATAAACGTTCGTCAACAGCGCTTCACAACGCTTCTAACGCAACCATTCATTCGATACCCAGACGATCGAGTCGATATCGTAGGGAACGGAACGTAATGCCCAACAGCTTTGCGGCCTGCGTTTTGTTGTAACGCGTTTGCTCAAGCGCCTTCATGATTTGTTCGCGCTCGATCTTATCCAGGTACTCGTGTAGCAGCAGGTTGCGCTCCCCGAGCGTGATTGATTCCGCCGAAGCTTCGTCGCCGTTTTCGGTGAGATACAAGTCATGCTTACGAATGGTGTTGCCGTCACACAGCGCCATGGCGCGTTCCAGAATGTTTTCGAGTTCGCGGACATTGCCTGGATAGTCGTAATCGGCGAGCGCCTGCAGCGCGTCCTCTGCCAACGTCGGCAACGCGACCCCGGCCTGCTGCGAAAGACGCGCGACGATCGAGGCAACCATCAACGGAATATCCTCGGGTATTTCGCGCAAGCTTGGCATCTTGAGTTCGATGACGTTCAAGCGATAGAACAAATCTTGCCGGAACTCACCGGCCAGCACTTTCTCGCCGAGATTCTTGTGAGTGGCGCTGATGATACGAAAATCAATCGCCTTCTCGACGGTGTCACCCACACGCCGTACTTTCTTTTCTTGGATGACACGCAACAACTTTACTTGCATGGGCAACGGCAGATCGCCGACTTCATCCAGGAACAGCGTACCGCCGTCGGCTGCCTGCAAAAAACCATCTCTGTCGGCTTCAGCGCCGGTGAATGCGCCACGCCGGTAACCAAAAAATTCACTCTCCATGAGATTCTCGGGAATCGCGCCGCAGTTCACCGCAACAAACTGCGCCTCACGTCGCGCGCTATCCTCGTGCATGAGCCGCGCCGCGACTTCTTTGCCGGTGCCAGATTCTCCGGTGATGTAAACCGGTGCCTGGCTGCGCGCGAGTTTGGTGATCATCTCGCGGGCACGGCTAATCGGTGCCGAATCTCCCAGTAATCGGGTGTAAAAAGGGGCCGGGAAGTTACTGGTTGCTGCCGCCACGCCAACACGATCAGGTACGATCGTTTTCTTCTGCTGCCGATAGGCTGGCCTTGGCAAATTGAGCGCCGAGGTCACGACTTCGCGCAATTGTTTGAGTTGTATCGGTTTGGCGAGGTAGTCAAACGCGCCAGCCTTGAGCGCGGCAACGGCGTTTTCGGTCGAGCCAAACGCGGTGATAACTGCCACCGGGGTATTGCCGTACTTTTCTGCAATATGGGAGAGCACCATCAAACCATCACCGTCCGGTAATCGCATGTCAGTCAGACAGAGGTCATAACTACGTTCCGCGAGTCGCGACATGGCGTGCGCACAAGTGTCGGCGCTATCGGCTTCGATACCCATGCGCATCAACGTCAAGACGACGAGCTCACGGATATCCGCCTCGTCATCAACCACCAACACACGCTTTTCGTTTGGACTTGTCATAAGGCTTTTGCCCCATTCATGGATAGTCGAAATTTTGCCCCGCGATTACCGGTGCCCACCTCGATGACACAATCGAGCGTCGCGCCATTCACGTCGGCCAACTCGCGCGCAATGTAGAGACCAAGTCCGGTTCCCTTTGAGTCAGTCGTAAAAAACGGCTCGAATAAATGCGGCAAGGCCTCGGTCGCCACACCGGGGCCGTCATCGGTAATCTCGAATACCACACTCTCCCCCTTTGCGTAGACGTTTAGCCGTACCGAACCCGACTGCATGGTGGCAAACCGCGTTGCGTTACGCATCAAATTCCACAAAACTTGATCGAGGTGCGCCCGATCGAATGCCGGCGATACACCACTTTGAATGTTGATCAAGAACGCATCTTCAGGCCGCTTCTCATTGGCACAAAATTCGCGGACAAACCGCGGCAGGAAGGTCGACATATCGATGGTCTCCGGGTGCGCCCGGTCACGTCGATTCAGATAGAGCACTTCCTCGACGAGTCTGTCGAGACGATGGGCGTTTTCCTGGATGATGGTCAGTAGTCGCGCGTCCTCGAAGCTGCGATTGTGATCGTCTTCGAGCAGCTCGGCAGCGTGGCTGATTGACGATAGCGGATTACGAATCTCATGTGCAATCGAGGCGGTAAGTCGGCCGAGGGCGACCAACTTCATCTGCTGCGCTTGGGCACGAATCCGCGATGCGTCCTCCAAAAACACCACTGTTGGGGAGACTTCCGCATCGCCCACCGCGATAAAACGCAACTGATAGTCCCGCTGCGAATTCGCGTCACGCACAATTGGGAAAATTCGCTCGCGATCGGCGCGCCATTCGGCTAACAGGAGGCTGAGGTGCGGCGCAACATCTGCCAGCGCGCGCCCGCTTGAGCCGCGCAGCCCGCTGACCATTTCCGCAGACTGCGGATTATGCTGACGAATGACACCGCGTTCATCAACGACGACAAATCCGTCTTGCATGTCGCGAATGACCAACTCATTAATCTGCGCAAGATTCGCCAGATCCACACCACGCTTTGCGGCGACCTGCGCTGCGCCGCGCGCGTACGCGGCGAGTGTATAACCGAGCCCGGCAATCACGAAATAGCCCGCTGCCAGCATGCCGCTGGGAACAAATTCTGCGGCGCTTGCGTCACCGTAAAGGAACTGCCAAAGCTGCTCAAACAAAACCGCAAGCGAGGCGACCGCCGCATGAAAAAATGCGAGCCTGCCGTGCGAAACCAGCGCCGCTGCGGCGAGGGACACAAGCAGCAACGTGCCAATACCGCTGCGTGTACCGCCGGAGGCATGCATGATGAGTGTCAGCATGGACACATCGACCAACACTTGCATGGACAGCTGAATCGTCGCCGACGGCGTCCGAAGCTGCGTCGCTAGGATCAGGGCGATCGACATCACCAAGTAGGCACCAAGCCCGGCAGCGGCGATCACCGGGGAAACACCGCCAATCACGGGAACGCTTCTAAAGACCCAAAAAATCATCGCCAGTAGTACCACCGCAATCAGCCGATAGACAGCAAAGGCGGTGAGCGTGCGCCACGCGCTATCGGACGACTCGAACGCCGCATAGGCGTCGTTACCGACAGCTGGCGATGGGTGATCGGTCAACGCGGCGGCCATTTCAGCGCGGGCGATTTGCGCAGTTGTCTGGATCGGCGCAACTGAACTTGCCGCGTTGCCCGGCCAACTCACACGCATCGGATGCCGGCAGATAGACGCCACAACGGGAACACTGGCGCATTTGCTCAGGCGCACCGGTTCGCGGCGCGGAAACGTCGTTTTTTCGCGCACCCTTGCCCAGCCTTTTGGCGAAGAACAACAGCCAAATGATCGCGCCGATCAACAAAAAAAATAGAACTTTTCCCATGACCGTTTCGTCGACACTTTCCAAGACCACATTGAAGCCGCATTGTGCGGTATTAGGGGCGCTTTGTCGCGTCGAGCCCGACACTTATCTGAAGGTTGCGCTTGGGGAATACGACAAAACTCGTTTAACGACGGGCGCTTTAAGACATTTTTACCGCAAAAAACGCCGCCGTTACTGGACTTTGCTACTCCATTGTTGACGCCCACTGCTTATGCCGGGTTCAAGCGGCGAATCGTTTATTTTTCGACAAAAGCGCGTTCGATCACAAAGTGTCCAGGCGTGCTCATATTGCCTTCTTCCCAACCCCGCGCTTCAAACATGATGCGTAGATCGCGAAGCATTTCCGGGCTACCACAAATCATCACCCGATCAGTTTCCTTGTTGATCGGCGGCAAGCCGATATCGGCCTGCATCTTGCCACTTTCGATCAGATCGGTCACGCGGCCTTGGTTGCGATAGGGTTCGCGCGTCACAGTTGGATAGTAAATGAGTTGACGTCGAACCAGTTCGCCAAAAAATTCATTGGTCGGCAGCTCGTTCTGCAAGAAGTCATCATAGGCAAGTTCGGCAACACGCCGGACGCCGTGGACCAAGATCACTTTCTCAAACTGCTCGTAGGTTTCCGGATCTTTAATCACGCTCATAAACGGTGCCATCCCGGTGCCTGTTGAAAGCAAATAGAGATTCTTGCCAGGCAAAATGTTTTGCGGGATGAGCGTGCCCACCGCCTTGGAGTTCACCAGCAGGGTGTCCCCGACCTGGATATCCTTTAAGCGCGAGGTTAACGGACCATCCGGCACCTTAATGGACAGAAACTCGAGCGTCTCTTCATAGTTTGCAGACACCATCGAGTACGCACGCATGAGCGGCTTACCCTCGACCTCAATGCCGATCATGGTGAACTGGCCGTTCAAAAAACGAAACGATGGGTCCCGCGTCGTTGTAAGGCTAAAGAGGGTGTCAGTCCAATGATGGACGGTCAGAACACGCTCTTGGAAAACATTGGCCATATTCAGATTTCAAAAAAACTGCAAAAAAACAAAGAGCCTTCCAGCGCGATCAAGAAAAACCGCTGAGAAGGCTCTAGTGACTTGGCCGGGGAATCCAACCCGTCCCCGAAAACTTCAAAAACTGGTCGGGGTGAGAGGATTCGAACCTCCGGCCTCTACGTCCCGAACGTAGCGCTCTACCAGGCTAAGCTACACCCCGCAGATGAAATCCAACCTGCGCGCGACCTGTTTCGTCGTTTGAACTGCTATAACAACCAACGACGACACCGTCAAATTCAAGAGCCGCCGACCAACAAACTCGGCGCAGCCGCTTTAAATTTGATTGCGCTTCCCGCAAGCCGAGCCAAACTCGACTCCCGCCTAATTGCGAACAAAACCGCCTAAAAGCGCCTTTCTACTGCAAACAACGATAATTCTAGCAGAGCCGCTTTATGCGGGGAATCCGCCAATGCGCCGATCGACGCTCTTGCGGTGTCCGCCTCCCGGTGCGCTGCAGCGCGTGAGTAGTCAATCGCGCCGGTCGCGCGGATGGCGGCAATCACCGCATCCATGTTGCTGCGGTCGCCGTTGGCGATAGCGTCCCGAACGACCCGCCGTTCGGCGTCGTCGCCGTTGCGAATCGCGTAAATCAGCGGCAGCGTCGGCTTACCTTCGGCCAGATCGTCCCCTAAATTCTTGCCGGTTTCGCTGGCGTCTCCGGAGTAGTCGAGTACGTCATCAATCAGTTGGAAGGCGGTCCCCAAGTGCATGCCGTAGTCGGCTAAGGCGCGCTCTTCGGTACTCGTTGCCCCACCCAGAATTGCGCCCACCCGAGTTGCCGCCTCAAACAGCTTCGCCGTCTTGTAACGCACCACGCGAAGATACTTCTCTTCATCGGTGTCGGGGTCACCGACGTTGAGTAGCTGCAGAACCTCACCTTCGGCGACGATGTTGGTCGCTTCCGCCATGACTTCCATCACCCGCATCGAGCCAACCTCGACCATCATCTGAAAGGCTCTGGAGTATAGGAAATCCCCGACCAAAACCGAGGCAGCATTGCCAAAGAGGGCATTTGCCGTCTCCCGCCCGCGCCGTAGCGAGGATTCATCAACAACATCGTCGTGCAAAAGCGTCGCAGTATGAATAAACTCGATAACTGCTGCGATACCCCTTGCATGCTCAGGGTTTGCCGAAAAGTGACCACCCGCTAACAAGACCAAAATCGGCCGCAACCGTTTACCACCGGAGCCAATAATGTAATTCGAAATCTGGTTTATGACAACAACGTCTGACGCCAGTCGACGGCGAATGACGCTGTCTACTGCAGTCAAATCCGCGTCGATAACGCGCCGGATATTCTCTAACTTGATCGGGTTTTGGGGCTGATTCATCCGGTTTGGCGCTTTTTGGCGGGCGCGAGCTGCTGGTCAGCAACGCTAAGCCCCTGTTTTGCCGTCAAATAGTGGTTTGACGTGGTGTCATGAGACCCGTATAATAGCGAGTTCTGTCGGGCACTTGTGTGTAGCAACGTATCAAGCTCTTCACAAGCAACGGCCTAAGCAGAGATACACAACCTTTTGGAGTTTAACCATGTACGCGGTCATAAAAACCGGAGGCAAGCAGTATCGTGTTGCCACTGGTGAAAAAATTAAAGTAGAACAGATACCGGCAGACGTGGGCGCGCAGATCTTTTTGGACCAGGTGATGATGGTGGGTAGCGGCGAAGCCGTAACCATTGGCACACCTGTGATCGCAGGCGCTGCCGTCACGGCCACCGTTATTTCACAGGGTCGTGCCGACAAGGTACGTATTTTCAAGATGCGCCGCCGTAAGCACTATCAAAAGCGCCAGGGGCATCGTCAAAACTACACCGAGATTCAAATCGGTGAGATTAGAGCCTAAGGAGCCAACTAATGGCACATAAAAAAGCGGGCGGCTCATCCCGAAATGGCCGCGATTCCGAATCAAAACGCCTTGGTGTCAAGTCCTACGGCGGTGAATTGATCAACGCCGGCACGATCATCGTGCGTCAGCGCGGTACCGAGTTCCACGCAGGCGATAACGTCGGCATGGGTAAAGACCATACCCTGTTCGCACTAAAAACCGGCAAAGTGGTTTTTGCAATCAAGGGCGCCAAGCGTAACCGCACGATCTCGATCGATCCGGTGGTCCAAGCAGCGGCACAGCCAGCTTAGCGCGTCAGGCGATTCTGCAAAGAAAAGCCCCGGGGAGCAGTCTCTGGGGCTTTTTCTTTTTTCGCATTTTGTAGAAGAATACCAGTATGAAATTCATCGACGAAGCGCGCATCGAAGTACATGCTGGCAAGGGCGGCAATGGCTCTGCGTCAATGCGGCGTGAGAAGTACATTGCTTTCGGTGGCCCGGACGGCGGAGACGGCGGTGTTGGGGGTTCGATCTACGTCGTTGCCGATTGCAACATCAACACATTGGTTGACTACCGTTTTGCCCGCATCTTCCGCGCCAAAGACGGTGCCTCTGGTCGCGGCGCAGATTGTAATGGTGCCGGGGCAGACGACGTTGTGCTGCGTGTCCCAGTTGGAACCGTCATCAAAGACCTCGCAACTGAAGAAGTCATCGCGGATCTGACATTCGACAAACAACGGGTCATGGTCGCCAAAGGGGGCTGCGGCGGGCTCGGCAACATCAACTTCAAAAGTTCAACCAACCGCGCGCCGCGACTATTCACCAAGGGCACAGAGGGTGAAACCAAGGAAATACATTTTGAGCTGAAAGTGTTGGCGGACGTCGGATTGCTCGGCATGCCAAATGCCGGCAAATCGACGTTCATTCGCGCAGTGTCCGCAGCACGACCGAAGGTGGCCGACTATCCTTTCACCACCTTACACCCGAATTTGGGTGTCGTGCGAGTCGACGACAATCGAAGTTTTGTGATTGCGGACGTGCCGGGACTGATCGAAGGCGCCGCCGAAGGTGCTGGCCTTGGGCACCAATTCTTGAAACACTTGCAGCGAACCCATTTACTGCTACACCTTGTTGACATCGCACCGTACGACGACGCCGTCGACCCTGTAAAGGAAGCGAAAGCGCTGATCAATGAGTTGAAAAAGTACGATCAGGCCCTCTTTGACAAACCCCGCTGGCTAATCTTGAACAAGGTCGACTTGGTGGATAAGGATGAAGCTGACAAGCGTGTGAAAGCCATCATCAAAGGCCTGAAGTGGAAGGGTCCCGCCTTCAGCATCTCTGCGATGAAAGCAGATGGTTGCAAAGATCTGACCTTCGCCATCATGGACCACGTCGCGAAACAACGTGCAGAGGCTAACGCGCTGGCATCTACAGCTGCGGCTGAGTCCGACACGCCATAAGGCACATGCGCGTCATCGTCAAAATTGGCTCGACGCTGATTACCAATCACGGTGAAGGCGTAGATCACGCACTCATCACCGAATGGGTGCGCCAAATCGCCGCACTTCGCGAACAAGGGCACCAAGTCGTACTTGTATCCTCCGGCGCAATCGCCGAGGGAATGAAACGCCTTGGCTGGAAAACGCGGCCGCAAGAAATTCATAGGTTGCAGGCAGCGGCGGCGGTGGGACAAATGGGCCTGATTCAAGTCTATGAATCGGCATTTCGTGAACATGGGCTCGGCACAGCCCAGGTGCTTCTCACCCACGACGACCTCGCCGACCGAACGCGGTATCTAAACGCACGCACCACGCTTTCCACTTTGCTCGAACTGGGCGTACTTCCGATCATCAATGAAAACGATACGGTTGTCACTGATGAAATCAAGTTTGGCGATAACGATACATTGGCTGCCCTCGTTGCCAACCTCATCGAAGCCGATTTGCTGGTGATTCTCACCGATCAACAGGGTTTGTATACTGCCGACCCTCGACATGACGCAGCCGCCACACTGGTTCGCAACGCCGTGGCCGGTGACCCTGCTTTGGAGAAGATGGCGGGCTCAAGCGGCTCAGTTATCGGTAAAGGCGGTATGCTCACCAAGATTCTCGCCGCAAAAAAAGCAGCGCTCTCCGGTGCCGCGACCGTGATCGCCTACGGGCGCGTGGAAAATGTGCTGCCCACAATCCTGTGCAGCGCAGAAGTCGGGACCCGGCTCACGGCAAACAAGACGGCGATGCAGGCACGCAAGACTTGGTTGGCCGGCCACCTGAAGACCATGGGAACTCTCAGCCTCGACGAGGGCGCGGCATTTGCATTAGTCTCCGGTGGAAAATCGCTGCTGCCAATTGGGGTAGTTGCCGTTGAAGGCGAGTTTGCACGCGGCGACGTGGTCAGCGCCGTTGATCCACAAGGCCGAGAGATTGCGCGGGGCCTGTGCAACTACAGCGCAAGCGAAGTGCGCCGGATTGCGCGCAAGCAGACCAAGCATATCGAGGCAATTCTCGGCTACGTCGCCGAGGCAGAGCTGATCCATCGCGACAACCTCGTGCTCGTCTAACTCCGTGGTCTATCGGATACTCGACGTCCCTAGTCGAACGGACGAATCTGGCACCATAGCAGCACCAGAAATTATCGGCTGCGATACAAAGCGATTTAGCTCCGGACTGCGGTAGAACGCCATGACTTTTGGCACGTAGGCTTGTGTTTCGGCAAATGGCGGAATACGGTTTCCATGTCTAATCACTGCGTTTTCACCTGCATTGTATCCCGCCAACGCGAGTTCCAAATTGCCATTAAACATCTTGATCAACTGGCTCAGGTAACGGGTGCCACCAAAAACATTGTCGACTGGATCAAACGGGTTCTTAACGCCCATGCGATCAGCGGTAGCTGGGATCAATTGCATAAGGCCAAGAGCACCTTTAGCTGACTGGGCGCGTTCATTGTAGCCAGATTCAGCGCGGATCACCGCGTGCACAAGCCGCGGATCAACCCCGTGCGTCCGCGCTGCGTTATCGATCACTGGTACCAGCTTGCCGATGTCGATCGATTTTGGAAAGTTAGGCGTCCACGCATTGGGCCTTGTCGTCCAGGCCTGTGGAATTTTGTAGACCAGCTTGTAGCGTTTATCGAGATGCGGAAGGTTCGAAAAATGGGTAATGCCATTCTCGTCCCTGAACGAGTAGATGTTGGCCACAGCAATCGACGGCAACACCAGTCCAACAGCGACCACTAGCCGCGCGCCGACTCTGCCCCACCAACTTAACTTGTTTAGCGTCATCATCACTTCCGCACTCTACACGAGTTTGCAATTTGTCGACTACCGGTCACACCTATTGGCCAACAGCGCGATGACCAGTGCCCTCCAATCGCCTTGGAATTACCCGTCCGGATAAGTTAATCTTACGGAATGTCCATGCCCGAAAAGACCAGTGACGCGGCGGTCGCAGCACCGAGCTTCCCGGAATCCGCCATTCCTCGGGTGGAGGCACCTTGGCTGGTACTCGGGGCGCTCTTGTTGTCCACCGTGGTCGCCTCCGTGCAGAGCTACCGTCAGGTCAGTCAGGAGTCACAGAATCGGTTTGAAGCGCTCGCCGAGCGTGCAAAAAGTGAAATCGCCACGCATATTCAGCAGGCTGATGACGCACTCGCGACCGCCGGCGCCATCATCGCGGCGTCTCCGCAAATCGATAATGCGCGCTGGAACAAGTATCTTGACGCTCGCGAGAAACGATCATCATCGATCCCCGGATTGGCGCGCATTGAATATCGTGCCTTGCGAACCACAGGCATCGTCGGAAAAAAAATGTCGCCGTCTTCCGCCCTGATTCGAGTGATACCCGAAGTCACAATTGTCAGTGACGAGCTCGCGCGGTCAGAGCTTATCGACGAGGCGATGTTGGTTGCAAAGAGATCACAGCGGATGGCCGCCACCGGGATTCTGACCACCGCAAGCGTTCAAGACGCGGCTGAATTCGTCGCCCTCGTCAAGCCGCTGTTCCCCGCCTTCACGGACACCGACCAGCCGCTAGGTTATCTGGTCGCATTTGTGCGGCCAGCCGATCTACTCGCGTTAGTGACTCGCAACAACGGTCAGCGACTGACTCTCGATCTGACCGAAGATAAGGCCAAGTCGGGCACCGCAAGAGCGTCTGCCGCAAGAAGCGACCTTCCTGCTTCCCCGCGCAGCGGTAATTTTGCCGCGCCACTCGAACTCGTCATCGGTCAGCGTAGCTGGAACCTACGCGTCGAGAGTTCCCCCGCGCTCGACGCCGAACTCGCCAATCGAGCGCCACAGACAATTTTGTTGATCGGAGTCATTGGCACGGCTCTCCTCGCCGGATTGGTGTGGCTACTAACTAGGCTACGTGAACAAGCGGCAACGCTTGCCGAAAGCATGACTGTTAAATTACGCGACCAAGTGAAATTTACCGACGACCTCATCGAACTTAACCCGAACCCGATTTATCGCAAGGACGCCAACGGTCGGCTTGTCGTGGTGAACCGTGCATGGGAGCAGCTAAACCACAGGCGGCGCGACGATGTCATCGGCAAAACCAATGCTGAGTTGGCCCGCTTAGCCGACTCGTCTTGGCTACCCGACTTGGACGACGGTGTAATCGATTCGCCCTCCGGTTTTGAGGTGCGTGAGACGTTTGTCACCACCGCGACAGGCGAACAGGTTCCGACAATTCTTGCCCGACAGGTGGTACGGCGCACGGACGGTACTATCGACGGCATCATCGGCACCATAACGGACGTCACACAAATCAAGCTCCTCGAACGCGAGCTAGCGCTACAGCGTGAGCAGCTCGACCTTGTGATTCGCTCCTCGCAGCAGGGTATTCTCGACGTCGAGTTACGCGAAGGCGGAAAGGCCTACTACTCGGAACGTTTCCGCGAAATTCTAGGGTTTGTGCCTGGCACATTCCCCAACAATTTCAGCTGGGAGACGTGGGTTCACCCGGAAGATATTCCGGAGTTTCGTGCAACACTCGCACACCACTTGAAAGGCGAGTCACCGTTCTTTGACGTAGAGTGCCGGGCCCTTCGGGCGCAAGGCAGTCACATGTGGTTGCGTGTTCGAGGTATCGCACAGTATGACCAGCGCGACCAAGCGAGGCGATTCATCGGATCGATAGTGGACGTAAACGAGCGTCGGGAAGCTGAAGAGCAACTTATTGAGGCCAACGTGCGTGTGACCGAGGCGGCACGCGCAAAAGAGTCATTCCTTGCGACGATGAGCCACGAAATCCGGACGCCGATGAACGGCGTGCTTGGCATGGCAGGCTTGCTGGCCGACACGCAGCTCAATGACGAGCAGCGAGACTACATTCGGCTGATCCGCGCTTCTGGTGATACGTTGCTAAGATTAATCGACGATGTATTGGACTTTTCCAAGATCGAGTCCGGGCGAATGACGCTTGAAGCGGTAAGTGTTGAACTTGCGGGTGTCGTTGAGGAGGCTTTCGAGTTGGTCGCCGAAAAGGCACGCGAGAAGAAAATCGCACTAATCTACGATGTTCGTGATGACATCCCCTTTTACGTCGTGGGCGACGCGACAAGACTACGGCAAATACTTCTCAACCTGTTATCCAATGCCATCAAGTTTACGGATACCGGCGAGATCTGTCTACAAATACGATGTGAATCACTTCCCGATGACCGCATAAAGTTGTTTGCGAGCGTACGTGATAGTGGCATTGGCATCCCCGCGGATCGCGTCAACAAACTGTTTGAGGCGTTTACCCAAGTAGATGCCTCAACAACAAGGAAGTACGGCGGCACCGGCTTAGGCCTAGCAATCGTAAAACGATTGGTCACAATGATGGGCGGCGAAGTTGCGGTCGACAGCGTCGAAGGCGTGGGCTCGACGTTTTATTTCACCATCGTCACTCAGCGGGTGCGTGGTCCCATCCGTACCCACATGCAGCGCGACCTGCCGGAGTTTTTCGGCAAGCGAATATTGCTCATCGATGATGTCGTCTCTAGGCGCAACTCGGCTGCGTACCGGTACCAGCGTTGGGGGTTCCAAGTCATCGAATCCAATCGACAAGATGCGGCCTCACATATGCACAACATAGCTGGTGAGTCGATTGATATTTTGATTGCCGATAGCGGGATTGAAGCTAACAGTGCCGCTGTACTTGGTGACGCAGTAGCCGCCCAAAATGAAGCTCGGGAAGTCGAGGGCAGGCCACTGATCGTCGTCATCCTGATGTCCGACATTTCGCGTGCTGAATTGTCGTTAGACCCGACTTTGCGGCTGATGCCACACCACATGTTCGTCATGCGACCAGCGGGCGCGGCGCGTATGTTCGATGTACTAACACAAGCAGCAACTGGTGTGGGCAAGAACGACGTCGCCACGCGACCGTTCTTGCCCGAACCTGTCTACGATACCGAGTTTGCAAATTGGACTAAACATAAATCCAAACTGGGGTCGCCGATTAGACCCAGTAATGCCGTATCCAGTGCGGTTGCCAAATCGCCCACCACCCGCAGCCTCAACATACTGGTCGCCGAAGACAATGAAGTTAATCAGCGAGTCATCGAGGGTACGCTGCGTGGTTTGGGTCACCACGTCACCATCGTAGCCGACGGCGAAAGTGCTGTCACTGCCGCTGCAAAGGCGTTGGCAGCCGACCAAGTAACGCTGGACATTATCTTGATGGATATTCACATGCCGGTTCTCGATGGCGTCGGCGCAACGAGAGAATTAAAGCGCCGCTTCAGCATTCAGGATGCGGGCGAAAAACTAACGAGGGTGCCGATTGTCGCAATGACCGCACATGCCCTTGCCGGTGACCGCGAATACTATTTGGACGAAGGGCTTGACGACTATATCTCCAAGCCCATTCGGCGTGATGAATTACTGGCAATGCTGAAGCGCTGTGTGCCACATAAATTCGCCGTCGCAGACAGCGGGGTTGAACCACCGACCTCGCTCGACGTCGTGACTTCGCCCCCCTCCGTGACACAGCTTGACTATGCTGGACCGGTTGCACGGCTAACACCCGATCTCAGCGCACTTGCGATCCTAGATTTCGAGCAGCTAGAGGATCTACGTGGTCTGCCCTCCGACAGTAGTGGCAGCGCTTCCGAGCAAACCCTCATCGCGCTGTTTCAAGAAAAGTCTCAAGAACGGCTGCGGAAGATGGCGTCCTGCCTCGTGGATTCGAACTGGCTGTTGCTGGGCGATCTTTCTCACAGCTTGAGAGGGGCCTCTGCAAGCATCGGTTTCCCAAGGGTATCAGCGGCATGCAAGACTCTTGAGTTAGCGGCGCGACGGATCTCTCCCAAGCCCGGGGTTCCGCCGACTGTTTCATCCGAACCGTTGCCGACGCAAGGGCAAATGGACGAGCTGTACGAAGATATCAAGCGCTATTTCTACGAAGCGGAACTCGCCTTAACAAAGTGGCTTGCAGAAACGGATGACTAGGCACCGGCAACACAGCTGGCCCCATGATGCACTACAGAAGCCGTACTACTTGGCTGCGGGCACCGTTGGGACAGCGGGCGGATTACTAACCCGTTGTTTGGCGTACGCAGTCCAAAGTCGCGCAACTTCGGTGCCTCCTTCGGCAATCTTCACCATCGCCAAAGACTCAACCGCTTTTGCACGCTCGCCCGCAATGGCATATGCGATACCCAAACGAAGACGTGCATCTTCAGGGCGGCGGATTCCAGTTCGCGAAATCCCCTGCTCCATCATCGACAACCCCTTGTCAATTTCGCCGTTATAGACGTAATTTAGGCCTGAGTTGAACAAGCCTGGCCCTTCCTTGGCTTTGGCTGCCTCGGCGGAGCTACGCGCCATATTCTTGATGTCATCGGCGGCGTCACGCTCAACTAACTCGCGATACTGCTTGTGCTCAGCCGTGTTCAAAACGCTAGCCTTGAACCCCGCTTCCATGACTTTTGCCGCTTCGATAGGGAATCCCGCTTGTCTGGCAGATTGCGCCACAAACATGTACTGGCTCGCGGTAAGCGGTTGCGCCAGCGCAATTTTCAGACGAAAGATATCCGTCATGTAACGATCATTGACCGCCGGGTTGCGAGCCACACGGGAGATGTAGTCAAGCCAGTAGTCATTAGAAGGATAATCGACTACCAGTCGTTCCAAAACGCCGATATACGCGGCGTCATCATTGGCGCGGAGTGCGATTGTCCCGGCTAGCCTGAGTAAGTCCTGTGAGGGCGTCTTTCCGGCCTTCTCGTCGTCCGCGATGGCCGCATTGGCTTCTTTTGTCGCTGAGGTTAAGTCGCCCCCCAATACCAACGCTTGGATCATCAACATACGCGTTTGCGGTCCGGCACCCCCGCTTTCAATGGAACGTTTAGCCCATACCGCTGCGGGCTTGTAGTCTTTCATTAGGTAAAACGCCGATGTGATGGCCTCGGAGAATTGGGTGCGCTCGGCAGGTGTAAGCCGACCACTGTCCACAGCAATCTGAAACGACTTTGCCGCCATCGCGTGGTCAGAGGTCGCCGCCGCAGCCGGTCCGCGCAGTCGTTCAAGAATGTATATTTCATATGGCGTTTTGGCCGCGATCTTGTCTGCCTCCGCAAGTTTCGCGAGTGCCTCTTTGAATTGTTTGGCATTGATCAAATCCTGTGCCGCTTTCAATTCTTTTGCTACCTCGGGGCGAAGCGTCTCGGTCGGTTTGCCGGCGTCCGCAGGCACCTGTGCGTTAGCCATAGGTACAGACGATGTGAATGCAAGAAAAGTTGCGGTCACAAATGCGGCCACCAGCGTTGGGAATCTAAATCTTGTCAGCACATTCAGGCGGTCAATCTTTGCGTTCATAGATATTCAGACTGAGTTTATTGAGAGCGGACTAACATTATCTTTCGGTTTTGACTAAATTTTGCGCCAACGCAATAAATGTTGAGGTAGACCAGCCGCGCCCTCGCAGCTGGGCGTAACATCTGACGCAACACGCTTCTAGCAATGTTCTGGCACAGACCGAGATGGATCCAGCCCAAGTCATCGATGACACGGAAGACCCGAAACACACCCCAGCTGAACGACAGGCAGCTGCGGCACGGAGTACGTGGGTAAGTATCGGGGTAAACATCCTGCTCACCACCACGCAGATCTGGGTGGGCATCGCCGCGAAATCCCAGGCGCTCGTCGCCGATGGTATTCACTCGCTATCAGACCTAGTCGCGGACTTTGTCGTGCTACTTGCCAATCGTCACAGTCAGAAAGGCGCGGACGAAGATCACCCGTACGGGCACCAGCGTTTTGAGACTGCCGCATCACTGGTGCTTGGACTGCTTTTGCTCGGTGTCGGCGCAGGGATGCTGTGGTCGGCGTTTCGGAAGCTAGAAGACCCGGAAAGCGTACAACAAGTGCATGTCATCGCCCTGTGGGTGGCGATCGGCGCGCTTGTCGCCAAAGAAACGTTATTTCGCTACATGCTGCGCGTTGCAAAACGCGTGAAGTCGAGCATGCTGGTGGCGAATGCATGGCATGCTCGATCGGACGCGGCCTCGTCATTAGTGGTGAGCATCGGCATCATCGGTAACCTCGCCGGCTACCCCATCTTGGATCCCATTGCCGCACTCATCGTCGGCTTTATGGTGGCAAAGATGGGTTGGACCTTCGGTTGGGATGCCCTACACGACTTGATGGATCGCTCTATAGACGAGCAAGAAGTCGCAGCCATACGTCAGACCCTTGTCGAGACTCCAGGGGTAATCAACGTACACGATGTTCGAACGCGGAAAATGGGGGATATGATCATCGTCGATGCCCATCTCGAAGTTGACGCCAACATTACCGTCGAAGCGGGACATGACATTGCGGTGCTTGCTCGCGACCGGGTCGTTGCGCGACACCGTGTGTTGAACCTAATGACACACATCGACCCATGGCGGCGCCCGGATCGTGACCACGACGCACCCCCCCCGCAGCAGGCGTCATGATGCAAATGTTGCTACGACGTCAAGAGTTTGTCCGCGCCGATTAGCGTTAATACACCCATTGCGGCAAAAATGGCAGCAGCGATACCGTGGACTAATTTCATCGGGATTTTCGCCGCAAACTTGTTACCAATAAAAACCGCCGGAACATCGGCGACCAACATCCCCAGCGTGGTCCCGATAATAACCATCAGCGGGGCCGCGAAGTGCGCCGCGAGGGCCACCGTGGCAAGCTGCGTTTTGTCTCCCATTTCCGCGAGAAAGAACGTGACAAACGTCGCACCAAAGACACCCAGACGCTGCGCGACCTGCGTCTCTTCATCTTCGATCTTGTCCGGAATCAGGGTCCATGCGGCCATTGCAAGGAAAGACAGCCCAAGCGCCCAACGCATGATGTCCGGACTGACGACGGAGGTGATCCATGCACCAAGTGCACCGGCGAGTCCATGATTGATCAGCGTCGCCGCGAGGATGCCAAGAATTATTGGCACCGGCTTCTTGAAGCGTGCGGCGAGGATAAAGGCAAGCAACTGCGTTTTGTCGCCGATTTCGGCAAGTGCAACGACGCCAGTTGAAACTAGAAGTGATTCCATCGAGATGCCTTAGCCGGTGAATGACAAATGACCACATGAATCCCGCCAGCATGATGGATTCACGTAGCCAAAAGTCTCGCTAAGCATTTGCCGCTTGCACCATAGAGCCCAATCCTGAGCGCCAAGTCTGTTGATACAAGCCACCCGCGGTGGGGTGAAGCTACTCCTACTAACCTCCCAATTATAACCGAGCCGAGCCGTTGCCCCGGGCAGAGAGGGGAGACTGACAAAAAACAAAAACGCCCACACAAGGTGGGCGTTCTTGCTTTATGGCGTCCCCGCGGGGATTCGAACCCCGGTTACCGCTGTGAAAGTCTAACAAACGCCATTTTTTCGGACAGTTCTGGACGGTTCTGGATGACACTATCTATTTGATTCGTAATGGAATTATACTTTTCCTATCCAAAACTGTCCAGAACTGTCCAGCGACAAAATCTTGACACCATTTTGACACGAGACCCGCCCAACTATGCCTAGAAATGTACGAAATGCCCTTGAGAAGCGCAGCCATCGGCTTCGGCTGCCACTCACTAAACGCGTTTTTGGGCAGCTCGAAACGGGTCTCGCGCTAGGCTATCGGCGCACGTCAGCACAATACGGAATCTGGAGCGTACGAATGGCACTCGCCTCTGGCGGGTACCGGCTGGAGACTCTCGGTACGGCAGACGACTACGCGGAGGCGAACGGTCAGACGATTCTTAGCTTTGCCCAAGCGCAGCAGCGCGCACGCGTTCGTTTCGAGCAACTTCAACGGGACGGCGGCATCGTCAAGTCTGCCGCAACCGTGCAGGACGCCATCGACCATTACATGGATTGGTTTCGCGTCCATCGCAAATCGGTGAAGGCGACGGAAACCGGGCTGAAGGCGCATGTCGTGCCCCAGTTTGGAAATGTCGAAGTCGAGAAGCTGACAGCGCTGCAAATTCGAAAGTGGCATACGCAGCTCGCACAAGCGCCCGGGAGGCTGCGCTCGAAAAATGGCGCTGAAGTCAGGTTTCGATCGGCGCCAACGACTGAAGATGAAAAGCGATCGCGCAGAGCAACCGCGAATCGAATCCTTGCAATTTTCAAGGCTGTATTAAATAAAGCCTATGAGGATGGCCTAGTGAAATCTGACGCTGAGTGGCGGCGCGTCCGGCCATTTCAAAACGTGGATGAGCCAGTCATCCGATTCCTAGACGCAAATGACTCGACCAGGCTAATCAATGCGTGCGATGAAGATTTTAAGCTTCTCGTGCAAGCGGCGCTCATGACTGGCGCTAGATATTCGGAGCTGACGAATCTGCGCGCGAAAGATTTTTCTGCCGACAGGCGAAGCGTTTTTATTGCACCGGGAAAATCGTCGCGCGGTCGACACGTTCCATTGACTGACGAAGGCATCACCGTATTTGCTGCTGCCGCGGTGGGCAAGCTGGGTGACGCAATTTTATTTGTAAGAAAGGACGGAAAGGCTTGGGGCAAAAACTATCAGGTTCGCCCGCTAAAAGCTGCTTGTAAGGAGGCGCGTATTACGCCTGCCGTCAGCTTTCATGAACTCCGCCACACTTACGCATCTTTCTTAGCAAATGCAGGCGTTGATCTGCTAACAATTTCACGGCTGCTCGGGCATAGCGATACACGAATCACGAGTCGACACTACGCGCACCTTTGCGACACCACCCTTAAGCGCGCGGTAAATGAATACCTGCCGTTTCTCGGCGGCTCTAAAGTTACAAACGTCGTGCCGCTTACTCGAGTTGGCTAGCGACGCGCAAACTCAAGTGGCCTATTGTGAATGACGTGCATCCGGAAGACCGGTTGGAATGAGGAACTGGGAACGCCTGTTTTGCGGAAACCGGAACCCTAACTATTGAACCAAAGCGGCCTTGCGATTTTCTGGAGGATTCTACTGGTCAGTGCAACATCTCAGATTCTGCTCGAGCGAAGGGTTAGGTGTTGCCGGCGCTGCCTTTGCGTGTGCGTATGCGGGACTTCGGCCGGCCTTTGCTGACTTGTTGCGAAAGATCAGTTCCACTGCCGATGCGCTTGTAGTGCTTGATGTCTGTCTCCATTGCCGTGATTTCATTGCGCCACGCGCCGGGCCCGCCCAGCGCCGAGACATCAAAATTGGCGTCCGCCAATGTTCTTGTCAGTCCGGGGTATCGCCTCGAGTAGAAGTCCCAGGCAGTAAGGAACTTCGTGCGTACCGCTGGGGACTTGTGCATCCTCATGTTGATATAAACATCCTGAAGATGGCGGACTTGCCAAGGTAGGTAAGGTGCTTGGTCCTCAATGGCGTTGTCGAGGAATGGATACTGGTCACCAGTGTATTCCGTCAGGCTTTCGAACGAGCGGTTCAGATGGACGAAGTTGGTATCGGGATCGAAGGGCTCAATTCGGAAGAATCTGTTGTATTCGACGCAGCTCCTGTCCATGAACAAACCAATAGAAGGTATACCCTTCTCTCGGTTGAATGCAGAAATCAACGCCCGACCAAAAAAGCACTCGATGTTCTTGAGCGGATAGTGCGAGAAGTCACCGCAGGTTAGGACCGCTCTAAAGTAGATATCTTGACCGGTCAATCGGTGATGTAGATCTTCTGCGAACTCCGTCAGATACCAAACCAAATATTGCTTCTCTTCAAATGACCTCGCGGGCAGCGGGTTGTAGACCAAAACCGTGTCAGAAAAAACGATCGTCTTGAAAGCATGATGTCGATGCACGTTCAGCGAGTCGAGGATTGCATAGGTACGTGCAACCTTCCTTGGCTCACGGTCGGTCATCTCGGCGAATCCGAGGATATCAATGTATAAGAGGAAGCGTTCAGACATGTTGGTTGCCACGCCTAGGGTTCAATGTAAACGGACGGCCGAGGCCGAGGCCGGAGCGAACGCTGCAAACGTTGCTTGCAGCAGGGCCGGTTGACCGCAGGGTTGGGCGTCATATTCCGCGCTCGGTATGAGTTTCGAAAAGGAACGTCGAGAGAGTTGCGGCGGTTCCAACCGCCAAGCGAGCATGTCTTGGAGATAGTCCCTTCACGGCGCCGCCTTTGCCATGGCCTGTGCCATACAGGTTGCGCAGTTCCCCGAGGCCCTGTGCAACATTGCCGAGATTGCTGAGGAGTCGGCGAATCGACTCTGCACCCTTAGCAGAATTGGGAATGGATTCTGGAATTAGGCCAAGCGCCTTCCGCGTCTCCTTAACCAACTGACCAATATCTGCGTCTTCGGGAAAGCCGATTTGCCTCTGTTCCAAGATAGTCTTGCAAACCGACTCGACCAATTCTTTAGCAGTTCCGATGGCAAGGGCGGGATCGTCTTCAACGGCGGACTGCATTCTCTGAATTTGACGATGAAGCTCTGGAAGATCGAACGGCCTTACAGCATCAGAAATGTGGTCCAACGTATGGTGCTTCCCGACAGCTGTAAGCTTACCAGTGGCGTAGCTGAACCCGTCGCGTTCGATCCATTTCTTCAAGGACTTGAAGGCGCTAGCCGCCCACTCTTGACCGTTCTCGGCATGGTCTTCCAAGCTGGCAAGGACGTTTTCATAGACGGTCAAGAACTTACGAACATCAGCCCAGCGTGTCCAGTCGATGGCGTGGTAGTACTGCTCAACAAGCGACCGACGTTGACCGGATGTATTAGGAAAATAGTCTCGGTCGAACGGCACATCAGCAGAATCGAACTCATTGGAGATTTCGGAAAGGGTCGTGCCGACGAAGTACTCGCGTAGTTCAAGGCGCGTCTTCTTGCTGATTAATTCGGCCACGAAGAACCTTTCCTATGACACCCAACTTGATTTTTGACGGCAGACTCGGTCCCAATAACTTTTTGGGCTGACGTGTTCGCGCCGCTTCAATATTGACCCAGGCTGCCGATTCAAATTTGACCTAGGACCGATTGTTGCATTTTGAATCTGAATCTGTGGATAAGTCTATCAAATCGCTTTTGTTAGATGATTGGTTCGTC
>JBIIYQ010000032.1:0-25317 GCA_044346745.1 Usitatibacteraceae bacterium | reverse complement strand
ACTGGGCAAGCTTCGCTTCCCGCGCTTCTGCAATAAACAAATAGCCGTTCCGCTCTTTCATCGCCTTCCTCTACCAGCGTCAAATATCAATGCTGCTAGAGAGTGGGGAGGTTTCTAGAAGTTCCCTCTGGGGTACTTCCAATAACTCCGTCGTCCCAGCTTAGTTAGGTAACTGCGCTGGGACCTAGGCCTTCGTAACTCACTGATCTTACAGAGGACTGGATTCCAGCCCGGCGCAACCCTTGTGGTTGTTCGCTGGAATGATGGCAACTTCGAGGTTTTTAGAAGTTCCCTCTGAGGCAGTTTCGTCCTACGGCAGCCTTACCATGCCGACCACCTCCAACCGCGGCGGCTGCGATCTATCAGCTGAAAGCAAAACCCGCGCGACGACGGCTTCCCCCATTGCGGGAGTTCGACCGGTGAGTGCGGTGATGTTCACTTGATGGGTCACGAGTACCAACGTCTTGCCCGGCTTCATTCGCACAGAGATACCACCAAGCACCTGTTGGGCTTGCATGTCGCCCGACCCGCTATCAAAGTGCGAATTCAGCGCAGGCCACGTTTCTGTTTTGCCAAATGCAAGCACGGCCGTATCAACACAACGACACCACACGGATGAGAACACCCCGCTAGTTTGAACACCGTTGTCGGCAAAAGCCTTGCCCCACGCGCGCGCCTGGGCACGGCCCGCCGCGCTGAGATTTCGTTGGGTTTTGCAATCATCAAGCCGATAGCCGGGTGGGTCACCAATACCCGGAACAGTCTCGGTGTGACGGAGTAGGAAAACATGCCCGCCCTGCTTGAGCGCTGACCAAGACGCATCGGCGTTGGCGTACGCTGTGGATAGGGCTGCAAGCCAGCAGACACCGGCCCAAACAAACACACTCCAGATGCTGCGATTCATCTCAGGTACACAGATACAGAGGTCAGCGCTTAAGGAACATCGCGAGTGCGTTGTTGATGAAGTCAGCAGATTCGGGCAGCTTGCCTTCCGGTGTGACCTGGTTGATGAGGTCGGGAAGAACTTTGGACAGCCCACCTGCCACATCGTTGGTTGAAAAGCCAAATTGATTGGCAAGTTCTTCCAACTTGCCGCTGCCGAGCACCTGTGAAATTTGTTCAGCTGAGACCGGCAAATTTTCACCGGTGCCGACCCATGAATCAGCAAGGTGTCCGAGCCCGCCTTGCTGGAACTTGGCGACAATATCGGCGAGCCCTGATTGGCCGCCAGCACCTTGTTCAGTGAGCATCTTCATGGCGATCTGGACCAGCGGATTTGCCGATTGATCTCCTGCGCCGCTATTCATGACGCTACCAAGAATGTTATCGAGCAATCCCATGTTGATACTCCGAATTAGTTACAGGTTGGTAAATGAATAACCCAGTCGTGTGACTTCGGCTCTCGCCTCGGCCATGGCGGTTGGCACGTCTGCGGGATTGCCGGATAACGAAAACTCAATTTGTCGTCCGCCGGGGATGTGTTTAGGTAACGACGACAAACGAATGTTCGGATAACGCGCCAAGATGGCGTTCATCATATCGATCAGGTTCGATTCACCGGCACCTTGAATTAAGATGGATTCGCTTGCACTCTGCACACTGTGGAAGAGATGTGCGTAGCGCGTTTCCAGCACCCATTCCATCATCGGCCAGGACATCTCGGGAAAGCCCGGTAGAAAGTGATGGTCGCCACACGAAAACGCCGCGATCCGGTTATACGGATTGGGGATGATGGTTGCGCCGATTGGGAACTCCGCCATGCGCCGTCGATGTGGTGTCAGTTCGAAATCCGGCTTTGCTTGCATTTCTGCAATTGCCTCTGGGTGTTCAACCAGCCCGACACCCAATGCGGCCGCCGCACACTGGCGCGTGTGATCGTCGGGTGTGGCACCGATGCCGCCAAACGAAAACACCACGTCCTCGGTGGCAAACGATTGGCGCAATACCGCCGTGATACGCGGCGGCTCATCACCGATGTAGTTTGCGTACGACAGCGACAGCCCGCGTTTGCCAAGTTGCTCGATAACCTTCGACAAATGTTTGTCCTGGCGTTTGCCCGACAAGATTTCATCACCGATGATGATGGCGCCGAAGGTGCGCATGAATTTACTTGATTGCCAGCAGTTCGATTTCAAACACAAGTGTTGCGTTTGGCGGAATGACGCCACCCGCACCACGTGCGCCGTAGCCCATCTCCGGCGGGATGATCAGTGTGCGTTTGCCGCCGATCGCCATACCGGCGACACCTTGTTCCCAGCCGGCAATCACGCGCCGCTGGCCGATGGTGAATTCGAACGGGTCATTACGATCCAACGAGGAATCAAATTTTTTGCCCTTGCTGCCGGGGCCGCCGTTTTCACCGGGCACAAACAACCAGCCAGTGTAATGCACGCGTGTGGTGCTGCCAGCAGCGGCGATGGTGCCGGTGCCCACGACCGTATCAATTTTGGTGAGTTCGGTGACGGCGGATGGGTAAACGGGAGCGGGTGGGGTAGTTGTCATAGCGCAGCCTAGTAGTAGGGTTGAAACAAATACAAACGAGATGAGTTTTTTCATGGGTGAATCCTCTGCAAAGATCTAATCGTTAACGTCCCTTGGCGGCGCCTTCTCGACGCGGGTCAACACCGCCCTGCCAACCGCCGGGAATACGTAACACACCGTGTAAGCCGCTCGGGATATCACCAACGCGGACCTCATGGCCGATGGTGCGTAACGCGGCCGCCAACTTCTCGGCACCCGCGCCGCGTTCGATGTCGGTCGGGCCGTTACGACTGCCGCCATTGGGCAGGGAAATTGCCGCTTGTACGTCGAGTTGCCAGTCGAGCGCACCGATGATGGTTTTGGTCACCGAGTTGACAATGGTGGCTCCCAAAGCCGAGCCGATCACCATCTTCAGTTTGCCTTTGTCGTCAAAAATGATGACCGGTGCCATGGTGCTGCGCGGCCGTTTGCCGGGGGCGATAGCATTGGCGACCGGTATACCGGCGGCGTCGATGGGCGTCAACGAAAAATCCGTCATATGGTTGTTGAGGAAAAAGCCGCGGACAAAAATCTGGCTGCCGAAAGACGCATCAACCGAGGTTGTCATGCTGACCGCATTGCCATCGGTATCAACAATAGAGAAGTGGCTGGTGCCGGTCTGGCTGTGCATCGCATCGCCCGCCTGGCCCAACTTTAATGTGGCGGGGTTGCCCGGTGTGGCGCGTCCCAAGCTGCGGTCGGCACGAATCAAGGCGCTGCGTTCACGCAGGTATGCGGGACTGATCATCGCCGCCACCGGCACGTCGGCAAAACGATCATCGGCTGCAAATTTTTCGCGATCTGCGAATGCCAGACGACCGGCTTCAGCAAATAGATGTGCGGCTTCAATCGAATCAGGCTTCATGCTCGGCAGATCGAAACGCTCCAGCATCCCCAGAATCTGCAGGATCGCCACGCCGCCGCTCGACGGCATCGGCATGCTGCACACACGGTTACCGCGATAACCGCCACAAATGGCCTCGCTGATACGCACACGGTAAGCGGCAAAATCAGCTTCCGTGGCGATGCCCGGTCGGGTGTGTGCACGTATAGCGGCGACAATGTCACGCGCAATCTCACCTTGGTAGAACGCGTCCGCCCCGTCGGCGGCAATACGTTTCATGGTCGCGGCAAGCGCCGGATTTTTCACCACCGTACCAACGGCTTTGGGTGAGCCGTCGGCAGTAAAAAAGATCGCGCGTGTTTCGGGTGTGTCGCGCAAGATGGTGCTATTGCCGGCTTGCTGCACGGTACGTGCCGAGAGTGCATAGCCGTTTTCGGCGAGACGGATTGCTGGTTGGAACAATGCTGACCATGGCAACTTGCCGTGCGCGGCGTGTGCGGCCTCGAGGGCGCGTAACGTCCCGGGCACGCCGAACGATTTACCGCTGCGCACCGCGTCGGCAAAACGAATTGGCTTGCCGTCGTCACCCAAGAACATCGTCGGTGTGGCCGCTTGCGGCGCGATCTCGCGGCCGTCAAAGGCGATAGTGGCGTTGCGTTTTGCATCGTAATGCAGCATGAACGAACCACCGCCGATCCCGGAAGACTGTGGCTCGACAAGGTTTAAGACCATTTGCACTGCAACCGCCGCGTCGACCGCGCTGCCACCCCTGGCCAAAATTTCCACACCAGCCTCGGTGGCGAGCGGGTGGGCGGCTGCGACCATATCGCGCTTGGAGAAACTGACCTTGCGCTCAACCGTTTTGCCTGCGGGTTCCGGCATATCGCGTGTTGGCGCGGTCGGCGTTGCCAGAGGCTGGGCATTGGCAACACCGACACACAGAATCATCGCGCAGAGCGCGGCCGGGACCATGCCCTGACAGGGGGTTTTGCCGTTTGCTCGGGGCATTTTGGCGATCCGTATCAACTTAACTCGTTGCCGACGTGGCTCAAACGTTCAAACGCTTAAACACAAATACTTGATCTCGATGTAGTCATCAATGCCGTACTTCGACCCTTCACGACCGAGTCCCGATTGTTTGACACCACCGAACGGCGCGAGCTCGTTGGAGATCATGCCGGTGTTAACGCCAACCATGCCAGTCTCCAACGCCTCGGCCACTTTAAATACCCGCGAAATATTCTGCGCATAAAAGTAGGCTGCCAAACCAAACTCGGTGTTGTTCGCCCAAGCAACAGCCTCTTCGTCGGTCGTGAAACGAATCAGTGGTGCGATGGGACCGAACGTCTCCTCGTGTGATACCCGCGCAGTGGAGGACACGTTGGTCAACAACGTCGGGACAAAAAATCTTCCACCCAGCGCGTGGGCTTTACCGCCCAGTACAACCTCGGCACCGCTAGCCACCGCATCGGCCACATGTTCCTTGACCTTGGTGATGGCATTGTCGTCAATCAACGGACCGACGTTGACGCCGGTTTCATTGCCCTGGCCGACTTTTAGAATCGCCATCTTGGTTTTGAGTTTTTCCGCAAACGCGTCGTATACGCCCGCATGTACGTAGATTCGATTTGCACTCACGCAGGTTTGACCGGCATTGCGAAACTTTGCCTGCATCAGGCCCTCAACGGCGGCATCAAGGTCGGCATCATCAAAGACGATGAACGGCGCGTTGCCACCCAGTTCCAACGACATTTTCTTGATCGTCTGCGCACACTGGCGCATGAGGATTCGACCCACTTCGGTCGAACCCGTGAAGGACATCTTGCGCACGATTGGATTCGCACAGAGTTCACCACCAATGGCCGGAGCCGAGGCGGCGCTACCGGTCACCACGCTAAACACACCCTTGGGAACGCCTGCTCGGTGGGCTAGTTCGGCCATTGCGAGTGCGGAAAGAGGCGTTTGCTCCGCAGGCTTAAGCACCATCGTACATCCCGCTGCAAGTGCCGGCCCGACTTTACGCGCGATCATGCCGTTGGGGAAATTCCAAGGGGTGATTGCCGCTGTCACACCGATGGCTTGTTTGATCACCAGTAGACGTTTGTCCGGCAGGTGCGGTGGAATCACATCGCCGTAAACACGTTTACCTTCCTCAGCAAACCACTCGATAAACGACGCGCCAAACAGAATTTCGCCCTTCGCTTCAGCAAGCGGCTTGCCATTCTCAGCCACCAAAATTTGTGCGAGATCGTCGACGTTTGCAACTATCAGATCGAACCACTTACGCAAAATCACGCCGCGCGCCTTGGCGGTCATTGCACGCCAACCAGGCAGTGCGGCATTGGCGGCGTCGATGGCGCGTTTGGTTTCTTCCGCACCGCAATCCGCAACGTCCGCGATGTGAGACGCGTCAGCGGGGTTGTCGACCAAAAAAGTATTGCCGCTCAGCGCATCTGCCCATGTTCCATCGATATAACTTTTTTGGCGTAACAGTGTTGGGTCTTTTAGCGGTAATGTGATTTTTTGTGTGGTCATGGTGGTCTTTCAGGTGCGGTGCAGATGGATCCAAAACAAATTCGATACGGGTGAAGCAGATTATCTGCCGAGCCAATTGGTGCGGCGGGTCTTTGCCTCGGGGGGGGATTCATTTAATGTAAGCACACAGGTGCTGGTCGTCGGTTCGAGTAATGTCAGTTTGAGTTCCATCATTTCGTCCCGACGAAACGCGACGACATCGAGCGTGCTGCCAATGTCGTAAGTTCTAATTCTGCGCTCAAGACTACCCGCATTGACGCGCAACCGATCGATTGCCACGATGGTGTCGCCCGCCGAAAGGCCGGCGGCCATCGCCGAACCGCCGTCGAACACCTGCGCCAACTTGGCGTCGCCGTTTGTTTCACTAACTAACTTGGCGCCCAAGGTTGGCAACGTACGCTCCGGCGTTTTTGAGCCAGTGGTACCGTTCGCTCGCCAAGATAGTGTGACGCCCGCGGTGGCGAGCAATCCAGCCAGATCGGGATCGGCCGTGCCATAAACCGTTTGTGCAAAAAAGTCGCTGAGGTCGATGCCGGCGACCGCGGTTGCGACACGTTCAATTTCGCCTTCCGGCACACCAATGCCGGTTTTGCCAAAGCGAGTCCAAAGATTGCGCATGACGTCATCAAGCGACTTGGTGTCTTGCGTTGCGTCACGGATGGTGAGGTCGAGCGCCAAGCCGATGAGTGCGCCCTTTTGGTAATAACTGACGATGCTGTTCGGCGAATTTTCATCCTGCCGGTAATACTTAATCCACGCATCGAAGGACGACTCTGCGACACTCTGCTTGGTACGGCCAGCTTGTGAAAGCACCCTCCCGATACCGTCGGCTTCGAGTTCGAGATACTCAAGCACGGTGATCACACCAGAGCGCACCAGCATAAGATCGTCGTAGTAATCCGTGAACCCTTCAAAGAACCAAAGTTGTTTGGTGTAGTTCTCTTGCGTGAGATCGTACGGCGCAAAACGCGCTGGCAAGATGCGCTTCACGTTCCAAGTGTGAAAGTACTCGTGAGACGCGAGGGACAACAGCTTGCGGTAGCCGGTGGTGACACGCGGCTCGTTGGCGAGCGGTAATTCATCCCGGCTGACAATGAGGGCGGTAGAAGCGCGATGTTCGAGACCGCCAAAGCCGTCACCAACCACCGTGATGAGAAACCAATACTCCGACATCGGGGCCGCCGCAGTTTCCGGCTCGAACAAGCGATTTTGTGTTTCACAAACTTTCTGCAAGTCGTTTGTTAGACGAGTCACGTCGGCGCGATGACGGCCCGTCAGCACCACATGGTGCTTAACACCGCAGGTCTCAAACGTGGCATGGGTGAAAACACCCATTTCGACCGGATGATCGATCAATGCGTCGTAATTTTCGGCGTGATAGACGCCAAAATCACGGCCACTGCCGGGTCCACCATCACGACCGCCCTCGACTGCGGGAGGTCCGGCGAGTGACGTTGCCACCTTCCAGCCCTGATAGCGCGCACCGGTCGGGCGAACAATTTCAACCTCGCAGGCGCTCTCACGTTGGGCCAAGACGAGCATAAAGACGTTGGCACCGTTAAAAAATCCGTGTGTGTCGTCGAGATGTGCACCGCGGACGGAGAGATCCCAAGCGTAGATCGTGTAAGTTAGCGTCAGAGGGCCGCCAACAGGCGCGCATTGCCACGTGGATTTGTCGATTTTTTCGCAAGCCACTGCTTCTTCGCCGCAGCGCGCGACGACCTGGCCGACGTGCCGGGCGAATTCACGCACCATGTAACTTCCCGGAATCCAAGTAGGGAGCATAAAGCGTTGACCGCTGCTGTTTGGGTTGTCGACGGTGATCGTGACTTCAAACAAGTGCGCTGCGGGGTGGAAAGGAACGATACGGTAGCGGATCACGCGAGGGGAGCCAAATGTTCAGGCAAAAAGGCTGCGGAGAGGACAGTTTACGGTAGCATGAGCCCCGAGACAAACTTGACCGGCCATCCTTTGTCAGATGGCCTATCTTTCGCAAACCGGCACACCTATGAAAAATCACCACAACATTGCTCTAACCAGCTTCCTCGCGGCAGGATTGGCGGCACTCTTATGTAGTTTGCCCGCCGAGGCAAAGACACTGCGCTGGTCGAGCGCGGGCGACATGCAGACGGCTGACCCGCACGCCCAAAACTCCGGCGTCAACAACAACCTCAACGGCCAGATTTTTGAAGGGTTGGTTGAGCGTGGGAAGAACATGGAGATTGTGCCGCGGTTGGCCACTGGCTGGCGGCAACCAAACCCCACCACGTGGGTGTTTGATATTCGCAAGAACGTGAAATTTCACGGCGGCAAACCGTTGACGGCGGATGACGTTGTTTGGTCGATCCTGAGGATGCAGCAACCCACATCTAATTTCCGCGTTTACGCCAACGGCATTGGCAAACCGCGCAAGATTGATTCGCATACCGTCGAACTCACCACGCCGGTGCCGAACCCTGTCACGCTCGAGATGCTCGTCAACATGTTCATCATGAGCCGCGATTGGGCAATCGCCAACAAGGTGGAAAAAGTACAGGACTACGCGGCGAAAGAAGAAACCTTTGCCGCTCGTAATGCGAATGGCACCGGGCCGTTTATGCTCGTCTCGCGCGAGCCAGAAGTTAAAACGATGCTCAAGAAGAACCCCAACTGGTGGGGCATCGCCGAGAAGAAATTTGAGGGCAACGTCACCGAGGTTGTCTATACACCGATCTCCTCAGAAGCCACACGGATGTCGGCGCTGCTTTCGGGGGAGATTGATTTTGTGCTCGACCCTGCGGTGCAAAACCTCGAGCAGTTCAAACGCAATAAGGCTTTGAAGGTCATCCAGGGCATCGAAAATCGCGTGGTGTTTTTTGGTATGGATCAAGGCCGCGATGAGTTGCTCTACAGCAACATCAAGGGCAAAAACCCGCTGAAGGACAAGCGTGTGCGTCAGGCGATGTATCAGGCCATCGACATAGAGGCGATCAAACGCACCGCCATGCGTGGGTTATCAACACCGACCGGTTTGGTACATCCAAACCCGGTGGCGGCCAAGTTGCCGGCAGAGCTCACCAAACGTTTGCCGTTTGATATCGCCGCTGCAACAAAGCTCATGAGCGACGCGGGATACGCGAGTGGCTTCGACATTACGCTCGACTGTCCGATCGGTCGGTATCTGGCGGATGAACGCATCTGTGTCTCGGTCGCCGGGATGCTTGCCAAAATCAACGTTCGGGTGCGCGTGAACACGATGCCGGTGTCAACCTACTTCGCCAAGATTCAGAAACTCGATACCAGCTTTTATATGCTGGGCTGGGGCGGCTCAACCTTTGAGCCAATCTTTACCTTGCAGCCGGTCATGCATAGCCGCAACACTGTGGGTGATGGCGACTACAACTACGGGCAGGTGAAAGACGCAAAGTTTGATGCACTTGTGCAGCAGATCAAGGGTGAGCTCGATGCGAAGAAGCGAATGGCGATGATTGTTGAGGCGTTCAACATTTACAACGACAATATCTATCTGCTACCGCTTCATTTGCAGATCATCCCGTGGGCGATGCGTGCAAACGTGAGTTCCATTCACCGTGCGGACAACTGGCTAGAAGTGCCGTGGGTGATGATTAAGTGACGTAATTGTCCAAGAGCAAGCCCACGGGGCGCGGCGATTGGAGACGGTTACGTCATCGCCACAGACAACCACAAGGGTTGCGCCGGGCGGGGATCCAAGTTGTGCTGACGTCCAAGAGCAAGTCCGCGGGGCGTGGAGGCTTCAGAAGGATCGAGCAAAGTTCAAACGGCGCTTGCGCTTGTCATGCGCTGGACATGTTAACGAATTATCGTACATGCTCTTTAATATGACTATAGTTTCCACGTGCTCGATAACATCGTCTATATCAAGACCCAAAAAGGCCAAAACGAGATTGCCACGCGCGCTCACGCTTTGTCCCTTCGTCAACGCAGGCTACTGATCTTGGTGGATGGCCAGTGTGACGGCAAGTCCTTGGTTGCAAAAGCGGCGATGTTGGGAGACGCCCCCGATGTCTTTGATGACCTCGTGGCTAAAGGTTTTGTCGCCCCAATCAACGGGGGCTACGGTCTAGCCGAAACCAAACCGGTGCCGGTGCCGATGCTCGCCGCGTTGCCGTCTGTACCGCCATCTCATCGCCCGGCGGTGTTAGACGCCGCGACGCCGGTAGTCCAGCGTGCGCCAGCGATCACGCGGCGTTCGCTCGCACTGGCGCGACTCTATTTGATGGAAGCGATGGGGCGCATGCTTGGCAAGGAGTCTGACACCTTACGCGAAACGATGCGCAAGGCAACGACCCGCGAGGCGCTGCTTGAGCATCTTGAGCTGTGCCTAGAAATCGTCGAAGAAACTGGCGGACAGGAGCGCGCCCGCAATCTCAAGGCCAAAGTGCTTGAGCTATTACCGGTCGATTGACCGGCGCTGTGCCCAAAAAAATACTGCCGGTCAAGCGGGCAAGTCTCCCAACGCAGTTGTTTCTGCGTTTGGTTTTACCGCGTCCACGTTGGTCGGCAACATTATTTCGAACGTGGTTCCCTTACCCAACTCGCTCGACACATCAATGCGGCCCTTCAAGCGGTAGTGGACTAGGTTAAGGACGATGTGCAACCCAAGCCCGGTGCCGTCCTGATCACGTTTGGTGGTGACAAACGGGTCAAAGATCTTCGGCAGAAAAATCGGATCGATGCCGATACCGTTGTCGGTGATCCGTAGTAAGACATTCGAGTCCGAAGGCGAGACGGCGATGCGGATTCTGCCGCCGTTGTCGGGGAATGCATGGCGCATTGCGTTCACGATCAGATTGGTGATGACTTGATCCAACGCGCCGACGTACCCGCGCATCCTGATGCCTTCCGGGCAGTCTAGCTCGCAAACCGTGCCATGACGTTTACATTCCGGACTCATGCTGTACAACAAATCCGCCAGCGCTGCATATAGGTCAAAACTCGAAACTGCCTCATCCGATTGGTTGACTGCAACTCGTTTAAAGCTCTGCACCAACTGCGCGGCCCGCTCGAGATTGCATAACAGAATATCGGCGCTCTCCGAAGCGTCAGCGAGAAACTGCCGAAATGCATCGCGGGTCAGTTGGTTGGCCTCGGCCGCGGATTGCAACGCCCTGACTGAATCCCTGATGTGGCTAGCGGCGGTTACGCCAATGCCGAGAGGCGTGTTGATTTCGTGGGCCACACCCGCCACTAACGCACCTAGCGCCGCCATCTTCTCGGTTTGGATTAGCTGGGTCTGCGCGTACTGGAGTTGATGAAGCGCTAGGCGCAGTGCGTTGGTTCTCTCCGCAACCAGACTTTCAATGCCAGTCTCAACGACATTTAGCGCATCCTCCGCACGCTGTCTAGCCTCAGCGGCGAGTGAGCGTGCGGCAATTTCGGTAAGTGCCACGACAAAATTCTGGTCGGATTCGGTCCAGGCGCGCTGTTCGCTGTGTGCGCAACAGATGAGGCCTGCGACCCGCTCTTCAAAGCGAAACGGCACGACCAACATTGCGGTGATCGAATTTGCATCTGCGTAACCCGGGACAAACTCGACAGTTGCGGGATGATCGCGCACGTTCTCCGCCGCGACCAGACGGTTTGCAAGGATCGCGTCGAAGTAGGTCGGGTAATGTGATCGGGAAAGCACCAAGCCATCGGCGGAGGTGACTGCGCCGTTTTGTACCAGCCCACCGCAACGGATACTCTGCATATCTGTTGAGGTCAGCCAGATGCTCACGCGGGAAACACCGAGCCCCTTTGCCGCAGCCTCGGCGATATGTTCCGCCGCAATCTCAACGTACCCAGAGTCGATGTAGGCAGATTTGGATAGATTGAACAGCAACACGTCGCGCGATTCTGTGGTCGTCGACTTATGAGGTTGCAGCATCATTGTGAATCAGTCTGGGTAGATGTCGCGCAGGGCGAGGTAGCTGGGAAGCTTCGCGAGTAAAAGGTCGACGAGCCGCGGGTCAAAATGTTTGCCGCTCTGATCTTCGATGAGGTCTACGATTGCCCTGACCTCCCAAGATTGTTTGTAGCAGCGGTTGCTGCCGAGCGCATCGAATACGTCGGCAAGTGTCGTGATCCGGGCAAAGATATCGATGTCCTCGCCGGCCAAGCCGTCGGGATAGCCGGACCCGTCCCATTTTTCATGGTGCTGCAGGGCGACGATCGCGCCGCGCTTGAGGATGCGTTTGTCCGACTTATTCAGCATATCGAAGCCCAGCCGTGCGTGTGTTCGCATGATGTCCCACTCATCCGGCGTGTGGCGTCCGGGCTTGTTGAGGATATGGTCCGGAATGCCGACTTTGCCAACGTCGTGCAGAGGGGCAGCGTGGCGGATCAATTCAATTTCAGCGTCCGGCAGGCCGTAATCGTTGGCAAGCATGGCGGCCATCGCGGCGACACGCCGTACGTGGCCCGACGTCTCCTTGGAGCGCATTTCCACGGCCTCGCCAAGCATAAAAATCAGTTCGCGCTGGGATTCTTCGATTTCTTCGTGCAGCAGGAGATTTTCATAGGCAATTGCAACGTTGGAGCAGTACAGATCGAGCAGCCTGACGTCCAGCGCGGAAAGCTCCCCGCACTCCGCCAAGAAGAGCAAGTTCTCACTGCCCATCTGTGTTCGGAAGTACCCAACGTAATCCACGCCATCAATGATCGACCGCTTAGCGCGGAATGCCCGTTGCACCTTTTGATCGACGTTTGTCGGAATGCCGGATCGTTCGCTGGCCCCCGCGTCGGCGTCGAGCCCCGATACGGCGAGCAAGCGGTACTGTGGATCGTCCTTTCGTTCCGCGAAGAGTGTCACCACGTTCCAGTACGACGCTGCTTGCGGCGAGCGGATTAGATTGGTGAGTTGGCCGAGCACTGCCGAGGCAAAGGTCGGAATCGAGCGGGTCCGGGCGACTGTTGAGAGTGCATTGATGGCGCGCTCTAGGCCGCTACGATGCGTGTTTAACAAACAGATGTCGCGATAGGATCGCAGTGCGGAGAACAGCAAGGTGTTGAGTTTGGTGGTGGTCAGTTCGGTCTTGCTCTTATAGTCATTGATGTCGTAATTACGGATCACGCTTTCTTCCGGTGCCATACCGGGCTGGCCTGTCCTGAGGACGATCCGCATGTCGCGGTTTTGTAGGTCTTCGCGAATATGTTTGACCAACAGCAGGCCGGCGCTGTCAGATTCCATCACCACGTCTACCAATGCCAGCGCGATTTCTTGCGGCGTGGCCAGTAAGGACCTCGCCTCGGCCGCCGACAGTGCGCTCAACAACCGAAGGCCGCGCCCATCGTACTCAAAACCCTTGAGCACTAGCCGCGTGATAGCGTGAACTTCCGGATCGTCGTCGACGATGAGTACGGTCCAAGGCGCAAACACTGGGCCCTGTGCTGCCAGAGGATTCGACGTACTTTCTTGTGGGGCGTCGGCGAAGCTGAGTAGTTCCATGGGCGGCTCCACGGGTTGAAGGACCGATTATATTCGCGCAGTTTAATGACAATTATTGGACTGGTCAGTATCAGTAGCCGAACTGCGGGCTAATGTCGTCTGATTCCACTCTGCTAGGATGCGGCACTACCCAAACGTCACCTTCAGCCACGGCCAGATCGTCGACAGAAACCAAGTCCATCCGCCAGCGACGAGCAGGTAGCGAAACAGTTTGCCCAACGCAAATAGCGCCATACACGCCCAGAAGTTGAAGCGCATCCAGCCTGCGGCCACACACAGTGCGTCGCCGAACAACGGCACCCAGCTAAACAGCAGTGACCACATGCCGTATTTCTTTAGCCATTCGATGGCTTTGCCTTCGGCTTTGTTGGGGAACAAACGACCCAGCCAGTAAGATGTGATGCCGCCGCAAGTGTTGCCAAGGGTGGCCACTGCAATTGCGGTCCACAGCAAGTCGGGATATTTGGTCAGCAGCCCCACCAAGACGATTTCGGAGGAGCCTGGGAGAAGCGTGGCGGATATAAACGCGGAAGCAAACAGGCCCCATAGGCCGGATTCGGGAGAGAACTCAAACATTGTTGTTATGGTTTTAGGTTAGGCCGGAGCGGCGGGACAAACGAACTGCTCGAATTCAGAGCATGTGTTGGCTAAAGAGTTCAATGCGGGGAAACCGGCGTTTGAAAAACCCGTTCATTGGCGGGTGTTTCCAAGGCATTTTGCTTGAAAATGCCCGTCAATAGGCGATTCTCGCACTCGGTTGCTTTTGTCTTCAACCGCGGTTGTCGGTCCAACAGCCTATGAGCGATTTTTCAAGTGTGTGGTGATCTCTTCGAGTTTGGTTTCAATCCGCTGCAAAACGGCGAGGGTGGAATCTTGAGTGGCGGTTGATGCGGGCGACCTGTTCGTTGGTTTTAGATGATCACGCGCCGCCAGAATCTTGTTGCGAAATTCTTGCGCATCGATGATGCCGGTGAGTTCCATATTTGCCGCCGCGTTGTGGCTCGAGCCTGCAGTTTCAAACTTCAACGTGCTGAGGTTGAAGTGTTTCAGTAACGGCCCCTCGATGAAGGTGACATCTTGGATGTTCTCTAGAGGGATGGTCTTTTCCACCTGCACCAGAATGCCCTTACGAAAGCGAATCGACTTTGCGGTCAGTTCACAATCGAGGCGCTCAAAATAATGCCGCGCCCACCAATTGCCGAGGCCTAAAAGCCAAACGGCAACCGGAATTCCGATGATGGTAACGATCATGTTGAAACCGATGGTGATGACCAAGTAGGGGCGGATCAGCGGGTTAAACGACGCCCGCAGAGGGGCGTCTTTGGTAGCGTCAATCATTTTGTGCAGACATCACAATCGGCAAGTTTGCGGGTTGGCCTGATGCGCAAGAAGACACGATAGCCGCGCTCCAAGATCCAAGGCATTGGCGGGATTGACAACAATGTGCCGACGAAGCGAAAGCGGGGCAGCGTGCGCCATAACGCAAGAAAACCCGCCGCGCCGCTGGTCATCCCGGAGGCGGTGGCAACGTGGAATCGCGCCATCGCGGTCTGCCGCGAGATGCCCTGAGGTAGTGCCGAGTCGGGACAGGTGGTGAGGTCAACCCAGGCAATCCGATCCGCGCCGGATAGGCGCTGGTAAAAGCCAATCTCGCGCGAGCATATCGGGCAGCCGCCGTCGAAATACACGGTTGCCAGCGGCGATGTCGTTGTTTCGATGCGGGTTTCTGTTGTCATAAATGACATTTTGACGGTCGCTGGCGTGTCACACAAGACAAATTTGCCGACGCTGAGCATCGAGTAACCGCGATGTGGCGAATATAATTTGATGATGAACATTCTCTTTCAATTGTCAGGCTCGATTGCGTGTTACAAAGCCTGCACGGTGGTCTCCCAACTCGTGCAAGCCGGGCACGCGGTGCAGTGTGTTGCGAGTAGCTCGGCGCTGCAATTCATCGGCCCGGCGACGCTGGAAGGCCTTTCGCAACGCGACCTACTTACCGACACCTTTCAGCAGGGACGTTGGATGGAACATATCGAGCTGAATCGCTGGGCGGATCGGTCCATCATTTGTCCGGCGACGGCAAACCGGCTTAACAAGATGGCAGCGGGTGTTGCCGATGACTTGATGGGCAACCTCTGGCTGACACACGATTTCTCTAAACCTTTGTTTGTGGTGCCCGCCATGAATACCAAGATGTGGCAGCACCCGATCACAAAGGCGTCAGTCGCAAAGTTGCAAGACATGGGTGTGCGTTTGCTGAGCCCGGCTTCCGGCAACCTCGCCTGTGGCGATGTCGGTGACGGCAGATTGATGGAGCCCGAGGACATTCTGAAGGCCATCTTGGCGTGAATGGTCTAAAGGTTTTGATCACAAGTGGCGGGACACGTGAGCCAATCGATGGTGTGCGCGTCATCACCAACAGCAGCACTGGTGGTACGGGTGCGTTGATCGCGGATATGTTTGCCAAGCGTGGTGCCGAGGTGTTTTTGGCGCGCGCGGAAGGTGCGGTGAAGCCCGTGGAGCCGAGCATCAAGCAGCAAACGTTTTGTACTGCCATGGATCTCGATTCGATTTGCCAACAGATACTTTCGAGTCGAGATATCGACTTGATCATCCACGCAGCAGCGGTGAGCGATTTTGTTGTGGAGAGCGTAGAGATTAACGGCGTGTCATATGCGGCGCCCATCACGGCAAAACTTCCGTCCTCGAATGAATTGGCGATTCATCTGCGTCCCGGGAAAAAGATACTTCCCCACCTGAAGGGGTACAGCCGTCACTCAGGGGTAGGTTTGGTCGGCTTTAAGTTGACCGATGGCGCGACGGAGGCCGACGCAAAGCGGGCGATAGAGGGCATCTTTTCCTCAGGCGCAGATTGGGTTGTGCACAACGATCTTCGTACCATCGACACACATCGTGCGAGCGTTTGGTCAGCAGATGGAAGTGTCATGCAGTGTGCCAGCCTAGACGATCTGGCGCGTCACTTGGTCCAACTTAGTGATGCCGCCCGCCAACCCAGCTAAACGGCCAATACTCGCTGTCTGAGAACGATGGATACAAATCTTCACGATGTCATCAATTCGATGGCGGCTGCCGAGCCGGCCCACAGCGGCGCGCCACTGGTCGTCGGGTTGGCAGGAAGTGTTGCGGCTGGCAAAAGTACCTTAGCGGCAAAACTTGCAGAGGGTTGGCGCAATATGGGGCGACGGGTGGAGGTGGTCTCCACAGACGGATTTCTGCATCCAAACAGGATCCTCCAAGAGCGTGGACTTTTGCTGCGCAAAGGATTTCCCGAGAGTTACGACCAGCACGCGTTTGGTCTGTTTCTTGATGCTGTTCGGCGTGATGGCAAGCGAGGGGGCAAGGACAGCGGCAAGGTTGTTGTGCCGACTTACTCACATCAAACCTACGATGTCTCGTTTGATGCGGCGCGCGAAATTGCACCTTCTGACATTTTGGTGGTCGAAGGGATCAATGCCTTACAGCCGGTGTTTACGGCGGGAAAACTCGACATCTCGATTTATCTTGATGCCTTGGAGGCAGATTTGTTTCACTGGTACTACGAGCGTGGCTCCCGTCTGCGTGAGGCGGCAAAACATGACCCGACGTCCTTTTTTGTGCGTTACCTGAATCTCTCGGACGCGGAATGGGATGCGCAGCTAAAGGCGTTCTGGAACGACATCAACCTGCCAAACCTTCACCAACATATTGCGCCAACACGAACATTCGCCGGCTACGTCATGCACAAAACCCGAGACCACACGCTAAGTGTTGTGCAGACCCCTTCGGTAAATTGAGAACCCTATGCAAATCCCAGACTTTGTAAAACGAAAAAAAGCACGCGAGAGAATTTCTTGCGTGACCTGTTACGACTACCCGTACGCACAGTTGTTGGCGAAAACGGATATCGACTTCTTGTTGATTGGTGACTCCGTGGCGATGGTGGTGCACGGGCATCCGAGCACGCTGCAGGCCGACGTTGACATGATGTGTTTGCATACCAGTGCGGTCGCGCGTGGCGCAGGAGGCAAATTTCTGGTAACCGATATGCCGTTTCTCGAGCATCGCAAAGGACTTTCGGAGGCGGTTAATGCGGCGCAACGCATACTGCGCGCCGGTGCCAACGCGGTCAAGATCGAGGGTGCGGAGGGTAATCTTGAAACGATTCGCAGTTTAGTGACTGCCGGTGTTCCGGTGATGGGTCACGTCGGACTGACGCCGCAATTTGTGAATGCTTTTGGCGGCTTCAAAGTGCAGGGGCGCGAGTCGGCGGCGGCGGCACAAATCGTGGCCGACGCAAAGGCGCTTGAAGCGGCGGGTGTATTTGCGATGGTCGCGGAGGGCGTGCCGGCATCACTCGGTAAGTTGGTTGCGGAATCTGTATCTGTACCGATCATTGGCATTGGTGCCGGCGTGGATGTTGATGGTCAGGTGTTGGTGTTGCAAGACATGCTCGGCCTCAACCCAAAGATTCCGCGTTTTGTTCGTGTGTTTTCGGACGTGGCAACCGTCTCACTCGACGGCCTCAATGCGTTTGATCGCGCGGTCAAAGCCGGTACGTTCCCAACCGCGGCAGAGAGTTACCTGTGATCATGTCCCTCACTGTTTTTCGTACCCTTGCGGAATGGCGGTCGATCAAACCCGTGAGTGGGGCAATCGGTGTGGTGCCGACGATGGGCGCTCTCCACGCGGGCCACATTTCGCTGGTTGAGCGCGCGCTTCGTGAAAATCAGCACGTCGTCGCGACCATTTATGTGAATCCAACACAGTTCAACAACGCGAGTGATCTCGCCGCGTATCCGCAGACCTTTGACGAAGACTGCGCCTTGCTGGAACAAGCCGGGTGTCAGTTTGTGTTTGCACCGACCTACGAAACGCTTTATCCCGATCAGTATCGTTACCGGATCAGCGAGACCGAGATCAGCAAAGTGCTTGAGGGGGAGTACCGGCCGGGGCACTTCGACGGCATGCTGACAGTGGTGTTGAAGTTACTCAATGTGGTTGGGGCGGACGTTGCCTATTTTGGTGAAAAGGATTTCCAGCAGCTACAGCTAGTTCGTGAAATGGTGCAAGCCTTTCAGCATTCCACACGGATCGTGGCGTGCCCGACTGTTAGGGAGCCGGATGGACTGGCGATGAGCAGCCGTAATCGTCGTTTGAATCCGGCGCAACGCGCACTCGCAACCCAATGGTCACAGACCTTAGCCAACCTATCGTTATCTTGCCAAGAGGTGCGTGCGCAGCTTGAGCGGCTCGGCTTTCGTGTTGATTACATTGAAGACCGTTGGGGTCGGAGGCTTGGTGCAGTACATACGCCACTAGTTGATGGTGGCGCCGAAATTCGCCTCATCGACAACGTACCCTTGTCGGCGTAGTGGACTGGCCTACTGCTTTACTTGAAAGTCAGCCAGAGTCGGCCCGCCTTTTTCCAACGCGCGCTGATAGGCCGGTCGTGATTCCATACGTTTCTTGAAATCACGCAGCTTTGGGTAGTGTTTGCCCTTTGCCACGCGCGACAGTGCGGCATCCACCGCAAAACTCATTTGGAAATCCGCCATGGTGATGTCGTCACCGGAAAACCATTGGTGTTGCTCGAGGTGCGCTTCCATAAACGCAAGCGCGGTGGTGAGATTGGGGTCGATTAGTTTGCTGATCACGGCATCTGAAATGCCGCGCGCAATCGGGCGCACAAAAAACGGCATCGGCTGGGTGGGAATCGTCGCAAACACCAGCTTCATCACCAACCAATTCATGAGCGAGCCTTCTGCATAGTGCATCCAGAAGCGGCACTGGCGGTGTTCGGCACTACCTACGCGTGGCTGCAGATTCGCTAAATTCCCCTTTACCTTTGTGCCATAGGTTTCCACCAGATACTCGATGATCGCACCCGACTCCGCAACCACTTCTCGGTCGTCAACAATGACAGGTGACTTGCCGAGCGGATGAATTTTTTTCAGCTCAGGCGGCGCAAGGCGTGTTTTGGCGTCGCGTTTGTAGACCTTCAGTTCGTAGGGAAGGCCGAGTTCTTCGAGCAACCATAGGATGCGTTGGGAGCGGGAGTTTTCGAGGTGATGAACAGTGATCATATTTGGTAACTTTGCAGTAGGCAGCGGTCAGTCGAAGGGCTTTTCCGGCTTGAGGCAAGAAGGATAACCGATGGCGAAAAAAACCCCGCGGCACGCGCGGGGTTTTGTTTACTATAGAGTGCGGCGGCTTTAGAAGTTTGCCTTGAACTGCGCACCCCAGAAGCGTGGCTCGTTGATGAAGCCGGTCAGATTGTTGAAGTCGATACCACCTACCACACGAATTTGGTTGGTGATGTTGCGACCATAAATCGCCGCTTCGTACTTGCCGTCTGCCCACTTGTAGCCGAAACGTAAACCCGTTTCGGTAAGTGCCTTGCCGGTGTATTCGCGTGATTCGTAGAGGAAGAAATTGATCTTGCTGCGATAGGCCATGTCGGTATAAACAAAGTACTCGCCGCCTGCCACCGGGATCGAATAACGCAGTGTCACGTTTGCAACGTACTTCGGTGCCTGTGGCAGTGGGTTACCGTTGATCGAGAAGGTGCCGGGACGACCAACTGCCGCTGGATCCAACACCGTGCAAGGTGCGCCGCAAGCCTGAATGGCGAGGCTGCCATCTTTGATCTTGGTGTCGTTCAAGCTGCCGCTGACGGTTAGCAACAAGGTGTCGGTCAGATAAGCTTGAAGATCAAGCTCAGCACCGCTGCCGCTGGTCTTGGCTGCATTGAGCAACCGGTTGAAGTTGGTGGCACCACCGACAGCGGTGATCTGCTGGTCTTTGACTTCATAGGAGAACACGTTTGCTGCGAGACGAGCGCGTTTGTTGAACAGGTCAGTCTTGATACCGGCTTCAACCGAGGTGACTTTTTCGGAGTTAGCGACCGACAACTGATCACCAAACAACAGACGGCCCTGAATCGACGGCGCGCGGAAGCCAGTTGCAACGCGTGCGTACACGTTTGTGTCGGCTGACAGCTTCAAGGTGCCTGCGATATCGCCGCTCACGTTCGAAGCGGAGGTGTTGGTGGTTCTGCGACCGATGAAGGTTGGAGAGAACGGAGGGGCGATCAAGCGGTCCGCGTAGAAATCCTTCTTGTCATTGGTGTATCGCAGACCGGCGCGCAAGTTGAACGTGCTGGTCAGGTCCGTGTTAACCGAACCAAACAACGCGTACGCTTTGTTCTTCTGGTTTTGTTTGGCAAACCCGTTGCGTGGGTTGCCCGGCGCTAATGAGTCGTAGTTGATGCTATCGATATCGATCTCTTCATCAAAGTAATAGAGGCCAACCAACCACTTCAAACCCTTGCCCTTAGATTCAAGGCGGAATTCTTGGGTCAGCTGGCGGTGGTTTGGCAGGCCGTCGGCCGACTCTGCCGTGAACGGGATAACACCAGGTGTGCTGCCGCCGGGCATGAAGACCGCGCTGAAGCCGCCGTCGATGTCACCGCGTGAGAACGAGGTCACCTTTTCCAAGCCGGTGATGGAGTGCAGCGTGGTGTTGGCGAACTCCCATTTCAAGCGCATGCTGCCGCCGTTGTTGGTCACGTCTTGCTGATTGCGGCCGTCGTAGAACACTTTCGACGGATCAAAGTTGGCGACGAAGTCGTTGGTGCCCGGCTTGATGATGTTGGCGCGGAACACACGTGCCGAACCACTCAAGTCGCGGTTGTGGAAATTGAACAACGCGCTGAAGGAGTCGTTTGGCTTGTAGAGCGTCTGCAAACGGAACGCGTTGTCGCGATAACCTTCGAGGCGGCCGGTTGGGCCCGGGCGCTGATTGATCACCCAGCCGTCACGGCCTTGCAGTTGTGTTGACAGGCGGATCGCCACTTCCTTGTTCAACGGCAGGTTCAGCGCACCTTCCAGATTGGAGGTGTTGTATTTGCCATGACTAATGTTCACATAAGCTTCGTTGGCAAAGCGTGGTTTGGCGGATTCAAACTTGATTACACCAGCGGGCGAGTTGCGACCAAACAGCGTACCCTGTGGGCCGCGCAACACTTCGATCTGTTCCAAGTCAAAAATCGGAAAACCTTTAAGAATCGGATTCTCTTGTACCACGTCGTCGTACACCAACGAGACGGGCTGCGATGCATTTAGATCAAAGTCGCCATTGCCGAGGCCGCGGATGTAGAAGCGCGGGAAAGCGCGACCAAACGACGACTCGATGTTCAGGCTGGGCACCCGTGCCGCCAGCATGCGAATATCTTGACCGCCGGAGTTGATGGCGTCGAGAGTGTCGCCCTTCAATGCGCTGATCGATGATGGCACGTCCTGAATGTTCTCTGCGCGGCGCTCAGCGGTCACGGTGATTGTTTCCAACTCGCCAGCCCTGGCCTTCTCAGCTGGTTTCGCAGTTTGTGCGTGAGCGATATTGATCGACAGCACTGCTACCGCGGACAGGGCTGCGGCAATGCTAAAACTCAGCCGGGAAACGCGTGGTGTGCTCTGATTGGCACGCTTGGTGGATGACATGTTGGCTCCTAGGTGAAATGGGCGTTTGGAGGGGTGTTACTGAATAATCCGGAACAGGGTTCAGAATTCTTATTCTGGCGATAGCAGAGATTTTAGTGTGCGACCGCAGCAATGTGTCTGTTTTTCACACAAAATGTGTCAGCTATGCGACGCGAATACAACGTTTGCGGTGACTTCTTGGGGCAGGCAAGAGACGAGCGGGTTTTTTTCGTAACACTTGCGGGCGCGGCGGATCAGTAAATTATTGAATCAAAACACGTTTCTTCAAAAGTGAAGGAAGTATGACAACTTTTTCGTCGCGGTCTGCGGTCCTCGCTGCGCTACTCTCCACAACATTGGCTTCCGCTGGCGCAATTGCACAAACGCCTTCGGCTGCCGCGTCAACTACTCCTGCCGCGAAACCCTTCCAGAGTTACTCTGACATTGTCGCGGCGGCTCCAGCCGACGCGTGGCGTACACCCGACCCACAAAACCTAATCTACGTTGAGATCGCCGGTGGGCGTGTGGTGATTGAGGTCGCGCCAACTGTTGCGCCCAACCATGTCGCCAATATTCGGGCGCTTATTCGCGAACAGTATTTCGACGGCTTGCCGATTAAACGCTCACAAGACAACTATGTTGTGCAGTGGGGCACGCCCGACGGGCAGCAGCCGCGTGCGAAAAAGGCAGCGAAGTCCAATCTACAGCCGGAATTTGCACGCAAACTTTCCGGCAGCGAATTTAGTGGGTTTGCATTCGACCGGCTTCCCGACATTGACGGTTACGCGCCTCAGGTCGGCTTCGCTAGTGGATTCCATGCCGGACGCGACCCGAAGGCGTCCGAGGTGTGGCTTGCGCATTGTTATGGCGCGGTAGGTGTCGGACGCGGTAACGCGCTCGACTCGGCTGCAGGTGAAGAGCTTTATGTCGTGACCGGCCATGCGCCGCGCCATCTTGATAAAAACATCACACTGGTTGGGCGGGTGTTGCAGGGGATGTCACTGCTGTCGTCGCTGCCACGCGGTATCGGGCCGCTGGGTTTTTACGACAAACCCAGCCTCTACACGCCGATCAAGTCGATTCGTGTGGCGGCTGATGTGGCACCGGCTGAACGAACCAACCTCGAAGTGATTCGCACCGATACGCCCACCTTCCAGCGCGCTGTTGAGGCGTTACGCAATCGCGGTGGGGATTGGTTTAAGGTACCGGCAGGGCACGTAGAACTCTGCAATGTGCCGATTGCGGTTCGCACTCCACCCGCCGTGCCACCAGTTCCGGTTACGAAGTAACCAGCACAATCTTGCCGACCACCTTGCGCGCCATCATGTCGTTCAGCGCGGTGGCGGCTTGTTCTAGCGGGTAGGTGGCCGAGATGAGTGGTTTCAATTTGCCGGCCATCAGTAGGGCAAAGAGCTCTTGCATGTTGTTGGCGAACGCGGCGGGCTCATTCTTCACAAACGATCCCCAGAACACACCGACAATCGACGCGCCCTTGAGCAACGTGAGATTGAGCGCGATCTTCGGAATATCCCCTGCGGCAAAGCCCACCACCAGGTGGCGGCCTTTCCACGCGAGGCTGCGGATTGCCGCTTCTGAGTATGTGCCGCCGACCGGGTCGTAGACCACATCCACACCGCGTTTGTTGGTGAGAGTGTTGATGCGGTCCCGCAGATCTTCAGTCGCGTAATTGATGACTTCGTCCGCACCGTGCTGTTTGCAAATGGCGAGTTTGTCGTCGCTTGATGCGGCCGCGATTACACGCGCCCCCATGGCTTTGCCGATTTCACACGCTGCCAAACCAACGCCACCTGCCGCACCCAACACCAGTAAGGTTTCGCCGGCTTGTAATTGCGCGCGATCCCTCAGCGCGTGATATGAAGTGCCGTAGGCCAGCACAAACGACGCTGCCAGCGGGAATGGCGTCCCCGCAGGAATTGGCATCACTTGTTTTGCGACACAGCGGACTTCCTCGGCGAATCCGCCCCAACCGATAAATGCGATGACTGGGTCGCCGACATTGACGTTGGTTACTCCATCACCGATCGATGTGACCACGCCCGCAACCTCACCACCTGGCGAGAACGGAAAGTCCGGTTTGAATTGATACTTGCCTTGCACGATGAGGGTGTCGGGAAAATTCACACCACACGCCTTGACGGCAACCACCACCTCGCCCGCGGCAGGTTTCAAAGACGCGATGTCTTCGACGACCAGCGATTCGGGTAATCCCCATGATTTGCACAGCACAGCTTTCATGAATCTAGTCTCCGTTGTAGGACGTATGGTTGGTGTCGGGCGTACCGGGCGGCTACTCTTGGTTCGACGACATTATGCGTTCAGGCGTAGCATCTCGATGTCAACTTTTCAAAGCACCACAACCGAGGACCAAACATGCAAACACGATTCATTCTTCAAGTTGTTGCTGTCGTAGTCGCTTGTCTCAGCGCGGGACACGTCTCGGGCGTGTTTGCTGCTGGGTTTGACAGCACGCCAGCGATCAATGCGGAGGACAAGAATTTTGAGAAAGGCAAAAAAGCCATCGAAGCAAAAACATGGAATGGCGCCATTGAGGCATTCAAGAAAGTTATTGCCGATAACCCAGATAACGCTGACGCGCATAACTACCTTGCCTTCGCTTACCGCTGGACCAACAAGATGGATGAGTCTTTCAAACACTACAACATTGCGCTCAAGCTTTCACCGAACCACAGAGGGGCACACGAGTACATCGGTGTGGCCTATCTGAAAGTGAACCAGCCTGAGAAAGCGAAAGAGCATCTCGCCAAACTGGAAAAAATTTGCGGCAAGAAGTGTGAGGAATACGAGGACCTGGCAAAGGCGCTTGCTGCGTATCAGCCAGCTAAGAAGTAGCCGTCGGGTAAAAAATACAAACTCGAGTAAAGACGGGTATTTTCAGCACAAAGTGCCTGAAAACGCCCGTCAAATATAGAGTTAGCTTCCCCTTGACGTATTTGCAAATGAGAATTATTCTCATTTGGGTGCGGAGTTGGTTCCGCGCAATAACAAACGGGAAGATGAAATGGAATATCTAGACGTAAAAAGCGCTACGGGTGCCGACCCGCAAGCCGTATTGGGTGCAACACTGTGCATGATGAGTTGCAGCATGCAGTCGGGCTGCACAATCTACCTGTGTCGAATTGTTGAAAACTTGGAATGGCTCGCTGCGGCGCAACTTTTCGACAAGGACTTTCGGCGGTTATGCCGCAGGCTGGCAGCGCACTGGGATGCGGTGGTTGAGCGGGCGGCGCAATCAAACGCGAACGTCTCGTCGCACAACCCCGCTCTGCATTGAGCTGAAACTACTCGGCGTCAGGCTGCCGGGTATGAACGCAGTCCCGACGCTCATTCAGCATCGGGCTGCTTGATCGGCTGCGCAGCAGTGAAGGCCGGTAAGGCCATCGCACGGTGATAAATATCCATAATGATGGGGAAGGCGTCGAGCGAACACGCAAAGCGGTTTGCGTTGG
>JBIIYQ010000124.1:0-8207 GCA_044346745.1 Usitatibacteraceae bacterium | reverse complement strand
TTAAGTCCATTTCGTCGCTTCGCATTTGCCAAAAACGTTTGTTGCTCGTCCACAATTATCTCCTTACATATCAGACATATGCTGCGTCGAAGTTGTGCGGGTTTGTCAACATCGCGCCTCCTCTGGCCTAGAACTGAACTGAATCCGACCCTCCTAAACCTCTCGCTTCTTCATGACCCAACTCACCGACCCGCGTGACGAACTCTCCCTGCAACTCGGCCTGGCGCTGAAAAAACAGGGGCTGCTGCTCGCCACTGCCGAATCATGCACCGGCGGTGGTATCGCCGAGGCGATCACCCGGGTTCCCGGCTCCTCCGCATGGTTCGACCGCGGCTTTGTTACCTATTCCTACGAATCGAAGGTCGACATGCTCGGTGTAAAACGCGAAGCCCTTGTCGACTTTGGCGCAGTCTCAGAACAGATCGCCAGACAAATGGTGGAGGGCGCCATTGCCCATTCCCGTGCCCAAGTGGCCGTTGCCGTTACCGGAATCGCCGGCCCCGATGGTGGCCAGCCGGACAAACCCGTCGGTACTGTTTGGTTTGCGTGGAAATTCCCAAAAAAGGCAATCATTTCAGAGGTTTGCAACTTTCCTGGCGATCGCGCGGCGGTTCGTCGGGCGACAGTTGCGCACGCACTCGCGAAGCTCCTGCATAATCTGAACTAGTCGCAACTTCGCTTTTTCCCGGTAACCCCTGGCTGTTCTTTGGGGCGCCGGATTCTCGTACGTTTTACCTCGACCCCAACAAAAAATCCTTGCAATCGGCTTTCCAGTCCGGTACTGTACGGAAATACAGACTGTATTTTCATACAACCCGCTCGGCGCGATTTAAAAAACGCGGCGCGCGTTCCTAAAACCGACGTTTCACCCCTGACTGGAGGCAAGCCATGAACATGATGAAAGAGCCATTTATGGACGAAAACAAATCGAAAGCACTGGCAGCAGCGCTTTCCCAAATCGAAAAGCAGTTCGGCAAAGGCTCCATCATGAAGATGGGCGAGGGCAGTGTCGGTAACGACATCATCCCCGTCTCCACCGGTTCGTTGGGCTTGGACATCGCGCTCGGCATCGGCGGTTTGCCGCGTGGTCGTGTGGTCGAAATCTACGGTCCGGAATCGTCTGGCAAAACGACCTTGACCCTGCAAGTGATCGCTGAGATGCAAAAGAGCGGCGGCACAGCAGCGTTTATTGATGCCGAGCACGCGCTTGACCCAACCTACGCGGCCAAACTCGGCGTGAATATCAACGACCTGCTGATCTCACAGCCGGACAACGGCGAACAAGCGCTCGAAATCGCTGACATGTTGGTCCGCTCCGGTGGTATCGATATCGTGGTGGTTGACTCGGTGGCTGCACTCACACCGCGCGCTGAAATCGAAGGTGAGATGGGTGATCAATTGCCCGGGCTGCAGGCGCGCCTGATGTCACAAGCGTTGCGCAAACTCACCGCTAATATCAAACGCTCAAATACGCTGGTGATCTTTATTAACCAGATCCGGATGAAGATCGGTGTCATGTTCGGTAGCCCAGAAACCACCACGGGTGGTAACGCACTTAAGTTCTACGCCTCAGTTCGCATCGATATCCGCCGTATCGGCTCGATCAAGAACGGTGACGAAGTCATCGGTTCTGAGACCCGTGTGAAGGTGGTCAAAAACAAAGTCGCGCCGCCGTTCCGCACCGCCGAATTCGACATCCTGTATGGCGAAGGTATTTCGCGTGAGGGTGAAATTATTGAATTGGGCGTGATCCACAAAATTGTTGATAAGTCCGGTGCCTGGTACGCCTACAACGGTGACAAGATCGGCCAGGGCAAAGACAACACCCGCAAGTTTTTGAAAGAGCATCCCGAAATGGCGCAAGAAATTGAAGCCAAAATTCGTGCAGCTGTTGGTGTTGGTGCCGGCGCTGCGGGTGGTGGATCTGACGAGAGTGAGGAAGTCGAGGAATAGCACCTCGATAAAGTTTGGTCGGGATAGGCAGGAAGCGTAGCGAGCCGGTGGAGGTTGTGTCAGGTGAGCGGGGAATTCGCGGAGCATTGCTCCGCGCCCGCGAGCCCCAGAGCGCAATGCAGTGCGCGAGGAATAGCGCATGTGTACAAATGTACTCAGAGCACCACAGACACGACATCTGCCGGCACAGTAGCTTCATGCCTGTCCCGATAAATTTCGATGGTTGGGCCGGATACCTTGTTTCACCTCCAGTGGGCAAGTTGTTCGGCCCCTTTTTTTGACAAACGCGCGCGTCATCGTCGGTTCTTGTTGCGATTGCCAAAAGCGGCCTGAGTCGGTAGAGTGCAATCATTGATAGCAATTTTGGAGGCCTCATGGCGACAAATCTAGTGGTAAGGAACGTCGACGAAGATGTGGCACTCGCGCTTAAGCAGCGAGCCGCCCAGCATGGGCGCAGCGCCGAGGCAGAACATCGCGAAATTCTGAAATCTGCACTGACTCGTCCCAAGCGCTTGAGCGTGAAGGAAGTCCTCGGCCGTATGCCAAATGTCGGTCAGGACGACGACTTTGCACGTCGCTAGACGGATGCGGCATGTATCTCGTTGATACCAACGTAATCAGCGAAGCGCGCAAGGGCGCTGCGGCAAACGCCGGCGTTCGAAAGTTTTGGCAGCAAGTTGACGACGGCGATCTCTATCTGGCAGTCCAAACAATTGGTGAGATCCGGTGCGGCATCGAAATCATTCGCGGGCGGGGAGACGTTGCGCAGGCAGACCGGTTAGAGAAATGGCTCGCCAAACTCGTCGAGAATTTTGGCGAGCGCATCCTCCACTTTGACGACGCCTGTGCACAGGTATGGGGAAAGCTGATGGCGCCGGATAGGCAGCACCCAATCGACCGCCAAATTGCGGCCATCGCCTTAATTCACGGTTTGACGGTAGTGACTCGGAATGCGGCCGATTTTGCTGGCACAGGGGTTGATGTCAGCAATCCGTATGCCTAACGCACCCAAACCCGCCAACCGCGAAATCGTTTCCGCCTCGCTGCGGCTGCTGGCCATGCGCGACATGAGCCGAGTCGAGTTCGAACGCAAGCTTGCCGCGAAAGAATTCTCCGCCGAAGACATCGCCGAGGCCGTGGTGTGGTGTGAAGCAGAAGGCTGGTTGAACGAAGCGCGTTATGCCGAAGGTACCGCGCGTCGGCTTGGGTATCGTTACGGGGCTTCACGTATCAGCCAGACGCTCAAACAAAAAGGTGTGCCCGAATCCGTGGTGGCCGCGACCGTGAGTGAGATGAAAGAGGGCGAGGTCGCCCGTGCGCGCGATGTGCTGCTACGTAAGTTTGGGGAAAGCCCGGCGGATCATGACGCGCGTGGCAAACAAATCCGCTACATGCAAACACGGGGTTTCTCTTACGACGTGATCAAACGAGCGATGCGGCCCGCCGAGGACGAACCAAGCAACTAGCGTGTTGCGGATTTTGCCGGGGGCGACGCCTGAGTGAGTTTGAGTAACTTTTCACCGGCTTGCGCATCAATGCTGAACCAGATAAGAGGCGTTGCGGCCACAAAGGCCAGTGCCGCGAGGGCAACAGTTCGCTTTGTGATCGGCTGCTCGTCCAGAGAGATTACGCCGTTCTCGCTATCCACTTTTCATTTCCCTTGCACTTATCGAACAGATTAATGTGCTGTACCAGACATAGCTTAACCTAATCTGATGTCAGCGGTATGAACATTTTTAGGGTTCTTCACCCCACCCAGCCAGGTAGGTTTTACCCCTACGCGTATAATTATTTTTCGTCAAAAAAGCCCAATTCTTAATGGCCAAAGTCACCCAACTCAAGCCCGGTGCGTCCGCTTCTGTCAACCCGCTCACGACTGATGATGGCCGTAATCCCGGCACACGATTTGATCCGGCACCGGTGCGTGATGTGCGAATCAACCGCAGCGCCATCGAGCGCCGCGCAGCGACCATGGGTACACGTCGTACCGTTAAGAAAGATTGGCAAGCCGCGTGGCTCGTTCATGCGGTCAAAACCATCGACCTCACCACACTCTCGGGTGACGATACGGTCGGTACCGTCAAGCGTCTGTGCGCCAAAGCACGCCAACCGATCCAACAACAGCTGTTAGCCGACTTAGGTTTGCCTGACCTCAAGCTCCACACCGGTGCGGTGTGCGTTTACCACACGTTTGTAAAAACGGCAGTGGAAGCGCTAGAGGGCTCGGGCATTCCGGTTGCGGCAGTCTCTACGGGTTTCCCAGCGGGTCTTACGCCATTTCCGCAGAAAATCGAAGAGATCAAAGCCAGCGTCAAAGATGGTGCGGCGGAGATCGATATCGTCATCTCGCGTGAACACGTGCTTATCGGCAATTGGCGCGGGCTCTACGACGAAGTCAAAGCCTTCCGCGAAGCATGTGGCCCGGCGCATATGAAAGCCATCATCGCGATAGGTGAGCTCGGCACGCTCAAGAACATCGGCCGCGCATCCATAGTGTGTATGCAAGCAGGCTCGGATTTCATCAAGACTTCGACCGGCAAAGAGCCGACCAACGCCACCATCGGCGGCTCACTCGTCATGGTTCGCGCGATCCGCCAATACTATGAGCAGACCGGCCACAAGGTTGGCTTCAAGCCTGCGGGCGGTATTCGTTCATCGAAGCAAGCGCTGGAATGGCTGATCCTGATGAAAGAAGAGTTAGGAGACGAATGGCTGCAGCCGCATTTGTTCCGCATCGGTGCTTCAGCGCTGGTGAATGACATTGAGCGGCAGCTTGAGCACTATGCGTATGGGCGGTATGCGTCGATGCAGTATCAATCTCTTGGATGATTGGCAAAGTAACTTGGGCTCCGGCCTCCGCCGGAGCGACAGTTTTTAAGATGGTGGCTTTAGAAAACGCTTCCTTAAGTTCCCGTACGTAGCTTGTCATCCCGACGTAGGTCGGGATCCAAGTTTTTTAACCTAAGGTAACGCTTCAGAAAGTGCGAATTTGCCAAAGCAGTACTACGTCTACATCGTCACCAACAAACCATACGGAACCCTCTACACCGGTGTAACGCGTGATTTAGTACGAAGGACGTTTGAACACAAAGGCGAGTTCGTTGAAGGGTTTAGCAAGGCTCACCGATTGAAAAAGCTTGTCTGGTACGAAGTACACGAAGACGTTCTCGCGGCGATTACCCGTGAAAAGCAGATCAAGGAATGGCGGCGGGACTGGAAGATAAACTTGATTCAAACGATGAATCCGAATTGGGATGATTTGTATGAGTCGATTGTTTGAATGGTTGCAAAGGCAAATTGGGCCCCGGACTAAATCCGGGGCGACAGTTTTTAGAGTGGTGCCTTGAATAGGGATGGGGATTCATGAAGCAGTGCGTTCCAGTCACCACACTCAGCATGTCGTCCCGACGCAGGTCGGGACCCAAGTTAACCTACAAGTACTGAAGCACCAGAAAAAAGAGAAAACGAAAGCCCTCAAAGAATGAAAGTCGCACAAATACTCAACACCCTCGAATACGGCCCCGCCCCCGAAGCCGCCAAACCCGCGCTCGATTGGATCGCAGAGCACGAAGGTAAATTGAAACTCTTTATCGGCAACGAATGGAAAAACCCATCCTCCAAAGAGTGGTTTGATTCGATCAACCCATCGAACAACAAAAAGCTCGCGCGTATCGCGCAGGGCAGCAAGAAAGACGTCGACGACGCCGTCAAAGCCGCACGCGCCGCATTCAAAGGCTGGAGCACCACACCCGGCCACATCCGTGCACGCTACCTCTACGCCATCGCGCGCCAGGTGCAAAAGCATTCGCGCCTCTTTGCCGTTCTCGAAACCATGGACAACGGCAAACCGATTCGCGAAACACGCGATATCGATATCCCGCTGGTCGCACGCCACTTCTATCACCATGCCGGTTGGGCGCAGCTGGCCGATACCGAGATGCGTGACTACCAGCCGCTGGGTGTGGTGGGCCAAATCATTCCATGGAATTTTCCGCTGCTCATGCTGAGCTGGAAAATCGCCCCCGCACTCGCGATGGGCAACACCGTCGTATTGAAGCCTGCCGAGCTCACATCGCTCACGGCACTCTTGTTCGCCGAAATCTGCGCGAGTGTTGGCCTGCCTGCTGGTGTAGTCAATATCGTCACGGGTGACGGCAAGACCGGTGCCGCGATTGTGGAACACGCCGACATCGATAAGATCGCATTCACGGGCTCAACCGAAGTTGGCCGCATCATCCGCCGCGCCACTGCAGGCACGGGCAAGAAGCTCTCGCTTGAGCTCGGCGGCAAGTCGCCATTCATTGTGTTTGATGACGCCGACCTCGATAGCGCGGTCGAAGGTGTTGTGGATGCCATCTGGTTTAACCAAGGCCAAGTGTGCTGCGCGGGCTCGCGCCTTTTGGTGCAAGAGGGTGTGGCCGAGAAGGTCTACAAGAAGCTGCGCGCCCGTATGGAAAAAATGCGTGTGGGCGACCCGCTCGATAAAGGCATCGACATCGGCGCGATTGTGGACACCAACCAGCTCAAGCAAATTCAAGACAAAGTCGCGCGTGGTGTGGAAGAGGGCGCCACCCTCATGCAGCCCTCGTGGGCGCTTGGTGGTAACGGCATGCCTGCAGGCGGCTGCTACTACCCACCGACGGTGCTCACCAATGTCGGCCCGGCATCGTCCGTGGTGCAGCAAGAAATCTTTGGTCCCGTGCTCGCCGCGATGACCTTCCGCACACCGGAAGAAGCGGTGAAGCTCGCGAACAACACCCGCTACGGTTTGGCCGCGACCATCTGGAGTGAGGACATCAACCTGGCCCTCGATATCGCCACACAAATCAAAGCCGGCACGGTGTGGATTAACTCGACAAACTTGCTCGACGCCGCCGCAGGTTTTGGTGGCTATCGCGAATCCGGCTTCGGCCGCGAGGGCGGCAAAGAGGGCCTCTACGAATACGCGAAGGCTGTGAAGGGAGAAGGGGGAAGTGAGAAGGGTGCATGGGAAGGCGAGAAGGGCGAACGGGGAAGGGCGAAGGGTGCAACTTCACACCTCTCTCCCCACCGCGGGAGAGAGGCAGGGAGAGAGGGGGCTGAAAAACATAAAACCCTAACATCCACGGCTCTTTCCAGCACAAAAGCCTCGAAGAAGTCCGCAAATAGTGCACTTTCATCTTCAGCGAAAACTCCCAAATCCCCCGTCCCCGCGCAGGCGGGGACCCAATTTTCTCTAAGTAACGGAAACGTCCCCATAGACCGCACCGCCAAAATGTTCATCGGCGGCAAACAAGCCCGCCCCGACGGCGGACTCTCCATCAACATCTACGGGCCCACCAAACAACTACTAGGCGAAGTCGGCGCAGGTAACCGCAAAGACATCCGCAACGCCGTCGAAGCCGCACGTGCCGCCGCTAACGGCTGGGCCAAAGCCACCGCCCACAACCGCGCACAAGTCATCTACTTCATGGCGGAAAACCTAGCCGCACGCGCAGCGGAATTCGCCAACCGACTCGTGCAGCAAACAGCCTGCGCACAAGCCGCGGCTGATGCAGAAGTCGAAGCATCGATCAGTGCACTCTTCACCGCCGCCGCGTGGGCGGACAAATACGACGGCCGCATTCACGGCACACCGTATCGCAACGTCACCCTCGCGATGAATGAACCGATGGGTGTCATCGGCATGCTGATGCCCGATGACCATCCACTACTCGCACTCGCCACACTCGCCGGCACTGCACTCGCGATGGGCAACGCCATGGTGGTGGTGCCTTCGCCCAAACATCCGCTCACGGCTACAGACCTCTATCAGGTACTCGAAACCTCAGACGTGCCACACGGCACCTTCAACATCGTCACGGGTGATCGCGCGGGTGTGGAAAATGAGCTCGCCAAGACGCTTGCTGAACACGACGACGTCGATTCGGTCTGGTATTTTGATAACAGCGCCGGCAGCAGCGAAGGGCAAACCGCCGTGCAAAAGGCGAGCGCTGGAAACATGAAGCGCACTTGGGTGCGTGGCTCGACTGGCGCATTGCCAAGCGTCGATGAAATTCTTCGTGAAGCGACGCAGGTGAAGAATGTTTGGGTGCCGTATGGGGCTTAAGCGCATAAACGTCGCGAAACCGCTTGCAAAAAGCGATGCTCTCAAAACTGTCGTCCCTGCGAAGGCAGGGACCCATACATGGACGCCCCCGGTTTGCAAGAACAATCTTTTCATGATGACGACACACGGAGTCGATTGCAGCCATACATTCGGTCTTTGTTGCAGC
>JBIIYQ010000123.1:0-8224 GCA_044346745.1 Usitatibacteraceae bacterium | reverse complement strand
CAGGCGTCGTTGGTGGCACGATGTTGGGCCTTGGACGCGCGTTGGGAGAGACCATGGCAGTGACATTTGTCATCGGCAACACCCCAAAAATCGCGGCTTCCTTGTTTGAGCCAGGTGCCTCTATTGCATCCACCATCGCCAACGAGTTCGCCGAAGCGGGCGACGGCGGCCACATATCGGCGTTGATCGCAATTGGACTGGTGCTCTTCATCATCACATTCGTCGTGCTTGCACTCGCAAAGTTAATGCTGTTGCAGCTTTCAAAAGGCGAGGGGTCACGCACATGAACATGCAATCGCCAACTGTCCCGTCGGCAGCATCACCGACTTCAGCGCTATACCGTAAGCGCGTGTTTACCAATCGTCTCGCCCTCTTTCTTTCGCTTGCGGCGATGGCGAGCGGAATGATTTTTCTGCTTTGGATTCTCACCACGTTAGTGATTAAGGGAATTGGCGGACTCAATGTTGCGGTCTTCACACAAATGACGCCGTCTCCTGGCAGCCCTGGTGGCCTGTTGAACGCCATCTTCGGCAGTGTAGTCATGGTTAGTATCGGCACCCTCATCGCCACGCCAATTGGCATTCTTGCTGGAGTCTATCTCGCGGAGTTTGGCAAGACCGGCTGGGTGGCTCCCACCACAAGATTCGTCAACGATATCCTGTTGTCGGCGCCCTCAATCATCATCGGGTTGTTCGTCTACACGATCTACGTGGCCAAGGTTCAGCACTTTTCAGCGTTTGCAGGTGCAATTGCGCTTGCGATCATCGCGATTCCGGTGATTGTTCGTACTACCGAGACAATGCTGACACTCGTTCCTGCCAGCCTAAGAGAAGCGGCGGCAGCACTCGGTGCGCCGGAGTGGAAAGTGGTCACGTTTGTTGCCCTGCGCGCGGTCCGTAGCGGCGTCATCACCGGCATCCTACTAGCAGTCGCCCGCATCAGCGGTGAAACCGCCCCACTGCTGTTCACCGCGCTAAACAACCAGTTCTGGTCAAACGATCTCAACGCGCCAATGGCAAATCTGCCGGTCGTTATCTTCCAATTTGCAATGAGCCCGTTTGAAAACTGGGTGGAACTTGCTTGGGCCGGCGCGATGCTCATCACATTCTCTGTTCTGGCGATCAACATCATCACCCGCGTGGTGTTCCGCCAGCGCTCCAACTAATTCTGTTGTTTACGAGACCTATATGAACGCTGTCCTGCAACCATACGAAACGCCCGTGACGCCGACGTCGAAAATCTCGGTTCGTAATCTCAATTTCTTCTACGGTAGTTTTCAAGGCCTGAAGAACATCAATCTTGAGATTCTTGAACGCAGAGTGACTGCCTTTATTGGTCCGTCGGGATGTGGCAAGTCAACCCTGCTCCGCACGCTCAATCGCATGTATGACCTCTACCCCGGCCAGCGCGCCGAAGGCGAGATCCTCATGAACGGCAAAAACGTGCTCGACAAATCTCAGGATCTGAACTTGCTGCGCGCAAAAGTTGGCATGGTGTTTCAGAAGCCAACACCGTTTCCGATGTCCATTTACGACAACATTGCCTTTGGCGTTAAGCTCTATGAATCGCTGTCCAAAGCAGAAATGGATGAACGCGTTGAATGGGCATTAAACAAAGCGGCTATCTGGGGTGAGGTCAAAGACAAACTCAAACAGAGCGGCCTGTCATTGTCTGGTGGTCAACAACAGCGCCTTTGTATTGCACGTGCCGTCGCCGTGAAACCGGAGGTCGTGCTGCTCGATGAGCCAACATCCGCGCTGGATCCGATCTCCACCGCAAAGGTAGAAGAATTGCTGCATGAACTTAAGCAGGAGTACACCATCGCCATCGTGACACACAACATGCAGCAAGCAGCGCGTGTATCGGATTTCACGGCCTATATGTACTTGGGAGATTTAGTCGAATACGGCGTTACCGATGAACTGTTTATCAAGCCAAAGAAAAAAGAAACTGAAGACTACATTACGGGTCGTTTCGGCTAATGTGATGGAAGTCTCACTGTTTGAACAGACGCTGGTGCAAGCCAGCGTTTTTTATTGGGCTGTCAAAAAATTGTCACGTCGTTTACAAGGCGGAATTTACTTGAGTTTTGCTTGAGTTCTCCGCAGATCGGTCGGCATCTTGGATAACGGTACTAGCAACGATTTGACCAAGGCAGCAACGACCATGCTTACACTCGTCCGCCCCGATGTGTTCAAACCTGAGCAGGCCATTCTTGAGCACAATTTGCGCACAGCTTTTCAGCCGGTCGTGTCGCTCAAGAATGCATCAGTTATTGGTTATGAGGGACTAACCCGCGGCGAGGCGGGCACGCCGTTTGAGTCGCCGGTTACCCTGTTTGAGGCGGCGGAAAGAAATCAATTGTCAGCACAACTGGACCGAAACTGCCAACGACGGGCGACTTCACTTTTCGCCAAGCAGAATCTTCCCGGCAAGTTGTTCTTGAACGTACTGGCCTCAAGTATCGTCGAGGGCGAGTTAACGGTGATTGCGATCTCGTCATTTCTCGATCGCATCAATCTAAAGCCTCAGCAGGTCGTCCTCGAGATTACCGAGTCAAAGCCCATCGTAAATTTTGCGAGCATCAAGCAGCATCTCGACACGTTACGGTCCATCGGCTTTCAAATTGCCATCGATGATCTTGGCGAAGCCTACGCAAGTCTGAAGCTGTGGCTTGAATTGAGACCTGACTACGTCAAGATCGACAAGGCATTTGTCAGCAACATGCATCAAGACAGTTATAAGCTGCAGTTTGTCCGTGCGATCCAGCAGATTGGTGAATTTACCAACACGATGGTTATTGCCGAAGGCATCGAAACCGAGGCCGACCTGCTGACCATTCGTGACCTCGGGATAGAACATGCCCAAGGCTACTTCTTGGGTAGACCATCAGAAAAACCTGCGCTGTCGATTGCCCCTGCTGCCCTACAGGTGCTGGCCTCCCGCCGTATTGCGGTTCTTAGTAACGCCATGGTCTCGCCGCCTTTTTGCGCCCGAATTGGCAAACTTGCAACCCCGCTTGAGCCAGCGTCCGTACTTACCACCAATGAAGTACTCATGCGTCGGTTTAGTGCGGATCCTAATTTAGTTGCGATTCCGGTGGTAGTGGACTGCGTTCCGGTCGGTATGGTTCGCCGCTCGCGCTTTGTCCACGAGTTTGCCCGGCCGTTTCGCCACGAGCTTTACGATAAACGACCATGCGCGTTGTTTATGGACAATGACCCGCTCATCGTTGAAGCTTCCACTACAATCCCTGCGCTTAGCGAGTTGCTGACCGATTCAGACAGACGCCACTTGGCTTCCGGATTCATCATCACCGAACAGAACCGATATTTCGGCGTGGGTAGCGGCCAGGCGCTCGTCAAGGAGCTCACCGAGATGCAGATCAATACCGCACGGTACGCAAATCCGCTCACCATGCTGCCGGGTAACGTGCCGATTGATGAACACGTTGAGCGGCTGCTTGGTGCAAAAATCAAATTTAACGCGGCCTATATTGACATCGACCATTTCAAGCCCTACAACGACCTTTACGGCTATCGAAAAGGTGACGAAATGATTCGCGCGCTAGGCAGCGCGCTGGTGGACGCAATGGAGCCGAACATAGACTTCGTCGGACACGTCGGTGGTGATGACTTTATTGCACACCTACAGTCCAACGATTGGGAGCCCCGTCTGCACAACGTGATTGCCGCGTTCGATCGCATTCGGGTAGCGCTGCTAACATCCGACGATCTCGATCGTGGCACCTACATCACCGACAACCGTAGTGGCGAGAAGCAGGCACAGCCAACACCCACGATATCGATTGGCGTGGTTAAGGTTGAGATTGGGATGTTTGCATCCGCCAACGATGTTGCAGCTGCCCTCGCAGAAGCGAAGCGAGAAGCTAAAAGAATGAATGGCAGTTCGTTGTTCATCGAGCGCCGAAAGCGTAACGCAGCATAGTCGTCACGCCGCAGTAACAATAGACCCTCACCATTCAGGTTATTTTTAGTGGTAGGTCACGAATGCAAATTGCCAGTTGGGCAGACTCTGCCGTAGCTCTTGATCGATCTAAGTTCATCCGCGCCCTGCTACAAGTCGCACTAACACTTTTGTGTTCTGTGACCGCGCTGGTTGCCCCTCGGGCGCAGGCGCAAGACATTCGGATTGGTGTCGTACTCGATCAATCATCGTTCAACGCCGATCTCGGCCGAGACTATCTCGCTGGCGCACGCACGTATTTCGACTCGATCAATAGCCAAGGCGGAATCAACGGGCGAAAGCTGAGTCTTGTGGTGCGGGACGATGAGGGGAGGAAGCAGAAGACGGTCGAGCTTACGCGAGAACTAATCGAGACAGACCGGGTGGACGCGTTGTTCGGCTTTGTCGGTGATGAAGGTGTTGAGGCAGTGGCAGCGGACAGTAGCTTTAAGGCGTCGCGCATATCTCTCTATGCCCCGCTAAGTGGAACGGTGATTTCGGCAGTACCCGACAGTGTTTTTTATGTGCGTCCAACCTACCGGGACGAGGCACGTCACGTTTTGAACCACTTTAATCTGCTGGGTAGCAAGCGGTTTCTGATTTTGGCCAGCGAATCGCAATTTGGTGTTCGCGTCGGCGGCGAGATCGCGGAGGAACTCAACGCGCGGAAGTTGGCACCCACCGCGAGGCTCGTGATCCCGAATAGCCTCAACAATCTAGACGCACTTGCAAGAAACATTGTCTCGCTAGATCCACAAGTCGTCATCGTTGCTGCAGATACGATCACCCTCGCCGAATTTTTGAAGAAGTTTCGCCTGATCGACAAAGGAATCAACGTTGTTGCCTTTTCTACGGTTAATCACCGCACATTGCTGGAACTTGCAAAAGCAGAGTTTGCGGTTGGAACACTCCTTGTGCAAGTTGTGCCGCATCCGGATCTGCCCAATTCCCGCGTTTTGGCCGAGCATATAGCACTTATGGCCAAGTTTCGCGATGAACCCGCTTCGCACGTCACGCTTGAGGGCTTTCTCGCCGCAAAGTCTTTCGTGAGCAGCATATCAAGGGCGAACCCAGTAAATCGGTCAACAATTCTGAGCGCACTAAGTGCTGACCGGCGGATGGACTTGGGTGGAATCAATCTTTACTTCACGCAGAAGAGCGACCGCGGCTCATCGTTCGTCGATCTGTCACTACTACGCCGTGATGGCCGCTTGGTTCAGTGAGCCACGAACGAACGTCCGGCCTCTCGTGACATTAGCGATAACGGCGGCAGGCCACGTTACGGAAGCTTGAGCGCTTTTTCGATCACCTCCCAAGATACATATTTGAAGTTCTGCGGCCCCGGAGGAAGTTGTTTGTAGCCGTCGTGCACGACTAACATGCCCTTGGGAAACTTCGGGCCAAGTGGCTTCGATGTGACTTCCAGCCCATCTGTTTCGGAGGTTCCGTCGATGGATCTGGTTGCATTAATGCCAATTCTAAACACGCCACGCTGAGCGTATGGCGGCGCGGCGTCCAGCACCACGTAGCTGTCGTTACCTTGACTCGAGACAACGAGGTAGTTCGCTTTGGGAGTGTGGTACAACCCGAGGCCTTCGACATCTGCCACAAGGGATTTGCCGACCGCTGCGGCGAGTGACAACTTTGCAGGCCCGGTAGCATTAGACGAGAGCACCCAAACGCCACGCTTCTCTTCACCAATGAAAACGCGCTCGTTTGATTCGTCAACCACGCATGCTTCAGGCTGGCTGGCAACTTGGAAACGGCGTACCACTTGGCCGGACCAGCGCTCATCGCGTTTTCCAACTCTTACCTGCAAAAAGCGTCCGTCCTTATCATTCACAAAAACATCCAGCTCTTGCGACTTCGTCAAGCCAGAACAGATACCGTAAATTTCGCCGAGCTCGGTAGGCAGGCGAGCTTCCTCTTTCACCTTGCCATCGCCGTCGATTGAAAACACCACAACCGCGTTATCGTCGCGGTGACTCGCAACGGCAATATCCATCAGTACATTTTGTAGCCGCACACCCTGACGCAAATCAACGTTGTTTACGCGTCCGACCGGGAGATACTGCAACTCACGACCCGTCAAGTCGTAAACGAGCAGACCCTTCTTTTTATTGGTACCAAGCACACGGCTTTTGGTCGCATCGGTCGGATGTACCCAAATCGCCGGATCATCCGCGGCATCGCCAAACTGCACCATGGGATCGGTCTGCGCGACGGGCATGACAATCGGCACGTTACTATTTGGCAGTTTTGGCAAAACCGAGGCACGCGCACCACCGAGCCCCACGGGTTTCCAACCCTTGATGCCCTTTGTCGCCATCCAGAATTGGCGCGTCTGCGCAAGCTCATTTAGTTCTGAGACGGCATTCGAGACCGCCTGCTCACCACCATAACGAACCGCCGGCAGAGCCTGCCACAACGCCTCAATATCAGAACGCCCCGCGCGCACTGGAACACGGTATTGGCGAACCACGCCACGATCCACAACCCCGACCGCGCCCGGGCTCACCGCAATCCATTCGACATCTTTGCCAATTGTATTTCCACGAGAAGATGGCGCAACCAAATGGCGCAACATCACCTCTTCACGCGAGATGTCGTAGGCCCACAAACCAATCCGTGGCTCCATCACATACAGAAGTTTGGTTTGGTCGTCCACCCTGCACACTGGCGAATTTGCCGGCAATGCCAAACGCCGAATCAATGCGTGCCCCTCCTGCCGCAACAACCACTGCTCCGACACGCCGTTTTTGCCGATGACAAACAACTGGGTATGCCCTTGTGCATCGCGATAAAGACACATCGACTCGATCGAAAACGCCAACGCAGGAAGCGCCGGCAACGCTTCAATCGTTCTTGCCCCCACGCGCAAGATGGCCGGCTGATTCGCGTCCGAGTCGTGCAGGACGGCAATCAACTCTTTCTCCGACGTCCCCTGCAGCATCCGCGCATCGAGATGTTTGCCGCGAACCGAGAAAGACGCAAGCTCTTTGCCTTCGGCAGACACCAGCCTGAGCCCCTTCTTTTCCAAGGACAGCCAGCCGCCCTGCGGCGTGTTCACAGCCTCTTTCGCAGAGTCGGGTGGTGCAGATTGTTTCGGATTGGCCTGCGCTACTGAAACCGCACTACCTAAGAAAAACACAACAAAGGCAATTGACGCGAAACAAGGAGACAACATTCTATTCATATCGGCGTACAGCTTTCAGTTAACAAAACGGCTCCGCTAGCGGAGCCGTCGTTCTTCGATAAACGCGCCAATCAAAACAAATTGGCTTTGATCGTAACGCGGTAGGTGCGTCCGTACTGCTCATTCTGTGCGTTGAAGATTGGCGTACCTTGATAGGTGTAGTACTTCTCACGGTTCAAGTTTAGGCCTTCAAACACCAATTGTGTGCTCTTGGTGAGTTGATACTTCACGGACAAATCGAGTTGGTTTTGGTTATCAACCCAAATGTCTTGGCTGGATGCAAGAATGTCACTACCGGTTTGCAAGAGATAACGCGACTTCGAGTTCAACGCCAGCCTGCCGCTAAAGGGCCCACTCTCGTAACCGAGCATCAGATTTGCGACACGGTCAGATTGACCAGGTAACGCAACATTGCGCGACAAGACAAAATTTGCGGTGCGATCGAACCGTGACAACTTCGCCGTTGAACTCGTGTAAGTGACATTGGCACCAACAATGAGGCCGCTCATCCACCCGGGCAGCATCTTCAGTGCGTGCTGGTAGGAAATTTCCACGCCGCTTACACGCGCACCGTCGCCGTTGGCAAAACCAGTCGCATTTGTGAACCCTGTGAATGCACCTGTTCCGGCGAGGTTGGTCTGGTAAGTGAAATCGCGAATGTCTTTCGTGAAATAGTAAAACGACGCAACACCGTCCTCGCCCAACACGCGCTCAATACCAAGATCAATGTTGGTGGATTTGAGTGGATTTAGATCGGGGTTACCAATGGTCGCTTCGGTCGGGCTGCTGAACTGTACGCCGGGTGCAAGCTGGTTGAAGTTCGCGCGAACGACAGACTTCGTTAGCGCAGCGCGAATGCTGGTTTCTTTGTCGAGATCACGGCGAAGCTGCAAGTTTGGCAGCATATCCGAGTAAGAGCGGCTGGCGACACGTGGGGACACAACGTTGGTCGTAGAGAGCTGGCTGCCGACCGCATCAAACTTGGTGCGCTCGTTACGAACACCTACCAACACATTCCATTTCGCGATGTCGGTTGTTGATTGAATGTAGAACGAGTTGATA
>JBIIYQ010000122.1:0-8235 GCA_044346745.1 Usitatibacteraceae bacterium | reverse complement strand
TGCTCCCGCAACGCCGCGAAGTCGCGCGACATGGCCAGCTCTTTGCCATCGCCGTCGACGATTTTGAAATTCATGTACAGATGCGGAACAACACGCCCTGATTCCGGCGAAACATCCCACGCATCCCTGGGAACGTCGAGGTTGCGCTCGCGTTGCAAAAAACGCGTCATCACTTCAAGCAGCGGTTCATCGGCGGCGGATAAATCCGCCATGTCCGGTTTACGATTGATGTAATCGATAAACGCGCTGACCGTGTCAGGTACGGGCACCAACGCACTGCGAAAACGCTGCGGCAGGGTTTTGAAATAGGCTGCCGCTTTCTCACGCAGCATGCCAACGGTGAGCCATTCAAAACGAGCCGGATTGACCTGGTTGATTACCGACACTGGTAACGTCACCGTAACGCCGTCCATCGGGTGCGTCGGCTCGAAGCGGTAGTGCAATGGATACGCGGCACCTTTGTGTTTGAGTGCCTTCGGAAACAGGTCGAGCGTGACATCACCGGCATTACGTCGCATCAACTGCTCGCGCGAAAACTCCAGCGCCTGTGGCTTGGATTTTTCCGTTTCCTTGCGCCAGCGTTCAAAGCCCGCCATGTTGACGACATCCGCCGGTATCAGCGCGTCGTAAAGCGCGAACATTTCGTTGTCATCGATCAACACATCCTGCCGCCGCGCTTTGGCCTCGATGTCTTCGATCTCTTCAACCAACCGTAGATTGTTTCGCAAGAACTTGCCGTGGGTATCCACCTCACCGGCGACCAGCCCGTGGCGGATGAAAATCTCGCGCGCTTCAATCGGATTGATCGCGCCGTAGTGCACTCGTCGGCGCGGGTTGACGATCAGTCCGTATAAAGAGACTTGCTCAAACGCCACCACCTGGCCCGACTTTCGCTCCCAGTGCGGATCGTAGTGCGAACGCGTAACGAGATGGCTGGCAAGTTGCTCGATCCACTCAGGCTCGATTGAGGCGATGGTGCGGGCATAGAGACGCGTCGTTTCCGTCAGTTCGGCCGCCATCAACCACTTGAGCCGTTCTTTTTTTTGTGCGGCGTGATCGCGCACACGTTTTGGCAGGTGAAAGCGCATACCGCGCGGTCCCATGTAGTCATTGCCGTCGAGCGACTTGGTACCGACGTTAGTGATGAGGCCAGCCAACAGTGCGCTATGCACACTTTCGTATTTGGAACTGGCGGTGCGCGCCGGTTTTGCGACTTGATGTTTTGCCACAGGTACGCGCGGTCCGGCAGTCGACACCTTCGCGGCAATGGCGGGTATTGCGGGTGGGGCGCCGGCTGCATCATCGTGAACATGCATTCCCACTGATGCGCACAACTCGGAAAGCTGCGTATGCACATCCCGCCACTCGCGCATACGAATTGGTGAGAGAAAGTTCTCCCGCATTAACTGGTCCAGTTTGCGGTTGGACTGTTTGTGTTTGATCGCGTCCAGATAAAACAACCACAGGTTCACATAAGACAAAAACTCTGACTGCGGGTGCGAAAATTTTTCGTGTGCGGCAATGTGTTGCTCTTGTTTATCAGCGGGGCGATCGCGCGGATCTTGCACCGACAATCCGGCGGCGATGATCAGCACATCCTGCAAACACGCTTCCTTTTCAGCGGCAACCAACATTCTGGCAATGGCGGGGTCTACCGGGAATTTAGACAACGTCCAACCGAGCGGTGTAATGTTCTTCGCTTGATCAACAGCACCGAGTTCAAACAACTGCCGGTAGCCGTCCTCGATCATTCGCGGGCTCGGCGCCTCGACAAACGGGAAGTTCGCGATATCACCTAAACCCAACGCCTTCATGCGCAGAATCACACTTGCGAGTGAAGTGCGCAGAATCTCCGGCGTGGTAAAGACCGGCCGGGCATCGTGGTCCTCTTCGGCGTACAACCGAATACAGATGCCCGCCGCGACACGCCCACAGCGTCCGGCGCGCTGTTTGGCAGAGGCCTGTGAAATCGGCTCAATCTGCAACATGTCGATTTTTTGTCGCGCGCTGTAGCGATGCACCCGCGCCACCCCGGTGTCGATCACATAACGAATGCCTGGCACCGTCAGCGAGGTTTCGGCAACGTTGGTCGACAACACAATACGCCGACGGCCGCTACCACCGGCACGGAAAATCCGATCCTGCTCGTCATTGGAGAGCCGCGCAAACAACGGCAACACTTCGGTTTGGTTCGGATGATGTTTACGTAACGCTTCGGTGGTGTCACGTATCTCGCGCTCACCAGGCAGAAACACCAATACATCACCCTCGCGGGTTTCCGCAAACAGTTCGTCCATGGCATGCATGACCGCGTCTTCAATATCAACGGCATCTTCACTATCGTCGAGGAAATGTTCGGGCCGATATCGCACCTCGACCGGATAAGTGCGGCCTGACACCTCAATGATTGGTGCGTCCACGCCGTGTTGAGCGAAGTGTTTCGCAAAACGGGCCGGGTCGATTGTTGCCGACGTGATGATGACTTTCAGGTCAGGCCGCTTCGGCAGCAACTGCTTTACGTAGCCCAGCAGAAAATCGATGTTCAGGCTGCGTTCATGCGCCTCGTCGATGATCAGCGTGTCGTATGCCCACAGATTACGGTCGCTGTGTGTCTCGGCGAGCAGCACACCGTCGGTCATGACCTTCACAAACGTATCGTCAGACGTCTTATCGTTAAAACGAATCTTGTACGCGACGTCACCACTACCGGAGCGTCCCAGCTCGTGTGCGAGGCGGCTGGCGAGCGTGCGCGCGGCAATTCGTCTGGGCTGCGTACAACCAATCATGCCGTGGATACCGCGGCCTAACTCCAGGCAGATTTTTGGCAGCTGCGTGGTCTTGCCGGAGCCGGTCTCACCACAGAGAATGACCACTTGATGTTTTTCAATCAACGCCCGAATCTCGGCGCGTTTTTCAGCAATCGGCAGCGCATCGTCGTAGCGGGGTGACGCCACCGCAGCATGCCGCTCACGACGGCTTCGCATGCTGACTTCAGCGGCCGCCAGTGCTTGGGCAATCTGTTTGTCGAGCTGGTCGGTCGGTTTTTTCGCCCGCAACAGCTCGCGGCGCTTGCGGTCCAGAGCGATCAGTCGACCGCGGTCGCTGGCGAGGATGTCATTCAGCTCGGGAGGAGATGGAGCACCGCCCGCGCGGGTCGGGTCGAGTGATGTGTTGGGAGCAGCGCGCATGGGAGTAAGAGTTTACGCGACGGGGTTGGCGAACTCGATTGCACCGGTTACAGGGCGGAGACGCGCCAAGAGAGGCCGAAAAAGCAAAATGCCCGACTGGCGGGCATTTTGAAGAACTTTTGGCTGGAAACGCCCGTCAATCCTAGAGTTTACTTGTCGAGATCGATACCTTCGGCTTCGAAGACACGTTTGACTGTTGGCCGGGAGAATACACGCAGGGCGTGTTTGGTCCAAACCGGGTACAACGTCTTCATGTCGATCCCAAGCCGATTGCCCCAGCGGTAAAACACCAGCAAGTAGGGGTCACACACACCATACTGCCCACCCATTGCAAACGATCTGCCGACGAGCATCTTGTCGATTTCTGCATAGTAGTCGAGCAAGTTTTGTTTCGAAGTCGCGACGATGCTCTCTTTAGCCGCCGGGTCTGCCGAAAAGCGTTCAGCACGAAAAATTCCGGCCGCCGCAATGTGAACGGTCGACGACAGCCACGCCATCAATGACAAGGCCTCGGCTTGTTTCCATGTCTCCTTAGGCCAAAGGCCGCGTTCGGCGTAGCCGCCACCCAGATAGGTCAGTATGGCCACAGTTTCCGTGAGCACCTTGCCATCAACATTCAGCGCCGGCACCCTAGCCTTTGGGTTAATGCGCAAGAACTCTGGACGTTTATGCTCCCCCTCAGCGAGCGAGACCAAAACCGGCTCAAATGCAATGCCGAGCTCTTCGAGAACAATGTGCGCGGCGAGTGAGCAGGCACCTGGTGAGTAGTAAAGTTTTATCATCCTCGCAGATTAACCAAATATGACGGTTTGTTCAATACTTACTCGCTAGTTAGTTTTGTCAACGCCTTGCTAACTCTCTGTTTCTACGTTATTTTTGCCATAGTAACCACTTACCACATAGGCCTATTCTGACTCAGTCTAGCCGCGAAATCAGTGACGAGGTATCGAAGCGATTTCCGCCCATTTTCTGGATGTCGCCATAAAACTGGTCGATCGCCGCCGTCAGCGGCAAGCGCGCACCGTTTCGGCGGGCCTCATCAAGACAAATGCCCAAGTCTTTGCGCATCCAGTCGACCGCAAAACCAAAGTCGAATTCGCGCTTCAACATGGTGCGGCCCCGATTCTCCATTTGCCAGGATTGCGCGGCACCTTTGGAAATCACATCGAGTACTAGGTTGCCGTCAAGGCCAGCCTTTTCCGCAAACGCAAGTCCTTCCGAAAGTGCTTGCAACAAACCGGCAATACAAATCTGGTTGACCATCTTGGTCAACTGCCCGGCACCGGACTCACCCATCAATGTGGTGGCTTTGGCGTAACAATCCATCACCGGTTTAGCCTTCGCAAACACCGCTTCTTCACCGCCACACATAATGGTCAGCTGACCTTTTTCAGCGCCGACTTGGCCCCCTGAAACCGGGGCATCGATAAACGCGATGTCCCGCGCTGCCGCCTTCGCAAATAGCGTGCGCGCTGCCTCCGCCGAGGCAGTTGTGTGATCGACCAAGGTGGCACCGGCCTTCATCGCGGTGATCGCTTGTCCAGCAACATCCAACAAATCACGGTCGTTACCGACACACATCATGACCATGTCCGCCCCTGCGACCGCGCCGGCAATGGTCGGATGAAACCCGCCGCCGTGTTGCTTGGCCCACGCCTCAGCTTTTGCGGTCGTGCGGTTGTAGACAGTGACATCGAAACCCTTGGCCTTCAAGTGGCCTGCCATTGGATAGCCCATGACACCGAGGCCGAGAAATGCGATTTTCATGATGTGTTCCTTATGGATTGATCAAATTCGGCGGACGCTGGCCGTTTAGCGCTTCTGTCAGATTCAGGGCGGCAAGTTTTGCCATGTTCATACGCGTCGCGTGTGTGGCGCTGCCGATGTGCGGCGTCAGCACGACGTTTTCGAGCGACAAGAAATCCGGATGTAACGCAGGCTCGTTCTCGAACACGTCCAGACCGGCCCCGGCGATGCGCTTTTCTTTCAGCGCAGCCAGCAGCGCGAGGTCATCCGCGACACTGCCGCGTGCGGTATTGATGAAGATCGCGCTAGGCTTCATCAACGCCAACTCAGCGGCACCGATAAGGTGATGGGTGTCTTTCGAGTAAGGCACCATCACCACCACGAAGTCACTCTCGCGCAGAACCGCCTCTTTACTCGCATAACGGACGTTAAGCTTGGCTTCGGTAGCCGCATCGAGCTGCTTGCGGTTGTAATACGACACCTGCATGTCAAAACCCGACGCACGTCGCGCAATGGTCTGCCCGATTCGTCCCATGCCGACAATGCCGAGCTTGGCATGATGCACGTCTGTTCCTAACCATTGTTGAAGTGCAAAACCTTTTTTCCATTCGCCGCGACGTAGCCGCGCTTCGGTTTCGGTGATACGCCGCGCGGTGGCCATTAGCAGTGCAAACGTCAGATCGGCGGTTGTGTCGTCGAGTACACCGGGAGTGTTGGTTGCCATGACGCCACGTTTGCTCGCTTCCGCGACGTCGATGTTGTTGTAACCCACCGCGATATTCGACACCACTTTGACCGTGGGACATGCATCAAAAAACGCGGCGTCGATTTTCTCGGTGAGACAACACATCAATGCGGCACAACCCGCCGCCCTTGCGCGCAATGCCTCGGCGGAGAGGATGTCATCACTCTCGTTGTGATCAACGTCGAAGTGGGCAGACAGCTCGGACACAATTTGCGGAAAGACCTGCCGGCTGATGAGAATTTTTGGTTTCATATATGGCTTCGAACTCGGAAACTATGGATACCTCAGAAACAAGCGGACGCCGAAGCGTCCGCTGTGTCCAACTAAATGCAGCAACCTCTATCCACGGAACCTAATTGGCATACAAGGTGTTTGGCAGCCACATACCGATCGCCGGGAACATATAGAGCAAGAAGATTGCAAGCACTTGGATCGCAATAAACGGCATCATGCCGGCAAAGATCTGGTTCAGCGTCACGTGCGGCGGCGACACACCCTTCAGATAGAAGGCCGCCATTGCCACCGGTGGTGAGAGGAAGGCGGTCTGCAAATTCAGCGCGACCAGCAAGCCGAAAAACAGTGGATCGATACCAAACTTCGGCAGCAGCGGGATGAAGATCGGCATGAAGATCACTATAATCTCAGTCCACTCAAGCGGCCAGCCGAGGATGAAGATCACGAACTGCGCCAACAGCATGAACTGTACCGGTGTGAGCCCAAGCGACAGCACCCAAGTTTCGACGATGTTTTGACCGCCAAGCAATGCAAATGCCGCGGAGAAAATTGATGAACCCACAAACAACCAACACACCATGGCAGAGGTTTTGGCGGTGAGGTAGGTCGACTCACGAACCGTATTGACCATATTCGCCTGCACCATCGCCACCAGCGCCCAAACCGCGAGTGCGCCCATTGATAGCCATCCCACCCACTGGGTCGGCGCGGTCGGTACCACTTCTGCCTTGTACAAGATAAACCAAACGACAGACACGAGGAACACCAACCAAAGTGGAATCCAAATCTTCGCCGAACGAATGATGTTCTCGCGCGATTGGGTCAATAGCAGATAGACCGAGGCGAGAACAAAGCCGCCGAGCGAGCCGACCGCCGCCGCCTCGGTCGGCGTTGCAAGCCCAAACAGGATCGTGCCAAGCACGGCAAGAATCATCACTGAAAGTGGGAAGAATGACGTCAGCAGCATCTTAAAAATTTCGAGCCGCGCAAAGGTCAACATGCCGTAGAAGGCGGTAAGCACTGCCATGCCGACACCGAACACATACCAGAAAGCGGGCGGTGTCGGGTCACGCTTTAATTCCGCGTGCGCTGGTTTTGCCGGCACTTCAGCCGTTCCGCTCGGCGTCACGGATTTGGCCGCATCGGCCGCCCCTGCTTTAGCGGGCTCCGTCCCTGGTGGCTCCTGCAAGCCGCTGGGCGGTGGCTCTTTGAGGTCGCTGCTACCGGGCGGCTCTGCCAGTCCACCAGGCGCCGCCTCGGTGGCCCCGACCGAGGTCCCCATCTCTTGCAGCCCGGAAAAATCTTGCACTTCATCGGGCCGGGTGAGCGCGTTCCAAGTCAAGCCCATGATGACAACAAACACCAGCAACGGTGCAAGCGCAACACCGAGCTGCTTGAGCAGTACCTTCGTTGAAACGTCTGCGTTGCGTTCACCCTTGAGCGCTTGTAACAGCGACGGCAGCGCGCGCGCGCCAAAGCGGTCATTAACTTGCTGGTTGGCGGGCGGCAGCGTAATCACCCGATCCGCAGCGGCAAGTGGCGGTGCCAAATGCGGCTTCCATTTACCGATAATCATCACGTAGCCAATGTAGAGAAGCGCCAGCATGATGCCGGGGAAAAACGCCCCCGCGTAGAGCTTCGGCACGGAAACACCCGCCGTGGCACCGTACACAATGAGCAACACGGAAGGTGGGATCAAAATACCGAGACAGCCACCGGCGGTAATGACACCAGCGGATAAGCGTACATCGTATCCAGCACGAAGCATCGCTGGCAGCGCGAGCAAGCCCATCAAGGTCACCACCGCACCGACGATACCGGTCGCCGTCGCAAAAATTGCGCAAGTAACGAGGGTCGCGACTGCCAACGAGCTCGGCACACGCGCCAATGCGAGGTGCAGCGACTTAAACAGTTTGCTGATGAGGTTTGCGCGTTCGACCAAGTAACCCATAAATACAAATAGCGGGATCGAAATCAACACATCGTTACGCATCACCCCAAACGTGCTTTGCACCATCAAGTCTAGTGTTTGCTGCAATGCACGTTCAGCATGACCGTCACTGCGTGAGAAGTAAGCGAAGAAGGCGAACATCATGCCCATGCCCATCAGCGTGAATGCAGTGGGGAAGCCCAGCATGATGGCCACCACAACCAATCCCAGCATCAACAAGCCCAGATGACCGTTGGTCATGTTTGACCACGGCATCAACACGGCGACCGTCGTCAGAATGATCGCCATCAAGATGAAACCAAACCAGAGTTCTTTGCGAATCATTTCTTTTCTCCGGCGACGACGTATTTATCCAGAGCGGCGATATCCTC
>JBIIYQ010000121.1:0-8348 GCA_044346745.1 Usitatibacteraceae bacterium | reverse complement strand
TTTACGACCCGGTAAACCCCTGGGCCGGTTGGGATGGTGAAGGTGGGGCGCGGCCATTGTTTGTAATCGGTCATCCGTTTGATGGCCACACTCACCAGGCGGGTAACGGGCAGATGATTGCCTTTGCTGCCTACACTCGCGCACTCGTGCATGGCGTTTATGCGTTTGCACTCGCAGAAGGCGGCGTTTGTGAAGGGCCGCCGAGGTTACGTCCGCAATATCACGCCAACTATTACGGCGCGTACTTCCGTGACCCGGACGGTAACAAGCTCTGCGTCGTCTGCCATTCTGCTGCTTAGCGAGAACCTCAGACTAAACGCGTTTCGGCACCTGCATCACCAAAAATCGCGTGGCAACAAACCCTGCCACGCCGGCAAAACCATACGCTACGTGTGAACCCCACACCTGCCACAACGTACCGAGCAGCAGTCCCGCCGGGACGGAAGCAATACCGACTAGCGCGTAATACCAGCCATACAATGCGCCCCGCGCATTTTCATCGGCTAGGTCACCGATCACGGCGCGCTCGACTCCTTCGCTGATCGACATGGCAAAACCAAAAAAGAGTGCCGCAATCCACAAGGCTGGCAACGTCGAGACGAAAACAAATCCCAACATCGCGACGCTGTGCAATAACCAGCCGAACCGCAGCAGCGTCGTGCGACCGTATCGATCGGCAAACGCGCCAGCCGCGTAGTTGCCAAAGATCTTGATGAAATTCAGCGCTCTCCACAGCAGCAATGCGTGGACTCTGGAAGCGCCCAGTTCGTGCGCCCGCAGCACGATGAAAAGTTCCGCTGTGCGTGCAAAGGTAAACATCATCACGGCAACGAGGTAGCCGCGTGCTGCAGGGGGCACATCGCGCCAATGGAGCGCGTAGACCATCGGCTTAGGCTCCACCGTTTTGCGCTTTTCGCGGACGCCAAATGCAAACAGCGCCACACACAGAAGGCCGGGGATGGCCGAGATCATCAGCACACTCTTCAGGTCAGTCGTCAGCGCGGTGATGATCAATGCGCCGAGCAGCGCGCCACCGACCGCACCGAGATTGTCAAACGCACGGTGAATACCAAAAGCCCGCCCGCGCATCGCGACTGGCGAGAGATCAACAATCAAGGCGTCACGCGGTGCATTACGAATGCCCTTGCCGACACGATCTAGCGAGCGAATCAACACCACATGCCACCATGCCGTGGCGAAGCCCAATATCGGTCGCATCACGTTCGACACCAAATAACCGGTGACGGCCAATGGTTTGCGCCGCCCGCCGCGTGCATCTGATAACCGCCCCGCGTAAATCTGCACGATACAAGCGACCGCGTTGGCGAGCCCCTCCACCAACCCGAGCACAATCGGGCCGCTGGCCAATGTGGTGGCGAGCAGGATGGGGATGATCGGCGTCACCATCTCGGTGGCGATGTCGTTGAGCATGCTCACCAGCCCGATCACGTAGATGCTAGCGGGTATTTTGGCAGCAGGAGAGGGCTGTGGTGGCTCGTGTGAGGCGGGCGGAACAGGCGGGCTGGTCATCCGACCATTGTAGGCTCAGGGGATTAGCACTCGCATTGGCGTGTGTCCCAGTCGCACAACCGCAGGAGTTGCGCGGAGCCGAAACTGAGTGGTTGCAAAAATTTGAAAGTGAAGGTTTTGTTACAGCGGTCCGACTTGCTTCAGAACGGCGATCACGCCTTGCCTTGGTTGTGTTTCAGTGCAGTAAGTCTGCTGCCGCCGACCCAGTATTGAAGGAAACTAACGCAATAAATCAATGTGTTGGGCACGAAAGCTGAGTTTTATTCGAGGACAAATTTTGGGTGAAAAAGTTACTCACGATGGTGAGTATTTCCCTACCTGCTCAGGTAGTTGACTTTCGAAAAGTGTTAGTAAAAACTAAATCACAGTTGCGATTTATTCACTAGGTTTAAGCATTGCCCAACCAATTCGCCCAATCTCAATGGGGACTTCAGTGCGCAGAACGGCTACCGCATTCATCGATCTCGCTTGGGGGAACACGCGCCGACTGACAGGTTCGCATGCGTCAGCCAGCGTCTCAGCTCCGCACGTGTTGGCATACGGATGCAAATTACGCGGCAGCGCAAAGGGACTGAGATGTGCGAGCTTGGCGAACTTGTACTCGTCAATGGCGGGCAAGCCATGAAAGTGCTGCTCGTTCATGGCGTGGGCTACCAAGAGGATGCCGAGTTCGAGAAGAAGTGGCAGCCGCTGATCGAATCTCGCCTAGTTGGTGCGAACGTCACCTTCGACAAGCTCGACTACGACGCGCTGTTCAAAGCGCGCCACCTCAACTGGTGGACGGCAATCGGTACAATGAGAGACCTCGCAGCCAGTTGGTGGGAGCACGCCGACGATGGTCAGCCAGCTAGGGAACGCGCAATCGGCTTGCCTGATTCGACTGCGGAGATGGTGATCAAGTGGGCGGCGTTTGATGATCTGCGCGAGACACTGCGGGATCGTCTCGCTGCAAGAATCGCCGCGGTACAACCGGATGTGATCGTTGCGCATAGCTTGGGCACACTGATTTGTTACGACTATTTCAGCCGTGTGGCGAATGCTGGAGCGGGCAGCAATATCACGTTGCTTACTTGCGGCTGCCAGATTGCCCACCCGACATTGCGTCAAACCTTTGATGGCTACTTGCCATTTCCCAAGTCACTCAAACGTTGGTATGCGCTCTACAACCCCAATGACCGAGTGTTTGCTTGGGAACGGCTACCGTTTGTCGATAGCCGCTTCGTGCAAGTCGAAACACCGTTTCACGAGGCGTTCATTAATCATGACGCAACGGAGTATTTCAAACACGCTGCAGCACAAGAAGTTTGGCGCGCGATAGCCGGCGGAGCGGGAACAAGAGACATCAGCTTCGCAAGCGTGGAAGTACTCGCAGGCAGCATACAGATGCACGCCGCTGGGGCATCGGCGAAAGTGAAAGGCGCTAACAAAACGCGCAAGCCCAATCGTCGCGCGCTGCTGGTTGGCATAAATGAATACGCCGCACCCGGGATGACACTCGCCGGTTGCGTGAATGACGTCTACCTCATGAGTGCGTTACTGCAAGAGCAGGGGTTTGATGCCGACGACATTCGGATGGTGGTGGATGACCGCGCGACCACGGCGGCGATTCAGCAGCGTATTCAATGGCTGCTATCGGACACCCAAGCCGGAGATGTGCGCATTCTGTATTTCTCGGGCCACGGTGTGCAGATGCCGCAGTATGGCTCCAGCGGCAAGCCAGAGCAGATCGTCGAAGCCTTAGTGCCGCACGATTTTGATTGGTCACCGGCCAAAGCCATTAGCGATAAATGGTTGGCGATGCAATACGGCAACTTGCCGTATGACGCACACATGGTCGCGATTTTCGATTGCTGCCATTCCGGCGGACTCTCGCGTGGCGCAGCGCTGAAAGTGCGGAGCATTTCGCCGCCAGATGACATCGCGCACCGGCAATTGAAATGGGACACCGAATGGCAGATGTGGGTGCCGCGTGACTTCATGAAGGCCGGACCAAAGGCATCAAAAGGCGTGAGCAACCTGGACCCAAGTGCACCGATGCGGCAGCTCGGGCGTGGTGTGAGTTTGCGGCCCGAGCATCTCAAAGGCGTGGGTAAAGCCTTCGGCCATTACGGGCCGTATATGCCCGTCGTGCTCATGGCCTGCAAAGCAACGGAGTTAGCGCACGAATACCGCCACGGCGGTGGGCATTCGTATGGCGCATTCACGTATGCGCTGTCACAAGTGCTGCGCGATGCGAAGCGGGCGAAGATCAAAACGACGAAGGATTTGTGCAACCAGATTAATGCGCGATTGCCAGCGTTGGGGTATCTGCAGCATTGCGTGCCGGATGGGCCGCCGAAGCAGTTGAAGGAGGTAGGGCGGTGGATAAAAGACGGGGTGGGCAAATGAGTCTTGCGAGACGCTATTCCGTGTGGCAGAAAATGCGAGCCTTCCCGTTTAGGTCCTTCAAGTCTTTTAAGCGCAGGGGCATGAATGAATTCTGACGCTGACCCGTTCGGTCAAGCGGATTGTGAGTCGGAGCTCAAAGAGCTTGGTGCCGACTACAAGTCGCTTTACTTCGGCCATACTCCGCTAAATGTTGCAGCGCTCACGCCCAAAGCGTATCTCATTGTCGGCCGAAGAGGGGCGGGGAAAACTGCGCTATCGCAGTATTTTTCATTTCAGACGACTTACCATAATCCGTTAGTAATTGACGTTGACGAGCCTCGCGAATACCTGAACGTGCTCACCCAAATCGGGGCGCGGTCGCTAAGCTCGCCGGAGTTGGCGGTGAGCAACGCGAGGGATATTTGGGTATACCTGATCTGGTGTCTAATCTTTGAGAACAGAAGAGAGGGTGATGATGCAATCTCGAGAGCATGTGTTCCTTGCGAAGATCTCAAAAACTACACGCATGCCGGTTTTTTGAACAGGGCGATTGCATGGCTACTCGGTCATTTCAGCGGTGACTCGCTGACTGGTGAGCAGAGAAAGCTATCTGATTTTTTGACTGCAGAGGAGTTCAAGGCCGCGCAAAGTGCTGTGCTGCAGTGGGCAAAGAAGCAGCCAATTTTCGTGGCGATCGACACGCTAGAAAAATATGACATCGCGGATGCTGGTCTGATGAACGCTATCGCAGGGCTGGTCGAAGCAGCGGCGGCCTTCAACGGCGGATACTCTAAGTCAGGGATTCATGTGAAAGCGTTCATCTCCGGTGAGATCTTTCCCCATCTGATGGAAGTCGTGCTACAGAACCCGCTAAAGAGCGTTAAGCATCCGGTTCACATGCTCTGGCGGGCAAAGGATTTGCTGAGGCTTATCGCTTGGCGTTACCACACCTTTCTAAAGCACCACGGTCTGTTGTTACCGGAATCGCTCGGACCCATTGATTGGGACAATCCAAGAGACGTACTTCTGAAGGCATGGAGCCCATATTTTGGCAAGGATATTTGCAATCGCCGAGGTACAGATGAACATACTTTTTCATACATCCTTCGGCACACTCAGATGCGGCCAAGGCAACTCATTGAGATCTGCAATTACATAGCAGCGAGATCTATTTGTTCGGGCAGTTTCCCTAGAATGAGTCCCGAAGATATCGTGGACGGGGTTAGGGAAGGGGAAAGTAACCTCGCTACTGAGATAGTGAACTCTTATCAGTTGATTCACCCCGGCGTAGAAGGCATTGTCCAAGCGTTGAGTCGGATGCCGCTTCTTTTTCCCGGGAGCGAGCTTGACAAACGTGCTCCCGAGTCGGCGCCGTTTTGGAAGCACGGAGGCTATAGCCCAAGTGCATTCGCAAAATTAGTAGTACAGCTAGGAGTAGTAGGGCGTGTGGTTCAAAAGTCAGAATCAGGGCACGTAAATGCAGAATTCGAGTATGCCCAGCGAACTTCGATGCAGATTTCGCACCGCGACGAGTGCGTTCTACACCCAATGTTTTTCTCCAAGCTCAACCCGGTCACTCCGGATCGACCGATTACCGTGATGCCGTTTGTTGTTCAGAAAGACGAAGAGGACTGGATCAATGGCTACTAGGAAAAACGGAAATGGGCGAAGCACGCCTGAGCTGGCTGAGGCATGGATAGAACTGACTATGTCACTTCTACCCATCATCGTCGTGTTTCTGGTTATGCTTTACATCAACCAGCCACTAAAGGTTTTCGCAAAGCCCGAGTGGGCATTCGGTGCTGCAATTCTGTTTGGACAGTCCCTCGTACGGTTGCTTGCTGCCATGATTAAACCGCACAAGCCCGTAAGAGTAGGAGAAGTAGTTCTGTTCGCTGTGGCAATCATGGTGCTGGGGCTCGTGCCATCACTCCTGTGTCTCGTATTCTTGATACATGGTGCCGAACAACCTGATGGCGTTCCGACGGTATTCAAGATTCTGCAGACAGTGCTGTTTTTCATCAGCGCAGCCGTCTACCTTGTTGTCGGCGGTGTTACACACGGGCTTGCGACACCAACGCAATTCCCAAAAGCCTAGCGCCGATCAAATCATAGGTGCGCTTACGGGCGTCACAGACAATTTTTCAGACATAGGGTAATAAAAGTAACAAAAGAAGTAATAAAAGGGGCCAGGGTCGATTGTTTTGGCGTCGATCAGAAAATGCGAGCCTGACCCCTTCAATACTCGTTGATACCGCGTTGGTACAAGTAAGGAAATGGATAAAAAGCGGGGTGGACAAATGAATCTGGCGCGATGCTGTGTGGCGTTGCAGAAAATGTGCACCTGACCCGTTTGATGCCGCTACTCTTGGGGGAGGGGAAATCAAAAGGGCCAGGGTCGATTATTTTTCGTTTACTCAGAAAATACGAGCCTGCCCCCCTTTTGTTCCCGATGCACTAATGAAGTTGCGCGGCTGAGCTTTTCGAAACAAGTGGTTTCAAGTCCCGAAGGATAAACAACGAAAGGAGAAATGCTATGAGCTTTTTGCAGGTTGCCAGTTGGAACATTGAGCATCTTTCAGGTCACCCGAGAGCCCAGCGCAGACAAAGCGCGTACGCGCTCGCTGATCACATCGAGATGGCTGGAATAGATCTGATTGCACTACAGGAGGTATACGTCACGCCTACAGACGAGGAGGTTCGCCTGTTCGACAATCAGCCGGTCATCCAAAGCCGCGCGCATTCAGAAAGGCGCAACTCAGATTTGGATATCGTATGCTTTCTATTGGAAGAGCACCTGGACGTTCCATGGAAGTATCTCATCCTAGCCAATCGGCAGTCAGGAGACCAATCGCAGCTCTGCGCTGTGATGTGGAATACCAAGAGGCTGACACTGAGTGGTGATCGCGAACTGGATGTACTGCACAGCGCCGACGGACTCAACCTCTGGGATCGTAAGCCGCACCTTTTGACGTTTACGACGGCTATCGATACGTGGAGGCGCTCTACCACGGGCGAGTGGATAAAGCAGCCTGAGACGCGCACGCTATCGTTAGTGCCTCTGCACATGAAGTCCAACTATGGCGGAGTGACGAAGAACCGCCAGGTCAGAGCGAAGGAGGCCGAGACGCTTTGCGATGCACTTGATGCCATTAGACCCAACATCGACCCGAGCATAATGCTACTTGGGGACACCAACGTGCTGCGAAATGACGAGGCAGCCATTGAGACGTTTGTTCGTAGAGGTTTCGTTGATTTGAACAACAACGATGCCGCAACGTACTGGAGCAAGGACTACGGCGAGTCACCTTTTGATCGGATATTCGTCGCAGACGGCCGACCAGAGTTCAAGTACAGTCGCCAATACGTGCTTCGCTCGTCGGACCTGACGCAGCATGACCGGTTCTTATCCGATCACTACATGATCAAAGTAAGCGTCAAGGACTATGTCGACGATGCTGATCCGAGGTAGAGCAATCGAGCATAAGAACTTGATGTCAGGCGGTGTTACAACCAAAAAATCGCCAATCATGGACCAGTGACTCAAAGGGGTAAGGGTCGATTTTTTTGGCGTCGATCAGAAAATACGAGCCTGGCCCCTTTTACGCGAACTAACTCCCGCACCCGCCACCGCAGCCGCCGCCATCTCCGCCACCACCGTCACTGCTGCCGCCGTCACCACTTACATCGCTGAAGCCATCGCCGCCGCCAACGGTAGAGGTTGCGAAGTCGCCACCGCAATACACAACACCGGCGCCGACCATCGCGGCATCGCCTTGCCGTCGCACGCTGTTGCAATCAGCGACATACCGAAAGCCATTCGGGATATTGAGTTTGGCGTCAATCGCAAACAGCAGTGGCAAGCTCAACGGTTTGTTGGGGTTGATGTTTTCATCCCGGCACGCGTAGTAAAAGCAACGTTTGAGTCCGAGGTTGGCCGATTGGTCGCTGCCCATCACCACAGCAGGCGTGTGATGCATAAAGCTGCCAAAGGCGTCTTTGCAAAACGCTTGGTAATGCTTGGTATACAAAATGAATTCGTGCCACAGCGCGTCCACCACTTGTGATGGCATCGAGACTGGCTTTTGTCCGCCCGTGAGGTAGGCGAGAAAAAACTGCCGCAGCCCTTTGGCGACCAGTTGGCAATCCTTGAAGCTGAGCTCGGGGTAGTGTTTCTGCAGCTTGCTGTAGAGGCCGGCGGGGAGTGTGTAAGTGCGGATGTGCGCGGCGCGTTTGAGCGCACGCCACTTGCGCCAAACAGAAAACGTGACGATTGCAAGGAGGATGAGAATAAAGACGAAAAATGGGTGCATGGTTTGCGTGTCCCCCGATGGCCACTTCAAATTCCCCCACTTATGGCCGCCCAAATTCCCCCGGGCAGGACGCGTTGATTATTAGTTGACGGACGGGTTTTGTGCAATGCGGGCGGCGGCTTCTTTTAGCCGATAGCT
>JBIIYQ010000120.1:0-8425 GCA_044346745.1 Usitatibacteraceae bacterium | reverse complement strand
CTGTCCAGTGTCTCAACGCCGGGAGGCGGAACTGCTAGCGGGACAACACAATGTATGGCTGCTTACGCCAGACTTCACCTAAGGTCAAGTAAGGAGTATACCGCGTTCATCGAGAAGTCAACCAGAGGCCAAAGAAACGCCCCCATTACTCCGGTCAGAATCAAGGCAACAAGAATGAACATGCCATACGGCTCGGATTTAGCAAAAAAGTAGGATGCGCGACCCGGCAGGAGCCCGGCAAGGATTCGTCCGCCGTCAAGCGGCAAAAGTGGAAACAAGTTAAACACCATCAAAATGGCGTTCACAAAGATCCCCGCCTTCGCCACCAGGATGATGAATACGACCGCCTCCGAGGCGGCAAAAATCAACGCAATCTTGCCCACTAGCGCCCACATCAGCATCATCAACAGGTTGGCGGCAGGGCCGGCGGCGGCGACCCAAATCATGTCCTGTTTGGGTCTTCGCAAAGCGCCGAAGTTGACCGGCACGGGCTTGGCTGCACCAAATACAAAGGGGGAGACAAGCAGGGTAACAAGTGGGACGACGATAGTCCAAACTGGATCAATATGCTTTATGGGGTTGAGCGTCATTCTCCCCAGCATGTATGCGGTGGAGTCGCCAAAATAGCGGGCGGCAAACGCATGCGCAGCCTCGTGCAAGGTGATGGCAAAGATGAGCGGTATGGCGTACACCGTAATCTTTTGGATGATCTCGATATCCATTCTTCGGTCAGCAAGCAATACAAAACAAAATCAGCCTCCCAGCTTCACACATCGAAACCGAACATGGACACATCACCCTTACCGCGTCGAACCAATGAGGGGACATCTTGAGAGAGGTCGATGATACTCGTGGGTTCGATTCCGCAAGCACCGCCGTCGAGTATGACATCGAGCTGGTGCTCCAGCGCTTCGCGGATCGCTTCCGCGTCGTTGAGAGGCTCAGAGGCCTCGGGTAGCACCAACGTTGACGAAAGAATCGGCTCGCCCAATTCCGCAAGTAGGGCGCTAGCAACAACATGATCGGGCACACGAACCCCGATAGTGGCCCGCTTGGGGTGTGCGAGCCGTCGCGGCAACTCACGAGTCGCCTTAAGGATAAACGTGTAGGCGCCCGGTGTGTGCGCCTTCAGCAAGCGGTACTGCGAGTTGTCCACCTTTGCGTAAGTACCGATCTCTGACAGATCCCGACACACTAGTGTGAACTGGTGACGCTCATCGACTCCCCGTATTCTTCGAATCCGCTCCATGGCAGTTTTATCGCCAATATGGCAACCAAGGGCGTAACAGGAGTCTGTCGGATACGCGATCAAACCACCCTGCCTGACGATCTCGACCGCACGCTTGATAAGGCGCGTTTCGGGGTGCGTCGGATGCAAAACAAAAAACTGACTCATGTCACGTATCTAGAGGATCTGGCGGTGCAAGAGTCGGGTGCCTCAATTAGCAGCGTGTGTGCATCAATGGAAAAGCTGCCAGACAGGAACCAAATCACGATCCACATCACTCAACAGTGCCATCTTCCCGGGTTGAACGGGCGTTTCAGCCAAACCATGAAAATCAGCGCCGCGCGAGGCATACAGCCCGAACGCTTTGCAGCGGGCACCTGCCGCAGCGTATTCATTCGGCGCGTGGCTCCCGGTCACAACCTCAACCCCTTGCCCGCCGAGGGCTTTGAACTCATCAAACAACGCGTCAAATTCTACGCTAGAGAGTTTGTAACGAGCTGGATGCGCGATCACGGCGATGCCACCCGCCGCGCGAATCCAAGCCACCGCATCGGCGAGACTCGCCCAGCGGTGTGGAATGTAACCCGGGTTCCCCTGGGTCAAAAAGCGTTTGAACGCAGAACCGATATCCGGCACGATGCCACGGGCCACCAAGGCTCGCGCGAAGTGGGTTCGACCCAACATCTCTTTGTTCTCGGCAAACGCGTAGGCGTCGTCAAAAATATCCGACAGCCCCGCTTCCACTAGTTGCTTTGCGATCTCCCGCCCGCGTATGATGCGACCGCTCCGGACGCTTTGTAGGCCTGCCAGCAGAGTCTCATTTGTGGCATCGATATTCAATCCGACGATGTGGATAGTTGTTAGCGGACTGTCGATGTCATCAACTGCCACCCACGATACCGAGATTTCCACACCGCTGATAAATCGAAGTCCAACGGCGGCCGCACTTGCTTGGCCCGCCGCGATGTTTGTCACCGTATCGTGGTCAGTGATGGCGACCGCATCACAACCGTTTTGGTGAGCCATGCGCACAAGCTCGTCAGCCGACAAAAGTCCGTCGGAAGCGCTGGTGTGGTTGTGCAGATCAAAATTTAGTTGGCTAAGCTGTATCAAATGCATCTTTCGAGTAATGCGATTTTTAGAGCGTCGGTGCAGCGGTAGTGGAACCGAATCCCATAATGTCGCTCCAAGGTGAATATTCTATGACTGAAATCAAACCAATACGACTTATCCTAAAAGGCACCGCACTCGATACTGCCGACGCCGAATCATCCCACCATGCAGCAGCAGAACGTTTTTCACGCTTATCGTTGGGCACCGTGGGGCTGCTAACACCAAGCCAGCAGCAATCATTGAGCGCTATCGGTGAACTCCTTGACGTAATTCAGCGATTGGACACCACCTACGGCTCGGATGGAGCGCTGCCGTTATCCGATATCGATTCGGCCACGAACGCCGGATTCGTAGCAATTGCGGAACTGGAGAGCCCAGTCGCACGCGCGCCTGACACTAGTCTGGCTGCGGACCTAGACGGACTGACGTTGAACTTACTACTTTGGGCCATGCGACACGATATCACCATCTCCAACTGTGAGCCGGCGGTAAATGCACTCGCCAGGCGGGCGAATTCCGCCTCGAGCCAGCAGGAGACGGCTGCTGTCTACGCGATGATGCAAGGCGCAATCACCCACTTTGCCGCCCAACTTTCGAGCGATTTGGAACGCTCCAATCCTGATCGACCCTGGAGACTACTGAACGTTAACTTTGCCATCACAGGGATCCGGACGGGTGACCTCGAACTGATGAAATTTGCGTTCGCAAAACTCAACGAATCACTCCCCGACGAACGTTACCACTTTTACACGGATGCGCTGGCGACAGCCTCCGGCCATGGATTTCCGGCTGAGTTGCGGGAGGCAATCGCCGAACAGTGCCGACGGTGGGCACCGATTCACTAGCCCTCCCCGCCAAGCAATTGGTCAATCATGAGATACTAGTCAGTTAATGTTTCTACCGAGCCTCAACGGGCCAATACCCCTCTAGTACCAATGCGGGTCCAGCGTATTCAATGAAATTTCTGTTCGATTTTTTTCCGGTCATTCTGTTTTTTGTGGCCTACAAAGCTTTTGATATCTACACCGCGACGCTGGTGGCAATCGCAGCTTCCCTCGCGCAAGTCGGATATCTCAAGCTAACAAAGAAAAAGGTGGAGCCCATGATGTGGCTCGGCTTGGCCATCATCGTTATTGCCGGCGGTGCCACCGTGGTCTTTAAGAATGAAATTTTCATCAAGTGGAAACCTACTGTGCTCTTCACGGCCATGGCCGTCGCGATAGGCATCGCGCAGTTCTGGTTCAAGAAGAATCCAGTTGCATTCATTTTCAACAACACCATCACCGCACCCGACACCGTCTGGCGGAAACTGTCGATCACATGGATCGCTTTTTTGTTGTTCATCGCCGTTCTCAACGTGTGGTTTGCCTATTACACGTCGACGGACACCTGGGTCCTGTTCAAGACTTTTGGCGATATGGGCCTGTTCTTCGTGTTCATAGTCTTACAGATTTTTTGGCTAATGCCCTACCTACCGGACGATGAGCCCGCTGCGCCCGGCGCACCGGTTGCAGGTGATACCAAAGTCAATGCAGAAGGCAAGGTCTAATGTTGTACGCGATTATCTGTGAAGAGTTACCTGGCGCGCTCGAACGCAGGCTAGCGAACCGCCCTGCACACGTCGCCCGACTAAAGGAGTTGCAGGCTGAAGGACGTCTTTCGCTTGCCGGCCCGCACCCTGCCATCGACAGCGAAGATCCTGGAAGCGCCGGCTTTACCGGCTCGTTGATCATCGCCGAATTTGCGACGCGAGAGGCGGCCATCGCATGGGCGGCTGAAGATCCGTACTGCCTTGCGAACGTTTTTTCGCGCGTGACTGTCAAGCCATTTAAGAAGACACTTCCTGCCTGACGATGTTATCCACACGAGACGACATCATCGCCAGACTGAGCACCCTCAAACCTTCATTGCTGACGGTAGAGGATGATTCTGCTTCACATGCTGGCCATCGAGGTGCTGCCGACCATGCCGCCAAAACGGGCGCACAGGATGGCACACACTTCGACATTCAAATTGTTTCATCGCAGTTCGTTGGCAAAACCCTGGTCGCGCGACACCGTATCATTTATCAACTGTTGGGCGATTTGATGAAAACGCGTATCCATGCCCTCAAGATCGATGCGCGAGCAGCTTGATTCGGAATATTTTTTGTACCACTCACAAGAAGGAAGAAGCAATGCTACCAACAAAGAAAACCATCGCTCTTGCGATCGCTCTGGCCGTTTCTGTACCGGCGTTCACCAGCAGCGCCCTGGCGCAAACCAAAGCTGAAAAGCCGGCTGCGAAGGCAGCTGCTGCGCCAAAAGCCGAAGGCAAGGTCAGCGTGAATGGCGTGATCATTCCGCAAGCATTTTTTGACGCAATGAATCGTGAACGCGAAGCGTCCGGCCAAGCCGCATCGCCAGAGATGAACGCCGCAATTCGTGACGAACTCATCAATCGCGAAGTACTCGCACAGGCTGGCGCCAAGCGCGGCTTAGACAAAGACCCGGCGGTCGCCGCGCAGATGCGTATTGCTGCACAGACGGTGTTGATCCGCGCTTACTTCGAAGATCACTCGAAAGCAAATCCTGTTACCGACGCACAGCTGAAGTCGATGTACGACGCATTTATTGCGCAAATGGGAGACAAGGAATACAAAGCCCGCCACGTTCTGGTAGACACCGAAGATGAAGCGAAGGCAATCATCGCTCAACTTGGTCGTGGTGAGTCGTTTGAAAAGCTGGCCAAAGACAAATCCAAAGACCCCGGCTCCAAAGACAACGGTGGTGACTTGGATTGGGGTCCTGCAGGACGCTACGTGCCGGAGTTCGGCAACGCGTTGCGCGTGCTTCAGAAGGGTCAGACCACACCCAACGCAATCAAAACGCAATTTGGCTGGCACGTCATTCGCCTGGACGATTCACGCGACAATAAGCCGCCAAAATTTGACGACGTAAAGGAAAATTTCCGTCAGCGCGCTCAACAAGAAGCGATCGCACGACTCGTGCAGGATCTGCGCTCAAAGGCAAAAGTCGAAGAGAAGTAATCCGCTTGCGCCCAATAAAAAAGGCAGCTTAGGCTGCCTTTTTTGTTTCGTAATCCTTGGCTTCGCTCTGCGGTAACGCGGGCAGCCTAGGGTTGCCAGATCGAAGTGTGCGACTACAGCGCTTAACATGGCGAAGCAAAACCGGGATTCACAATGTAAACCAATTCCGCGAGCTTGCCTAGTATTGCAATCGCGGATTGACTCAAGTAATTTAGGGACATGACCCAACCACTCGCCCCGATCCGCGTCCAATTCGCCAAAGCTGGCAACTACTATCGCCTGGAGGCATCGGTTTCGCGACTGCTACCGCGAGAAGTCCCTGAAGTGGTAGCAGCGTATACCGCCGTGTGGACCAAACCCGAGGAAGTCGAAAGTGTTGCAGTCGGCACCGTTTCTGGCGACGCCCTCATTTTGACTCTCATCGCCGACCACGAAATTCGTGCCAGCGAGAGGCCGGCCGATTTGGCGCGTGCACTCACCTACGCGATTTGGCAGCGCTTGGATCGGTACACCAAAGTGACGGTGGAGACGACCTACCTCGGTGAGTCCCCAGACGCGCATTTTGAGTTTGGTGAAGATCAATACGCCGCGGCCTACGGCGGAAGGTTCGAGAATTAGCTAACCCACCCAGCGTCGCGCATTTTCAAACATGCGCATCCATGGACTTGGTGCAGGTGTACCCGCGGCTTCATCCACCAAACGCCAGTCGTCCGGCCGCCACGACAAGTTCGCCGCGAGTGCGGCCCGCTCAGGGTGCGGCATCATTATCGTGAAGCGCCCATCGGGCGTTGTGAACGCAGTCATTCCATGCGGCGACCCGTTCGGATTGGCTGGATATTTTTCCGTCGCCACGCCGGCGTAGTCAACGAACTGGGCCGCGCAAGTCCAGCGCGCCGCTTCCGCCTGCGCTTGGTCGCGAAAAACCGCCCTACCTTCGCCGTGCGCGGTAGGAACCGGGATAACCGAGCCCGCCATTCCGGTGAAAAAAATCGAAGGTGATTCCCGGATCTCCAACATCACGGTGCGCGCTTCGTATTGTTCACTGCGGTTCCGCTCAAAATGCGGCCAGTTTTCAGCGCCCGGAATAATCTCCGCCAGGTTGGACATCATTTGGCAGCCGTTGCAAACCCCGATGGCAAACGAGTCGGTTCGCGCAAAGAAGCGGGCAAACTCTTCACGCGCTCTGGCGTTGAAGAGAATCGACTTGGCCCACCCCTCTCCCGCACCGAGCACGTCACCATACGAAAACCCGCCACAGGCGGCCAGACCGCGAAAGTCTGCCAGGGATACACGCCCCTCGATGATGTCACTCATATGCACATCAATAGCGCGGAACCCCGCCTTGACAAACGCATGGGCCATCTCAATTTGCCCGTTAACACCCTGCTCCCGAAGAATAGCCACCTTAGGCTGGCCCGCCTTCGACTGTGAGTCCGGGGCAGATGTAGTGCGTACATCGAACGTGAGTCGGGAAAAGAGCCCCGTATCGTTGAGATTTTCAATGCGAGCGTACTCTTCACTACTGGTGGCTGGATTGTCTCGCAAGGCTTGAATCATGTAGCTGGTTTTGCCCCATGCTTTCTGCAAGTTGGTCCGACTGGCGACAACCAACGGCTTGGCGGTGCGTATAACTCGCAATTCATCTGTCTCGTTCGGGTGCCCGACGACATGGGTAACTGCACCCAACCCCTGTTCACGAAATGCTGCCATCACGACAGCACGATCGGAACGCCGAATCTGCACCAGTGCCCCAAGCTCCTCGGCAAACAGCGCGCTTAGCACCCCCGAATTAAGGCCGAGTCTTTGCGTGTCGGGCGTTGAATCATAGTCATCAACATCCGTCTCGCGCGCGGCGAACGTCAATTCATCGAGGTACAAGGTGATGCCGCGACGCGCAGCGAACATCATCTCAACCGCAGTCGCTAACAATCCGCCGTCAGACCGATCATGGTAGGCGAGTATCAAACCCGCGCGGGCAAGTTTGCGAACAACTGCGAAGTAATTTTTCAGCAACTCAGCGTCATCGACGTCAGGTGCAACCCCCCCTAATGCGGAAAAGACCTGTGCTAGGGCAGAGCCTCCGAGCCGGTTTTTGCCTGCTCCCAAATCAATTAAAACGAGCTCTGTGTCGGCAACCTCTGATAGAGCCGGGGTTAACGTTTTGGTTGCGTCGGTAACGGTCGCGAACGCTGAAACCACGAGGGAGATTGGCGACACTACTTGTTTCTTTATGTCGCCGTCGTGCCACGATGTTTGCATTGAAAGTGAATCTTTGCCGACCGGAATACCAATACCGAGTTTCGGGCACAAATCCATACCGACGGCTTCCACCGTCGCAAAAAGGTCGGCGTCTTCCCCGGGGAATCCGGCGGCAGCCATCCAATTCGCAGAGAGTTTGATACCGGATATGTCGTCAATATCCGCAGCGGCAATGTTCGTAATTGCTTCGCCAACAGCCATGCGCCCGGAAGCCGGGGCGTTGATGACTGCAATCGGCGCTTTCTCTCCCATTGCCATTGCTTCACCGCGGACAGTGTTGAAACCCATAAGGGTAACGGCACAATCGGCAACCGGGACCTGCCAACGACCGACAAACTGATCACGAACGGTTAACCCGCCGACCGAACGATCACCGATGGTAATCAAGAAAGACTTGTCGGCGACCGTTGGTAACTGGAGAACGCGATAAACAGCGTCTTCGAGCAAGATGTCGTCCGTCTTAAACGGCTCAATCTGCCGGTCTACCGTGCGCACCTCCCGAAGCATCTTTGGCGGTTTGCCGAGCAACACATCCATTTCCATTGCCACTGGGGAATTGTCAAAGTGGGGATCTTCAACTACAAGCATCTGATCGTCTGCGGCGCGACCCACAACGGCAAAAGGGCAACGCTCCCGCGCACACAGCGCAGAAAACTGCGCCAGCGATTCCGGCCCAATTGCGATGACATAACGCTCCTGCGACTCGTTCGACCAAATCTCCCGGGGACTCATGCCCGCCTCAAGCGAAGGGACCTTGCGCAGGTCAAAGATCGCGCCCACACCGCCGGTATGCGCCA
>JBIIYQ010000031.1:0-26715 GCA_044346745.1 Usitatibacteraceae bacterium | reverse complement strand
GCAAAACCGAGCATGCCCACCGGCATGCGCGACAAAAACGTGATGACAAGTGTGCGCGGGACGTCCGGTAACGACAAAAACGCGCGATAGGGATTCAGCAGACGATTCAGCATGGCGGGCGGCACGTGTCTCGATTGAGCGTGTGCCGCGGTAAGAGTGGAGGCCCGATTTTACGGCGTTGGGGTCACCGCGGCGTCTTTTGCAATACCGCAACCGTGAGGCGCGATATACAAACGAGCTTGTCCGCTTCGTCGGTAATGCGAATTTCCCACAGTTGCGTGGTGCGCCCCATGTGGATTGGTTTGGCGATTCCGGTGACCAAGCCCGACCGTACTGCACGTACGTGATTCGCATTAATCTCTAGTCCAACGACGTTGAAGGCGCTGGAGTCAACGCAGAGAAACGCACCGGCACTACCCATTGTCTCCGCGAGGGCGACCGAAGCGCCACCGTGTAACAATCCCATCGGTTGGTGCGTGCGGTAGTCGACCGGCATGGTCGCTTTTAAGTAGTCCTCACCAACCTCAATGTACTCGATACCCAGATGACGATCCAACGTCGGCGCCGGGGCATTGAGTTGTGCGAGGGTGGGACGGTGGAACCAGATTGAGTTCGGCATGTTGTCGAATTTGAAGTGGACAGCGGTTGCATTCTTACATACACAGGTGCTTTGTACTCCCATTCGGTCGCATGAATGACATTGGCATATTGGAAAAAGCAGGGCTCGCCCTGGGGCATCTGCCAATGATTTTTGTACTAGAATGTCGCCCATGTTGGGTCGCTCAAACACCTGCAAGCGTTTCGCCTCCATGCTCGCCATGGTCGCCGTATTGCTCCACGCCTTCGCGCCAGCGGTGTCACACGCCATGATGGCGAAGTCCGGCAAGTCGTTTGTGGAGATTTGCACTTCTCAAGGCTTTAAGCTCGTCGAAGTGGATGTCGGCGCTGGTGGTGATTTCGGCAAATCAAAACCGGGAGTCAAAGTCAGCCATGACTGTGCGGTGTGTGCCGCAGCAAGCGCGCCGCCGTCACCGCCGTCGCAGGCAATGCTCCTTGATATACCTGCGCTGAATGCCGGGCTTATTGCTGTTTCCTCCACGTTCGTCTTTGCGGACGCCCTACATCTCTTTCCGCCGCCTACCGGCCCCCCTGGTTCTCTAGCAGTTTGATTTAGTCGCCACTGCGTCTCCAGTGGCTGCATTGCGCTTGCGTCTCAAGGATGCTGCGCGTCAATCGTCTTTGCTAGGAATGAAAATGAATCTGAAACCCAGTGCCGCGGCATTTGCTGTCGGCTTAGTTAGCGGCGCGTACGTGCCGCTCCTGCACGCACAATCGGCAGATGTTGCCAGTGCTGGCAGTCAAACAAAATCGCTAGCCGGTATCACCGTGACGGCAGGACGACCATCGTCGCTGCCGGGTTACATCCCGACCACCATGGAAGGCGTTACTGCTGAAGAAATCGCCGAGAAGATAAATGCGACGGACGCGCAGGATGCGCTCAAGTACTTCCCGAGCTTGTTGGTTCGCAAGCGCTATATCGGCGACTTCGACCACGCGGTGTTATCCACTCGTGCATCGGGTGCCGGAAACTCCGCCCGTTCACTGGTGTTTGCCGACGGCATATTGCTCTCCAACCTTCTGGGTAACGGTGCGGCCTTCACTCCGCGTTGGGGGTTGGTCGCAACCGAGGAAATTGAGCGCGTAGACGTGCTCTATGGCCCGTTCTCCGCGGCATATTCGGGTAACTCGGTTGGTGCGGTGGTCGACTACATCACACGCATGCCGAACAAGTTTGAAGGCAGCGTCAAGCTCAGCATGTTCTCGCAACGTTTTAAGTTGTACAACACGGACGACACCTATCGCGGAAATCAGGTGAGTGCAACCCTTGGCAACCGCCACGGCGATTTCTCTTGGTGGCTATCGCTCAATCGACTAGACAACAAGGGACAGCCGTTGGTGTTTTCCACCAAATTGTTGTCGACCGGCACCACCAGTACCGCTGGCACACCGGTCACCGGCGCGGTATTCGGTCAGAATCCCCGCAATCTCGATCAATTCCTTAGCGGTGCAACCAACATCGCCAACACGATTCAAGATAACTCGAAGCTGAAACTGGCATATGACTTTTCGCCAACCATTCGCGCAAGCTACCTATTCGGCATGTGGACCAACGACACGGTTCGAGACGTGCAGCCTTATTTGTTCAATACACAAGGTCAGCCGGTGTACAGCGGCAACGTCAACATCGCCGGACGTCAGTACAACATTGCGGCAACCGAAATCGCCCAATCACGGCAGGACCTGCAACACATGATGCAAAGCGTCTCAGTCAAGTCGAACACGCGCGGCGAGTTTGATTGGGAGGTCGCTGGCTCCGTCTACGACTACAACCGCGACATTTCGCGTGCACCGACCATTGCCGCACCGGCGTCGTTTTCGGGCGGTGCAGGCCGCATCACTGATGGTAAAGATACGGGGTGGTCTACTCTATCGCTGAAGGGTATTTGGCGGCCGGGAACGACAGGCCCGCAGGACGCAGCACGGGTCGGCGCGCATCTGGTCGATTTTGGCTTCCAGCGCGAGGCCTACAAACTGCGCACCTTGGTCTCAGATACGCCCGATTGGATTAGCGGTAGCGCGACCGCGCGATTCTCGGCGTTCCGCGGTGACGCGAGCTTGCAAAGTTTTTATCTGCAAGACACGTGGCGCTTTGCCGAGGATTGGCGCACCACTGTTGGCCTGCGCGCGGAGTCTTGGAAGGCAAACAATGGCGCGCTCTCTAACGCCACCACAACACAAACGTTTGGTAACCGCTCCGAGTCCAACGTGTCGCCCAAATTTGCGCTGGCCTACTTGGTGTCTCCCGAGTGGATTCTAAAGGCCTCCATCGGGCATGCGGTGCGATACCCAACCGTCTCAGAGCTGTATCAGGGGACCATCTCGACCAACACCATCGTCAATAATGATCCGAATTTGAAGCCGGAGAAATCGTGGACGACAGAGTTGACCGCTGAACGGGACCTCGCTGACCTGCGCGGCATTGCTACGAGCGGCAGCTGGCGCACGACGGCTTTTTTTGAGTCCACACGGGATGCGCTTTATTCGCAAACCAACGTATCGGTGTTCCCAAACATCACCAACATTCAAAACGTCGACAAAATTCGCACCAAGGGTGTTGAGGTATCGCTGCAATTAAATGACCTCATCTGGCGCGGTGTCGATCTTCAGGCGAGCTATACCTTCGCTGACTCGCGGATCGTGAAGAACGATAAGTTCCCGGCGAGCGTGGGCAATTGGCAGCTTCGTGTGCCGCGCCACCGCGCGACGTTGTTGGCGACGTGGCGTGTGAACGAGAAGTTTTCAACAACGTTTGGCGTGCGCTCGGCAAGCAAGCAGTTCAATGCGCTCGACAACGGTGACCCGAACGGTCAGGCCTATACCGGCGTGAGCCCGTACACCGTGATTGACTTGCGCGCTGTCTACAAGCTCGATAAGCAATGGACGTTCAGCGTCGGCATCGACAACCTAACCAACTACCAGTACTGGAACTTCCATCCGTATCCGCAACGCACCCTGTTTGGTGATGTGAAATGGACGTTTTAAGCGTGGCTGCGAGTAACGATTCGGCAGGCGCACAAAAAACTGTGCCTCTACAAGACGCGCCTGCCGCGTCGCGCTACCGCTTTTTCTGGCGCCTGCATTTTTGGTCCGGGTTGATCACCGCGCCGATTGTGTTGTTTGCGGCGGTGACGGGCTTGATCTATGTGCTGTCACCGCAAATCGAGGGGGTACTGTATCGCCAACTCGATACTGTGGTGCCCAGCGGCGGAGCCAAGCCCCTCGACGCGCAGATTGCGGCAGCGCGCAATGCTGTTCCTGATTTGCCGATTCGAAGTGTCATAGTCGGCAGTCAGCCAGAGCAAAGCACGCAGATCTTGTTTGGCGAGCGCAAACGACGCGGCGCGGATGCCGCTAAACCGGCGACGGCTGTGACTGCTAGCGGCGGCGAACATGCCCATCACACCCCAGCACCAGCGGTGAGTAGCGCTGCCGCACCCACCGTGAATCCCATTGTGTACGTCAATCCGTACACGGCTGAAGTGCTCGGTGTACAAGCGGAAATGGATCGCTTCCGCAATTGGTCCGAGAAATTGCATTCAACCGCGTTGCAGGGCGACAACTGGCGCTGGATCATGGAACTCGGTGCGAGCTGGTTGTTGGTGATGTTGGCAACCGGGCTCTACTTGTGGTGGCCAAAGCCGCAAGCGGCGGGTGGCCAGGGCGTTCGTGCACTCGTTCCGCGCATGAACGAAAGCGGAGCACGAGCTTCGCGGATCGCTTGGCGAGACTGGCACGCTGTCATCGGCATTGCCGCGAGTGCAATGCTGTTGATCATTTTGGTGACAGGGCTGACATGGTCGAAATACACCGGTGAAAATTTCCGCGCCGCGTTGAACGCCGCTGGGCAGTCTTCACCAAAGCCGCCGGAGAAACTCCAATCAATACGGTCATCTTCAGACCAAATTGCCCTGAACGCCGCCCAGGTGCTAGAGATCGGCCGCAGGGTCGCACCGGATATTCGGCTTGCGCTTACGCCACCGCGCGGTGGGACAGGCGTGTGGCGTATCGCCAATTCAGACCGCAGACAGCCTACCGCTCGCGTGCAATTGATTGTCGACCAGTACAGCGGTGCAATCCTCTACCAGTCCGGATGGGAGGATTTACCGCTCGGTGCGAAAGCGACCGGCATCGGTATCCCGTTTCATCGCGGTGAATTCGGCTGGTGGAATCAAGCACTGCTGATCTTCGCGGCGCTTGCAGTGATTGCCTCGGTCGTGTCGGGGTTTGTCATGTGGTGGAAGCGTCGGCCTGTGGGAAAACTCGCCGCGCCAGCGATCGGCTGGGCGCATGTTCGAGCGGTGCCTCGGCGGATGGTTGTGCTTGCCTTAGCGCTAGGTTACGTGATGCCGGTGTTCGGCGTCAGCCTCGCCGCCTTACTTGCCGTAGAGATATGTCGTTTGTGTTGGGTTTCGCGCAAGTTCCACCTTGAGTCACCATCGGCCTAAGAAGACGTTTTATGAAAGAGAAAGGAACCAACATGTCTGTCCAAACTCATCGAATCATTCGTCGTGTCCTTTGGAGTCTGATCATCGCATTGTCGGCTGCGTACGCCTTTTATTTTTCTACAGCCAACTATTTGGCAAGCGACGTTAACGCCGCCGCGCATGCGTCTGGCGGATATCCCACTGCCCAAGACGCGAAAGACCTTTGCCAATGCGAACGTATGCCTCCACGCAATGCGCCAACCATACCGACCAATAGTTCGGCGCATCCGCAGAGGAACGCATAACCATCAGGTCAGTGCCAAAACGATTCATTCACTTTTTTTCATTTCCAACCAAGGAGCTACCCATGAAGTTCTTTTCCATCACCAGTAAGTTGGGTTTTGCCGCCTGTGCAATTGCCGCCGTATTTGTTTGCAGCGCCAATGCTCAGATATCGATCGATAACGCCTGGACCCGCAGTACGGTGCCGGGCCAAAAGGCAACCGGCGCATTTATGACCATCGCGAGTGAGAAGCCGCTTGCGCTGGTTAAGGCATCGTCAACACTAATCAAGAATGTCGAAGTGCACGAAATGAAAATGGACGCCGGCGTGATGAAGATGCGAGAAGTTAAGGCGATCGACGTCGTGCCTGGTAAGGTCACCGAACTCAAACCCGGCGGCTATCACATCATGTTGATGGGCTTGGAGGCGCCGTTGGTCGCAGGATCAAAAGTGCCGCTGACATTGACCTTTAAGGACAAAAACAACGTCGAGACAAAAGTAAACATTGATGCTGACGTGCGTGAGTTATCGCGCTCGATGCCAAAATGATCACGTTTAGCAAAGCAAGACGCAAATAGAGACGGAGTTTTTCAGACATAAAGGTCTGAAACATGCCTGCCAATGGGTGACTTTTGCTTGTGGTTAAAGCCGCACTAAATCAACCAGCGCGCAACCCACGGCAACAGCAACGCACCGAGCAACGCATGCAGGCCCATACCGAGGCTGGCATAAGCGCCGGCCCGCGGGTGGACCGAATAGGCTCGTGCGGTGCCGATGCCGTGGGCGGCGACGCCGACCGCAAAGCCGCGTACCGCCCAATCACGAATGCCGAGTGCGTTAAGTAGCGGCGTGGCAATGAGCGCACCAAAAATGCCTGTGGAGATGGCAAACACTGCGGCCAATGTAGGGGAACCGCCTATCTGTTCCGCAATTCCCATCGCGATGGGCGCAGTCACCGATTTAGGTAGCAGGGACGCCATCATCGTTGTCGGTGCTGCCAACAACTTGGCGACACCAAGTGCCACCAAGACAGACACGGTCGCACCGGCAAACATCGCGGTTAACAATGGCAGGGCGCGTGAGGCCAACTCTTTCCATAGTCTCGCCAACGGGATGGCAAGTGCTACGGTTGCCGTGCCGAGAAGAAAGTGCACAAACTGCGCGCCCTGAAAGTACGTTTGGTAACTTGTGCCACTGGCGGTCAGTACCGCCACAATGAGTGCAACAGAAATCAACACCGGGTTGGCCAGCGGAAATTTGTTGGTGCGCTGATAGACCGCGTCGGCAATGACATAGGCCACAAGTGTCAGCGTCAAGCCAAACAACGGCGTCGCCGAAAGATAGACCCAAATTTCGGCTAACTTTTCCAGTCCGGTCGGCATGGAAGCGTTAGGGCTCATCCAGCGTCGTTTCCCTGCGTCGGCGCAGCCGTTGGCTTGGAGAATGCGCGCAGCACAAGCGCTGTGGTCGTGATTGCCGCCACGGTGCTGAGCAATATCGCCAACACCCATGCGGCACCCGTCTCCGCCAAGGTTGAGGCGTACAACATTACGCCGACCGCTGCGGGTATAAAGAAGATCGATAAGTGCGCCAGAAGGCCATCGGCAGCCGCGGAAATTGACGGCGAAATGCTTTTCTTCGATACCAAAAACACAAGCAGGAGGATGAGCCCGAGCACCGGGCCGGGCATTGCCCCCTGCAATAGGCGCGATGCCAATTCGCCGAGTGATTGGAATACCAGTAGCACTGCAAGACCTTGAATCATGTTTCCAGCATGCCTCCGCATGACCGAAAAGGCAAGGCAAAATGAGAAACTACCGCGATAAGCCCATAGAGAAGCGTAGAGTTGGTCGCAGGCGAATCTCTACCTTTTCCGATCAGAGATGCCAGAACCCCATCAAGAACACAACAAGATACTGCCCAATGAAAAAATCCATCATCACCGCTGAAGACCTCTGGAAAATTCGCCGTCCTGCGGGACTTTCCCTGTCACCCGACGGCGTCCAAGCGGTCTGTTCGCTTACCGATTACGATATGGAGGCCAATAAATCGGCGACCTCCCTTTGGTTGCTTTCCACCTTTGGTGGGGAACCGCGCCGACTTACCGCATGCGGCGAAAAGGACGGGCAGGCAAGCTGGTCACCAGATGGCAAGACTATTGCCTTTGTCGCCAAACGTAGCGGCGATGATGAGCCGCAGTTGTATACGATTGCGCCGGACGGTGGTGAGGCTACGCGTGTTTCAAACGTCAGCACTGGAGTGTCGGGCATCAAATGGTTTGCGGACAGCAAACGGATCGCCTTTATCTCCTGGGTCTGGCCGGATTTGCAGTCGGACAAAGAGCAGGCCAAGCGGCTGAAACAGCGCCGCGACGACAAGGTCAAGGCGCATGTGGTTGAGCATTCGGCATTCCGGCATTGGGATCACTGGCTTAGTGATGGCCGCGTACCGCATGTTCATGTGATGCATCTGGTTTCAGGAAAGTGTGTGGATTTGTTCGCGGGAACCAAGTTTGAACTGCCGCAATTCGACACGGATCAGCATGATTACGACGTGTCGCCCGACGGGAAACACGTAGTTTTTAACTTCAATCCCAACACTGATAAGTTGGGTGACCAAGCCTACGACATCGTTGAGATCGACGCCAAGACTCAGAAAACCGGCGTGCTGCTCAAGGGCGGCAAGACCACTTGGCATCACCCGCGCTACAGCCCCGATGGCAGCACCATCGCGTTACTGGCCAACAATATTGGTCGTTCGATGGATGACGACAACAAACTCGCGCTGTTTGACCGCAAATCACGCAACGTTGTGATCAAAACGGGTTGGGATCGATTGGTGCAGCACCCGCTCAAGTGGGCGGCTGACAGCAAATCGGTGTTTTTTACGGCCGATGACCAATCACGCGTTTCCGTTTGGCGTTGGAGCGTGAATGAGAAAAGACCGGGTGTCGTTGCACAGGGCGGAACCGTATCGGATTTTGATGTCGGTGCAGAAACAATGGTGTTTGTGCGCAACAACATGTCGTCGCCGCCTCGCGTGTTCGGGAAGACGTTCGGCGCAGACGGAGGTGATACAGCGCTGGAGTCGTTCAATACCGAGCTGATGTCGCATTTTAAGCTCGGCGAGGTCCGTGATTTCACTATCAAGGGCTGGAACGGCGAAGAGGTACAGATGTGGGCGGTCTATCCGCCAAACTTCGACCCAAAGGAGAAGTGGCCGCTGGTGCACTCTATTCACGGCGGCCCCCATGCAAATTGGGGCGACAACTTTCACTTTCGTTGGAACAATCACGTATTCGCCGCGCAGGGCTACGTGGTGATTTGTGTGAATTATCACGGCTCACTCGGCTGGGGAAACAAGTTCCTCGAATCCAACAACGGCAGCTTCGGCACCAAGGAGCATGCAGACATTGAAGCCGGTACCGATTTCATGTTGAAACAAGGTTACATCGACGCAACACGTCTGGCCGCATCAGGTGGCAGCTATGGCGGCAAGATGGTTGCGTGGATGAATGGGCGCAATGGTAAAAATTCGGGGAAAAAAGGTGATCGGTACAAGGCCTACGTATGTCATGCGGGCTGCTTTGACTGGCGCGCGATGTACGGCGGTGACGCGGGATACTGGTTCAACCACTCGTTAAAGACCACCTACTGGGACGACCCGGTAACTTTTGCCAAGCAGAATCCAATAACAGAAGTCCGGTACGCTAGAACGCCGACGTTGGTCCTGCACGGTGCGCTGGACTACCGTGTGCCGGACCAGCAGGGATTGGCGTACTATTCCACGCTGAAAACGCTGGGTGTGCCGGCGCGGTTGGTGTTCTTCCCGGACGAAAATCATTGGATTTTGAAGCCGCAGAATTCTCGGCTTTGGTACAAGGAGTACTTTAACTGGCTAAAAAGATACATTGGTTCGGGTACAACAAAGCGCTGATGGAGTTTGGCGCATTGGCCCAACAGTTGCGCCGAGTTGCGGCGGCGCGAAGTCTTGATCCCCTGAGGTACGTCTGATGTTGCAGCGTCTGTCGATAAAGGCTCGCTTGACCCTGTTCGCGACGGCCATGCTTATTGCTGTGGTGCTTCTGCTGGCGACTTTTTCTGGCAGACTACTGCGCGCCGATACTGAACGTATGTTCGGTGAGCAGCAGTTGTCGATGATCAAACTCATCGCTGCCCAGCTTGACGAACGTTTACAAGACCGCACGCAAGCGCTGACATCCGTGGCCGCTGGGGGTATCGCAGAACTGATGTCCGATCCGAAGCGTTTGCAAGCGCGACTCGAACAGCGCGAGCTGTTGACGCGCTTCTTCAATCGGGGCGGTTTTGTCGTTGACAGTTCGGGAATCGCCATCGCTTCGGTTCCAGCAGAACTCGGTCGCGTCGGGCTCCAGTATGGAGATCGTGATTTCTTCCGCAAGGTGATGGCTGGCGCGGAATCAGTCGTGTCCAATCCCGTTATCGGTAAGCCGTCCGGCACGCCGGTGTTTGGCATGGCAGTCCCCATCAAATCGAATGACGGTGAAACCGTCGGTGTGCTGATTGGGGCCACAGATCTCGGCTTGCCGAATTTTCTCGATATCTTCACGACCAGCCGTGTTGGTGAAACAGGCGGTTACTTTATGGTTGATCCAGAATCGCGGCGCATTCTCAGCGCAACTGATAAGTCGCGCGTGATGGCGTTTTTGACCGAGCTTGGCGTGAATCCCGCCGTTGACGCTTTCGCAGCGAAAGACGAAGCGTCGAGCGTGTTGGTCAACTTGCAGGGCGTTGCGGTTCTGGCGTCTATCAAATTAGTCCCGACGGCTCGTTGGCATTTGGTTGCGTCGATCCCAATGACAGAAATTGAAGGGCCGATTGCAAAAACCCGCGCCCGCTTACTGCTTGCCGCATTGCTCCTCACTACGTTGGCAGCGGGGCTCATGTGGCTGGTCGTGTGGCGTGAGCTGGCACCAGTACATATTGCCGTAAGACAACTTGATGGAACCATCGGAGGTGGCGCTGAGCTGTTGGCGCTTAGGCGGCCTAATGAGATAGGCGAACTCTTTACTGCGTTCAACCGCCAACTCGCTGCGCTCAAGCTGCGAGAGGAGGCGCTTGAAACAACCAGCCGCCTCGCCAGAATCGGTGGTTGGGAAATGTATCCTGCAACAGATTCCCGGGTTTGGTCGGCCGAGACACTCAGGATCCTCGAAATTGAACCCCCTGTTTCACCTGCAACCAGCAAGGACGTGCAGAAGTTTTACCCCCCGGCATCTTTGGCGTTAATGCAGAAAGCACACGTGTTAGCAGTCGAGCATGGCACAGGTTGGGATCTTGAACTACCTTTGATTACCGCTAAGGGACGGTCGATCTGGGCGCGCATTCAAGGGGTTGCCCATCGTGTGGATGGCGTTACGGTCAAACTGGTGGGGACTTTTCGCGATATAACTGATCGAAAGAATCTGGAGGCAGAGCACGCGGTGCAACGCAACTTTGATCGTCAAGTTATCGCCTCAATGGGCCAAGGCTTGAGTGTGACCGACGCGAGCGGGGCCTTTCAGTTCGTGAATCCGGCATTGGCGAAATTGCTCGGCCACAATGCGCAGGATCTTATCGGCAAGCAGTCGAATGACTATGTTTACGCAGAAGATAGGGAAGTGAATGTACGTTATCGCAAAGATCGGCAGAAGGGGCAAGTCGAGCAGTACTTTGTCAGACTGGTTCGCGCCGACGGCAGTGCAGTGAAGGTTTCTCTTAATGGCACGCCGCAATATGTGGACGGAGCATACATAGGAGCCATCACGGTTATCACGGATTTGACGGAGAGCTATAGACTGCAAAACGAGCTCCAAGACCAACGTGATTTTGCAAGTTACGTACTGGAGGCGATGGGACAGGGGCTCACTATCGTCGGTGCCGATGGTCGTTTTGAGTATTGTAATCCTGCATATGCTGCCATCGTTGGTTGCGACGCGAGTGATATTGTCGGAAAAACGCCGACTGACGTCACCTATCCGCCGGACAGAGGAATCCAAGCCGAGCAGGCCAAAATCAGGCGTGATGGAGTAAGTTCGACCTACGAAGTGCGTTTTTGCAGACCAGACGGAAGTTTTGTGTACGCGTCCATCACTGGTACTCCGCGATTCAAGAATGGTGAATATGCAGGCTCTATTGCGGTGGTTTCTGATTTGACCGAGCGTAAGCGTATCGAGTCTTTATTGGAACAGCAACGTGACTTTGCCGAGTACATTCTGAGCAACATGGGACAGGGTGTCAGCGTGACTGATCGAGATGGGCGATTTGAATACATCAATCCCGCTTATGGTCTATTGTTGGGGTGGGATCCCCAAGAGATTTTTGGGATGACTCTCAATGACGTCGTTCCAAAGGAAGAGCGTGCTTTGCTGAAAGAACAGGCGAAATTACGACAGACTGGGGTGAGTAATACGTATTTCAGCAGGTTGGTGCGGCGCGATGGCAGTGTTGTATCGATTGCAGTAACGGCATCCCCGCGCTTCACCGACGGCCGCTACAACGGTTCTATCGCGGTGATCACTGACCTGACAGAACGTAATTCCATGGAACAAGAGCTCAAGGATCAGCGTGATTTTGCCGAGAGCATCATCAGCTCAATGGGTAAAGGGGTGGCCGTTTCCGACGGCTATGGCCAGTTGGTATATGTCAATGGATACTACGCAACGCTGCTCGGTCATGAAGCTGCGTCGATGATTGGCAAGAACATCGAGGAGTTCGTGCCTGAAGCGGATCGAGAGGAGCTTCGACGAAATTTGGTGAGCCGACGCGCGGGGCTCTCAGGCACGTATGAGTCTCGCCGAATACGTGCGGATGGCAAGATACTGGATGTGCTGATCACGGCCTCGCCAAGGTATGTGCGCGGCGAGAACGTCGGTGCTATTTCTGTGGTGACCGATTTGAGTGAACAACGTGCAGCAGAGCGCGCGTTGGCAGAGAGTGAACTGCGCTTCCGATTATTGATGGAAAATGTATCCAGTATTGCGGTGCAGGCATATCAGATGGACGGCACGGTTGTGTTCTGGAACCGCGCCTCTGAACGACTGTATGGCTATAGCGCGGCCGAAGCCATTGGCAAAAATCTGCTCGACTTGGTGATTCCCCCGGAAATGCGCACTGAAGTGGAGGCCGCCATTGAAAGGATGGCGCGAACCGGAGAAGTCGAACCACCCGAGGAATTGCAGCTGCTGCGCAAAGACGGCTCGCTCGTGCCGGTTTACTCATCCCATGCTCTGACCAAGCGCGACGGTCTTGCGTATGAGCTGTTTTGTCTCGATATTGATTTGTCTGAACAAAAGCGCGCAGAGGCGACCCAAGAAGCGCTGGAAGAGAGGCTGCGCCAGTCACAAAAGATGGAGGCTATTGGTACACTGGCCGGCGGCATCGCCCATGACTTCAACAATATCTTGGCGACGATTCTGGGCAACGTTGAGCTCGCTCGGCACTCGGAGAAACTGGATTCGAATGTGGTGGAGAGCCTGGCAGAGATCCGGAAAGCTGGAACCCGCGCGCGAGACTTGGTCGGGCAAATTCTGTCATTCAGCCGGCGGCAGGCGATAGTACTCAAAAGTCTTGACCTTGCCACCATTGTTGAAGAGTCGGAGCGTCTATTGCGCTCGACGCTACCTGGACACATTTTGTTGAACGTGCGTTGTGAGGCAGCGCCGCCGGTTGTGGGTGACAGGACACAGCTGCAACAAGTGGTGATGAATCTGGCCACAAATTCGATGCAGGCTATCGGTCTACAAAAAGGCGAGATTTCGATTTCGCTGGATACCGTTGAACTCAACGAAGCGCTCATTCATGCGGAACCACAATTGCAGGAATTGACTGCGGCGGAGGGAAAGGTTGTCCGGCTGATGATTGCCGACACAGGTGCTGGCATGGAGAAGGCAACGCTGGTGCATTTGTTTGAGCCATTCTTTACCACCAAGGCGGTCAACGAAGGCACCGGCCTGGGGCTGGCTGTGGTGCACGGCATCGTCAAGGGACACGGCGGGGTTATCTCAGTCACTAGCGCAATTGGTGAGGGTACGTTGTTTACGATCTACTTTCCGGCGACTGACATACTGCCCGAAAACGTGACCACAACCTGGGCAGACGCCGCAGTAGCCGCTGGCTCGGTCGAACCCATCGCCGCGCATATTATTTACGTCGACGATGATGAAGCATTGGTATATTTGGTGAAACGCTTGCTGGATCGCCGCGGTTTTCGTGTGAGCGCGTTTACTGACCAGCGTTCCGCTCTAGACGCGCTAAGAGATGACCCGTATGGGGTTTCGCTACTGATTACCGACTACAACATGCCGGGAATGTCTGGGCTCGACGTTGCGCGTGAGGCACGGGACATCCGCAGCGATCTGCCGATCGCGGTCGCATCAGGGTTCGTTGACGAAAAACTACAGGCGATGGCGGAGGCTGCCGGCGTTCGTGAGTTGATCTTCAAGGCGAACGTGACGGAAGAATTCTGCAATACCGTTGCGCGGCTTGCGCGGGGAAAACTCCACTGATGCCAGCCCAAATGGGAGCGACCTGCATCAAGGAAATCTTGTGCGCGGTGTGCAGAATAGGGTCAAACAAAAGCGGAGCTATGGACAACAATCGTAGACAAGTGCTGTCTGCTGGTATCGCCTTGACTGTCGGCGTACTCGCTTGATGTGCGACGGGGGACACAATTACCATGAGGACGGAGACGCCGTTTTTGGTTTCGACAACGTCGATACCGTTAGTTAGCGTTAACCAAGTTTTTCCGGTCCGTCGGATTTACTGTGTCGGGCGAAACTACGCTGCCCATGCCCGTGAAATGGGCAGTGATCCGACACGCGAGCCGCCGTTCTTTTCCCAGAATCCGACTGACGAGATTCAATACGTCGCGTCTGGCACCACGGCCGACTATCCTTATCCGTCCTTGACCAAGAACTATCACTACGAGATCTAGCTGGTTGCGGCGCTCAAGAGTGGTGGCAAGTATATCCCTATCGAAAAAGCGCTGGATCAAGTGTTCGGTTACGCGATCGATTTGGACATAACGCGTCGCGATTTGCAGCGTGCGATGGGCGACTAAAGAAAGCCATGGGAAATCGGCAAAAGTCTTGATCGCTCAGCGCTGATCGGGCCGCTCCACACCCAGTGGCGACTACTGGACACTTCACGAAAGGTGCGATTTCGCTAAAGGTGAACGGCCAGATCGAACAGATTGCGGATTTGCGTCAGATGATTTGGTCCGTGCCCGAGCAAATCTCTCAGCTCTCTCAAGTCAAAGAATTGTTCGGAGATGAAATCATCTATTCCGGTATGCCGTAAAACGTCGGCCCAGTGGCGCTTGGCGAGGTGATGGAAGGCGCAATCATGAGCTTACCGCTGCTAGGCGTACGTGTTGTCTAGCCTGCGATAGCGGACCGTATAAGGTGGAAACTTCTAAAAACCTCGAATTTGCCGTCATTCCAGTGAACAACCACAAGGGTTGCGCCGGGCGGGAATCCAGTCTACCGTAAGATCAATGAGTTACGAAGGCTTGGGCCCCAGCCCAGTGACCAAACTAAGCTGGGACGACGGAGTAATCAATCGTCCCTGCAAAACCCCCAAACGCTGCGCTGGTACTTGTGTTTTGGCATATTCTGGTGGTTTAAAGCTCGCCGTTAATGCACAATAATGCGGTGAATTCCACGGGTTTTGCTAGGGCAAATCTGGTCGGACAACCGCAAGATTTCTTTCAGGCGCGTCTTGACGCCATGATCGCCCGTTCGCTTGGCGTTGGGAAATCACTAAATTTGCTGGCTAGTTTGAATTTTGCAGGGGCGACTTTTTATTTTCTCAATCTGCGCTCGGCGTGCGACATGTGTAAAGCCGCCAGCAATATTCGGCCGGACCCTGCCGATATTGCCGCAGGTAAAGGTGGCTAAATCCGAGCTGCACGCTCCAAATCCCGAGGGCGATCAAAGCTACGACAAATTGCCCCTGATCCGCTAGGCCAAAGCCCACGCCCGTTAGCAGCAGCAACATCGAAATTGACTGCATCAGGTAGTTGGTTAACGCTAACCGCCCCATTGGCGCAAGGATGCAGACCACACGCCGGCCAAAGTCTCTGGTAGCCATGAGCGCTGCTGCGGCAATGTAGGCGGGCGACAACAGCGGCGCGAGTGCCAATACGAGGGACGTCGCTGCGTTGGGAATAAGCGCCGGCTCTCTCGCCCAGTCGAGCGCATAGTTGGCAAATATGATCGATAGCGGGACGCCCGCGGCGAGGGCGCTGAGAAGCACAATTCGCCACGTCTTCATGTGGTTCGCCGGCGCGCGCAGCCAACCCATTTGCGCGACTAACGCGCCGATCAAGAAAATGAGTACTGCCTGTGGAAACACTAGGAGCCAACTTGCGAGTACCCAGAGGTAATCATAGATGCGCGGCAGCATAGTGCTGAGGTAGTCGCCATGTGCGTAGATGTTAAACACCTTCATGATTTCCTCGACTTCAACGTCGGTCAAGCTAGGAGGTGCCGAAAATAGTGCCGAAAGTAATCCGCCGATCGTGGTGACGGCGATGGTGATCATGGCCCAGCGCTTGATGCCGCCAAGCAATACACGAGGGCCTGTGCCGAGATAGGGCACCAAAAAGTACCCAGCGAGCGCATAGCGGGCAAGAATATCCCCAAACCAAATCAGGCCGCCATGCAATAGGCCCAACACCAGCATGAAACCCAGACGGCGCTCGAACCGTTGGACGACGACAGTGCTGCGGCCCTTTGCTGAAAGTTGCCAGCGCCTTGCCATGATGGCAAACCCGTAACCAAAACAGAAACAAAAAATCGGATAGATCTTGTATTCAAGAAAAAGCGAAGTGAGATAGACGGTGAGGCGGTCGAGATCAGTTGCGTCGTCCCACAACACACCCAGACTTGGTGCGGTGATACCCCAAGCGAATGACTGAATATTGACCAGCAGAATACCCAGCAGTGCCGCACCGCGAAGTGCATCGATGAGGTCCTCGCGGCCTCTCACGCTTCGGCAACCACTAGACTAGCCGACGAGGGTGGCGACGATTAGCGAAGCCATTACCACCGCCGAGATGTTCGACCTTAGACGGAAAAACCAGGTTGGCAGCACCTGCTGAAGGTGTAGTAACGCGTCGATCACCCAGACAAAGCCGATGAGGAAGATTGCGACGACTACGCGTGAACTTCCGTTCGGCAAGAACAACATCGCCCACGCCAGCAAACTCGGCACCACCGACAACAAAAAGAGTGACTTAGCCGTTTGCGGTTGTTGCTCGTGGGTTGCGAGCGCGATGCCCCACTGGATGCCACCGAGAAAGGATACGATCACCGCCGCGTAAGTCGTGATCGCCTGACCAGCAAATTGGCCCAAGCTGCCAAGGCCCGTGGCCTGCCCAAACAATAAGATCGCCGCACACGCCAAAAACGGAATCGCGCCGGCGTAGGTCAATATTGTTGCGATACGTTTTGAATCGTACAACTCGGCCTCCCCGGAGCACTAAAGAATCAACAGCATGACCAACAAGCCTACTACCGCTGCGGCCCACGAAACAATGACGCCGACAAAGTCAGCTGGTGTTGTTTTGCCAGCGGTGTTGGAACCGCTGACAGGAATGCTATTGTCTGGCAACCAAAGGCTAATGTCAGCCGTGTCAGCGGATTCACGCCCTTGCTTTGCCGCAAGCCACTGCATTCCTCGTGAGACCGCTCCTGCAAAAAACATTCGCTTGCGGTAGAGGAGTGCCTGACATCGGGTAACGAGTGCAAACTATTCGTGCCGCTGCGCCGATTCAACGTTCTACTGGAAAACTATTGGCGCGTTTACAAAACAACGACACAACTTCTATCTTTGGTCAAAGGACTGAGTTTACCGAAATCCCAGCACAAAACATGCAAATAACCCTGAGTGGGTGCGTTCCACGATTTAGCCTACGTAAGCCGACGAATGCTTGTGCGTGATGCTTCAAAAAAGGCAAGTTGGCAAAAAATGTCACATTGGGCCATAAACTGTAGCGGAGGGTAGTCGCGCGTCCGCGCTCATCAACAGCATAAACGATTGCTTTAGGGAGGCCGTCACCGCCAGCATCGATCCCACTTCGCCGGGATGGGTAACGGATCGACACTGACTCGCGACCGGCCCCGGGATCAACACCTTCATGCGCGGCGAATTCTCCCGCTGCAACTCGTCATTCCAAATCTCCGCAGTTATGTGCAACGCCTGCTTTGACACTGCGAAGGCACCCCAGTAAGCTCTGGGATCGAGGGTATGTGTCTCGGACAAAAACACAACTACCCCTGCCACCGCACGCTTCAGCATGGGCATACAAGCCCTAGTGACTGCAATTGGCGCAGTAAGGTTGATCGTCAGGTGGGCTTGCCAGCTTGAGAAGTCCTGCAAGGCGAGAGGTGTCAGCGGAGCGACGTGACCGGCCCCATGGAAAATGCCATCGAGCCGCTTAAAGGTAGCGTAAATGATATCCGCTATACCTTTGAAGTCTGATTCGCCAGCCTTCAGGTAATCGAGCGCCAAAATGGCGGGCTGATCCCACCCTTGATTTTCGATTTCATCATACAGGGCGTCAAGTTTTTGTTGACTCCTGCCGTGTAGGATGACAGTTGCGCCGCCAGCGGCAAAGGCTAGGGCCGCTGTACGCCCGAGTGAACCGGTCGCGCCGGTGACAAGAATGACTCGCCCGCGTAGACAACTTTCGGGGGCAATGATGTCAGGGGGAATCGGCGTTGGCACAGAGGTAGTGTTGTTCATCTTTACGGGCGTTGATGTGTGAGATTTACGTGCGCCGCACAAACGATTCATTGCGCTGCGCGACCGCAGCTATCGCGTGCTCTGCGGCCTGCGCGCCATTTCGCACAGCCCCTTCAAGTGTGGCCGGATACGCGCGTTCCGGGTTTTGGATATCGTCGCCGGCAAGAAACAGATTGGCGGCGTTTGTCTTCACCGTACGTCGCACAAGATCCGGTGTGCAAGCAAAGGTTGCAAATTTTTCCGTCACCACCTTGTGCCAGTCTGGGGTGGGCAATGCAGGCACGTGATTTCGGAGCTCCTTTAGCGCTACATCGACAAGGTCGGCATGAGACATGGTGTCGTGCTCGCCCGAGGTTGAAATAACGGCTGCAACGATCATGACCTTGTCGCTGCGGTGGTCGGAAAGTGCCCGGCGATCAAAAAACCACTGCACGCAGCCCCCCGCTTGTCCTAGCATTGGGATTGGTAGTTCGAGAGGCGTGGTGAAACACAGATAAATGGTGACAATGGGCTCGTACAGGATTGACGTGTCTCCCGATTCACCTCCTTCAGGAAATACCGTGCTGCGTTGGTGTGGGCCTACAGCGACAATCGCCGCGTCGAAGGTCCAATGCTGATTTTTCGCCGTGAATGAAATTTCGCTGTCTTTGGTTTGCAGGTTAGTGACGCGGCTGCCAGTATGTGTGGCGCACCCCCGAGCGGCCAGCCACTGCGCCGCTGGCTCCGGGAATAGGCTGGTTAAGTCAACTCTGGGCAACAATAAGTCACTTGCTTCGCGCTCTCCAGCCAGTGCGTCGCGAAGTACGTTGAGAAAAACCTGCGCCGATGCGGTTTCAAGTGGCGTGTTTAGCGCCGAAATTGTCAGTGGCTGCCATAGAAACTTGACCACGTTCGCCGGCTGATGGTGTGCTTGCAGAAGGCGTGCGACGGTGAGACTGCCTTCGCATTGGAACGCGGCCTTGTGCATTCTTGCCATGAATCGCACCGCGCGAAACCGGTCAGACCAAGTCAAACCCTTTGCGGTGAGGAGGGCCATCGCCGTGTGTAGCGGCGCAGGCAATAAAGGTGCCCGCAACATAAAGTACGGGGGCATCGCAAGTGACAGTGGAACGCGTTGATAAGCGCGTGACGGCACATCAATGATGTTCATCATCCTTAACAATTCGCGATATGCGCCCGAGAGAATGTGCTGACCATTGTCAAGCGTACGCCCTTGGTACTCGAATCGCCGTGCGCGACCGCCAAGAACCGGAGCAGCTTCAAAGACAGTAGCCCTGCCGCCAAGTTCTACTATCCGTACGGCTGCCGCCATACCCGAATAACCGCCGCCAATCACCGCGATATTGGCCACCGAGTCTGCTGCGCTTGCCTTGCTCATCCGGCGACCCAGGTCTTCCACGCTAACCAGAGTTTTCGAATTGGTGTGAGGGAAGTGCGTTGCTTGAGCACCTTGAATCCGTCTGCTGCGATTTCATCCAGCAACGTTCGATAGATGGCGGACATGATTAGTCCGGCCCGCTGTGCTTTGCGATCTTCAATCGGGAGGTTGGCGAATGCGGCATTGTAGAGAGCCTGCGCGCGATCCGTTTGAAACGACATCATGTGTTCGAACGCCGGCGAATGTTTTGCCGCAAGTAAATCTTCAACTGGCACTTCGAATTTTGCGAGTTCGTCTTGCGGTAGGTAGATGCGGTCACGGCGTGCGTCTTCGCCAACATCTCTAATGATATTGGTCAGTTGAAATGCCAAGCCGAGATGCTCTGCGTACTCCAGAGTTTTTGGATTTGTATAGCCGAATATGCTGGCGGACAATTGCCCCACTACCCCGGCGACCCGGTGGCAATAGAGGCGCAGTTCGTTCCAGTCGCCATAACGTTTTTTCGATAAGTCCATCTCCATGCCGTCGATGATCTCGCCAAGGCGATGCGCGTCAACGCCGAATTCACGCGTTGCAGGCTCCAGTGCTTTCGTGACGGGATGCGTGGGATGGCCAGCGAACAGACTGATCACCTCCGCCCGCCACCAGCCGAGCTTGGCGCGGGCGACGTTCACATCCGATACTTCATCGGCGATGTCATCAACTTCACGGCAGAAGGCGTACAGCGCCGTGATTGCGCGTCGCCGAGCGGGCGGCAGAAAGCGAAAACTGTAGTAAAAACTTGACCCGCTTGCCGCCGCTTTTTGTGAGCAATATTCGTCTGGCGTCATGGGCGCTTCAAAAGTGCGGCGGGAAGGACTCTGCATAACATGCTGAGCCAATCCAGTCTGGTTAGCATCGGCCGATGGTTGAAGACGTCGCCGCCAACAGCGTCGATTTTGTCGAGAATCGTCAAGCCACCCGCAACAATCAGTCGGAGTTCTAGGCCGAAGCGGCCCGGCATGATTGCCGCCAAGGGTGCGCCCTTGTTCATCATTTCACGGGCGCGGCTAACCTGAAATGCCATCAGCGCCCGCCATTCCGGTGTCGCAACGGCTTGATCGATGTCTGCGTCCGAAACGCCAAACTGCCGCATCTCGTTTTGCGGTAGATAGACTCGGCCACGGTCGTTCTTCCGCCAATCGATAGCCACATCTTGCCAGTGGTTGATGAGTTGAAGGGCCGAACAGATGCCATCACTCATCTTTAGTCTAATTGGGTCATCGACATTGAAGAGCCGTAGCAGCAGGCGCCCTATCGGGTTGGCAGACCGTCTGCAATAGTCGAGGAGTTCGGCAAAGTCGGCGTAACGGTCTTGCACGACGTCCTGTTTGAAGGCGTCTAGCAGATCACGGAGGAGCTGAACAGGTAAGTGATACTTCTGCACAACGTTGGCAAGTTCCACAAACAGCGGATTCTCAGAGGCGATGCCAGCTTCCAATCGGTTGAGCTCGCGAGTATAGGCGTCGAGTTTTGCCAGCCTTTCGGCGGCGGTCCAATTGCCTTCATCGGCAAAATCATCGGCAGATCGCGCAAATGCGTATATGGCCTCGATTGGCCGACGCAGGTGCGGCGGCAACAGGATAGACGCTACCGGGAAATTTTCGTAGTGGTCGACTGGCACAACTTTGGATGAGGAATGCAAACAACGGATTATAGGTGTCCGGTGATAGATTCTGTAAGCGGAGTACTCGAAGCGGGTACTTTGGTGCGAATCGGCTATAATTTTTGGCTACCTGTGCGAGTGTGGCGGAATTGGTAGACGCACTGGATTTAGGTTCCAGCGCCGTAAGGTGTGTGGGTTCGAGTCCCTCCACTCGCACCATCTCTTTCTAACCAAAGTGTTCGATTCTCCTTGCCACCGGCTTAGCCGGGCAGCTTGGAGTGTTAACGTGTGATCTCAGGAAATACCATGCAAGCCCAAACTTCTACCGCTAGCAGCCTTGAACGCAACTTGATGTTGTCTTTGCTGGCGAGCTCAATCGAGTCGGAAATCAACCTCCGTCTAAAGAAGATCGCGCGGACGGCAAAAATGGCTGGCTTCCGACCAGGCAAGGTGCCGTTCAACATTGTTGCCAATCAGTACGGCTTCCAAGTGCGTCAGGAAGTCATGTCGGACGTGGTGCAGCAATCATTTGCGGAAGAAGTGCAGAAACATAAGCTTCGTGTCGCAGGCATGCCGCGTTTTGCACCCGCGAATACCAGTGAGTCTGCTGAAAAATTTGAGTTCACCGCCACCTTCGAGATCTACCCGGATGTAAACGTCGGCTCGTTGGCGGGCAAGACATTGCAGAAACCCGCGGTGGAAGTCACCGATGCCGACGTGGACAACACTATCGAGACGCTGCGCAAACAGCGCGCAGCCTACGACCAGACGGATCGCGCCTCTGAAAACGGTGACTTCATGGTGATTGATTTTGTTGGTACCCTGAACGGTTTGCCGTTCAAGGGCGGCGACGCGCAGAACTTCGGTGTTGTCTTGGGCGAGGGACGTATGCTGCCCGATTTCGAAGCGGCCTTGATTGGCATGATGGTTGGGGATCAGAAGACATTTAACATGACATTTCCAGTCGACTACCAAGCCGAATTGGCAGGCAAGACCGTGCAGTTCGCCGTTACCGCCAAGAACGTTAATGCACCAAAATTGCCAGCGGTGGACGCTGAGTTTGCCAAATCGCTGGGTGTGGCCGATGGCAACGTGGAAACCATGCGTGCCGAGATACGTGCCAATTTACAGCGGGAGTTGAAAAAGCGCTTGCAGGCCAAAGCTAAAGAGCAAGTCATGGAAGCGTTGGCTGAGTCCACAGAATTGACGCTGCCGCGTTCGTTGGTTGAAAGCGAGGTGGTGCGGCTACAGAACGAGGCGGCTCAGGATTTGCAAGCCCGCGGCATGACCACTAAAGATCTGCAACTGCCGGTCGATTTGTTTGTTGAGCGCGCAGAAAAGCGCGTCAAGCTGGGTTTGATATTGAGTGAAGTGGTAAATGCGCACGGGCTGCGTGCCAAGCCTGAACAGATCCGTGCAGCGGTAGAAGAGCATGCGGAGAGCTTTGAAGACCCCGCGCAGATGGTGCGCTGGTACTACAGCGACCCGCAACGCTTGGGTGAGGTTGAGGCCTTGGTGGTCGAGGAAAACGTGGTCATTTGGGCAGAGCAGCAAATGACTGTTACCGCGACGCCGAAGAGTTTCGACGAAGTCATGGAAATTAAGCGCTAGCGTATCGTCGCAAAGCGTACTTTGGAGACAAGATGAAGAGCATGTATGAGTTTCAGTCTCGCGCCTATGATCTGACCGGGATGGTGCCGGCGCATCCAGATGACTATCGGGCGCAGGGCTTGGGCATGGTGCCGATGGTTATTGAGCAATCGGGACGGGGTGAGCGGGCTTTTGACATCTACTCTCGTTTGTTGAAGGAACGTGTCATTTTCCTAGTTGGCGAAGTCAATGACGGCACCGCAAATTTGATCGTTGCACAGTTGCTGTTCCTTGAAAGCGAGAATCCAGACAAGGACATTTCGCTGTACATCAACTCACCGGGTGGGTCTGTGACGGCAGGACTGGCGATGTACGACACCATGCAATTCATCAAGCCGGACGTGTCGACCCTTTGCACCGGGTTCGCCGCAAGCATGGGCGCTTTCCTGCTTGCGGCCGGCACAAAAGGCAAGAGACTGTGCCTGCCGAATTCGCGTGTCATGATTCATCAGGTATCGGGTGGGTTCCGCGGCCAAGCATCGGATATAGCCATCCACGCCAAGGAAACATTGTTCCTGAAGAACCGCTTGAACGAGATCATGGCCAAGCACACTGGACAACCGATCGAGACGGTCGAAAAAGACACTGATCGGGACAATTTCCTCTCGGCGGAAGAAGCACAAAAATACGGTATCATCGATCGCATTTTGGAAAACCGCAGCCAAGCGTAATTTTGGTCGGGGCGGCCCCCAGCACGGTGGCGAATCTGCCTTCGCGGTCGAGAGAGGTTGCTCATTTTGTTGCTAGCGAAGGGCCAGCATGTCAGAAAAATCCGGCGAAAAACTTCTCTACTGTTCCTTCTGTGGCAAGAGTCAGCATGAAGTCCGGAAGTTGATCGCAGGGCCGTCCGTATTTATCTGTGACGAGTGTATCGACCTCTGTAACGATATCATTCGCGAAGAGGCGAAGGCAGACCCTGCGCCAAAAAATACTAAACACGAGTTACCCACGCCACAGGAAATTTGCGAGATCCTTGACCAGTACGTCATCGATCAGGTCCAAGCCAAGAAAATTTTGTCAGTGGCGGTTTACAACCACTACAAGCGGCTCAAGGCAAACCCGAAGGAGTCGGAAGTTGAACTTGCCAAGTCCAATATCCTACTAATAGGGCCGACCGGTTCAGGGAAAACACTGTTAGCGCAGACTCTCGCGCGTCTGCTTAATGTTCCATTTGTCATCGCCGATGCCACAACCCTAACCGAGGCTGGCTACGTCGGCGAAGACGTCGAGAACATCATCCAGAAGCTGCTGCAAAAGTGCGATTACGATATCGAAAAGGCGCAGCGCGGTATTGTTTATATCGATGAAATCGACAAGATCTCGCGTAAGTCCGATAACCCGTCAATCACCCGTGACGTTTCTGGCGAGGGTGTCCAGCAGGCTTTACTCAAGTTGATTGAAGGGACCATCGCGTCGGTGCCGCCCCAGGGTGGCCGCAAGCATCCGAACCAAGAGTTTGTGCAGCTTGACACCACGAACATCCTTTTTATCTGCGGCGGGGCGTTTAGCGGTCTAGAAAAGGTAATCCAGAACCGCACCGACAAAGTTGGTATCGGCTTCGGTGCCGACGTCCGGAGTGGCAAAGATCGCTCGGCAAACAATCAGCTGTTGCGCGACGTTGAGCCAGAAGATCTCATCAAATATGGACTGATCCCAGAATTTGTCGGCAGATTGCCGGTGGTTGCGACCTTGGAAGAGCTCGACGTCAAGGCGCTCGTTCGGATTCTGACCGAGCCAAAGAATGCCCTGACCAAACAGTACGAAAAACTGTTTGCCATGGAGAACGTATCGTTGGAGTTTCGCGAGACCGCGATCGCGGCGATTGCGAGGAGGGCGCTAGAACGCAAAACCGGAGCGCGCGGGTTGCGGTCGATCATTGAGCATGCCCTGCTAGAAGTAATGTTTGAGTTGCCGTCTCTGAGCAACGTCGAAAAAGTAGTGGTGGATGAGGGCACAATTTCGGGAGATCAAAAGCCGCTGCTGATGTACTCTGATCAACCAAAGGCGGTTGGCGCAGGCGGTTAGGCAGGCAGGGTCAATTACTGTCCGCAAAAGCACGTTCCGTCCACTTGCATCAACGAGGGTTGCTCCCATCTCTATTCGTGGCGGCGATTTGCCAGCCAAAACATGGTGAACTGAATGAGCTCAAATTCTGACAACGCACAAATCCTCCCACTTCTTCCGTTGCGTGACGTGGTGGTGTTCCCTCATATGGTCATACCGCTGTTTGTCGGGCGACCCAAATCCATCAAGGCGCTTGAGGCGGCAATGGAGGAGGGGAAAAACGTTGTTCTTGTGGCGCAAAAGTCCGCTGCGAACGATGATCCAAGCCCTAAAGATCTTCACGATGTCGGTTCGGTTGCATCGATTCTGCAGATGTTGAAGCTGCCAGACGGTACGGTGAAGGTGCTGGTTGAAGGCATTCATCGCGCCCGCATAAACCATGTCTTGTCGGTCAAAGAAAACTACGAGGCTGACATCACGCCGGTCCCGCAGTCTGAGGCTGACAACAACGAAGTCGAGGCCATGCGTCGTAGTTTGTTCGCGCAGTTTGACCAATACGTCAAGCTGAACAAGAAGATCCCGCCGGAAGTGCTGACGTCGCTGTCCGGTATCGATAGTGCCAGCCGACTCTCCGACACCATTGCCGCGCACCTGCCGCTGAAGCTCGAGCAGAAACAGCAGATTCTCGAGAATTTCGACGTACCGCTGCGCTTGGAACAGTTGCTCGGTCTGCTTGAGACAGAGATTGATATTTTGCAAGTTGAAAAGCGCATTCGCGGCCGCGTCAAGCGGCAGATGGAAAAGTCGCAGCGCGAATACTATTTGAATGAGCAGGTAAAGGCGATCCAGAAGGAACTCGGTGAGACGGAAGAGGGGGCAGAGATTGATGAGCTCGAGAAAAAAATCAAAGCTGCACACATGCCAAAAGAGGCGCGGGCGAAGTGTGAAGCGGAGCTGAAGAAGCTCAAGTTGATGTCGCCGATGTCTGCCGAGGCAACCGTAGTCCGCAACTTTATTGACACGGTCGTCGGTTTGCCGTGGAAGAAAAAATCGAAGGTGTCGTCAGACCTCGCGAATGCTGAAAAGGTCCTCGATGCGGATCACTACGGCCTAGAAAAAATCAAAGAACGGATTGTGGAATATCTTGCTGTTCAGTCGCGGGTAGAGAAGTTGAAAGCCCCGATTCTTTGTTTGGTTGGGCCTCCTGGTGTCGGTAAGACCTCACTCGGCCAATCAATTGCCAAGGCGACAAATCGCAAGTTTGTACGCATGTCGCTTGGCGGTGTGCGAGACGAATCCGAGATCCGCGGGCATCGTCGGACTTATATTGGTTCGATGCCCGGCAAGATTTTGCAGAACATGGCAAAGGTGGGAGTGCGCAATCCGTTGTTCCTGTTGGATGAAGTCGACAAGATGGGGATGGACTTCCGTGGCGACCCCGCAAGTGCCTTGCTTGAAGTCCTCGATCCCGAGCAAAACCATACCTTCCAAGACCATTACGTCGAGGTTGATTTCGATCTTTCAGACGTCATGTTTGTGGCGACGTCTAATTCGTTCAATATCCCACCCGCGTTATTGGATCGAATGGAAGTGATTCGCTTGTCCGGTTACACCGAGGACGAAAAAATCCATATCGCCCGCCAATACTTGTTGCCAAAGCAGATGAAGGCCAACGGTGTGAAGGAAGCGGAGTTGGTCGTTGCTGATCAAGCGCTGCGGGATATCACCCGATACTACACACGTGAAGCTGGTGTACGTGGCATGGATCGAGAGATCGCAAAGATCTGTCGCAAGGTCGTCAAGACACAAATGACGAAGGCCAAAGACGGCAAGTCGCATATCAACGCGAAGAACCTCGATAAGTACTTAGGCGTGCGTCGTTATAGCTACGGCATCGCAGAAAAAACCAATCAGGTTGGCCAGGTCACAGGCTTGGCGTGGAC
>JBIIYQ010000119.1:0-8595 GCA_044346745.1 Usitatibacteraceae bacterium | reverse complement strand
GATCACGTGCTTGAGATCGGCATTCAGGCGTTCCTCGGGATTGAGTTCCGGGCTATAGCTGGGCAGATAAAACAATTCGATCTCATCGGCACGCGCGGCTACCCACGCCCTGACCAACTTGCTTTGATGCACCCGGAGGTTATCGAGAATCAGAAACACCTTGCGCGTGGCGTCCTTGATCAGCGCGGACAGAAACTCAATCGGACGATCCACGTTGAAGGCCTCATCAATAATCATCCACCGCGTCTTGCATTGATTGGTCACCGTCGCAATCATCGACAGCTTCTGGCATCTTGGGCAGTAAAAAACAATATTGGTTCAAACTTAATCGTGCCGAGTCAATAGTATCCGGACGGCCGGTCGCGGCGGGACACTACATTCCATAGGAAACACCTGAAGTCTTGATGGCTGAGCTGACAGAGTTCCTTGGGCTGCCCCTCTAAAGTTGTGTTGCGTCGCAATATGCGCTGATGATGATTTTGGTACCGAAGCGTCGGATTCGCAGTGTGCGTAACGCTAGCGAATGCGGTTACAATCGTGTCAACAGATTTGTACGGTAGCTAATAAAAATAAGCCGTCAATGATGTGGCAACAGAGAGGAGCAACCATGCGGTTACGCAACCCGAAAGACTTTTGGTCAGGCGTGATGTTTGCTGCCATTGGTTTTGCTTTTGCCATCATCGTCAAGGTGTATGAATATCCAATGGGGACGGCGAGTCGAATGGGCCCCGGTTATTTTCCGTTTGTGCTTGGTAATTGCCTCGGTATCCTTGGCTTGGTAATTTTGCTTAAGTCGTTTCTCACCAATGGTGAACGTGTCAGCGCGCTTGCTTGGCGACCGATTCTATGGGTTCTTGGTGCCGTTGTCGTGTTTGGACTGACCGTCAAACTCATCGGGCTTGCGTTGGCGATTATCGTTCTGGTACTCATTTCCGCCTTTGGTGGGCACGAGTTTAAGCTGAAGGAACAATTAATTGCGGGTGTTGTGCTGTCCATCGGATCGATTGCGGTGTTTGTCTATGGGTTGAAGTTACCGTTTCCCATCTGGCCTTCTTTCTTCGGGTAAGGAGAGCATCTAAATGGAAGCATTACTCTCCAACCTAGCACTCGGCTTCAGCGTTGCGTTTACGCCTGAAGCGCTGATGTACTGCTTGATCGGCTGTTTGCTCGGCACGCTCATCGGTGTTTTGCCCGGCATCGGCCCGGTTGCAACCATTGCCATGTTGTTGCCGGCGACCTTTACGTTAGCGCCTGAACTCTCATTGATCATGCTCGCGGGTATCTACTACGGTGCTCAATATGGCGGCTCGACCACGGCAATTTTGGTGAATATCCCCGGCGAGTCGTCGAGTGTGGTGACCGCATTGGATGGTTACCAAATGGCTCGTCGAGGCAAGGCCGGCACCGCGCTTGGTATCGCCGCGTTGGGGTCGTTCTTTGCCGGCTGTGTGGCCACTCTTCTGCTGGCTGCGGCCGCGCCGCCGCTGGCGCAGATCGCGTTTAAGTTTGGCCCAGCCGAGTATTTTTCGTTGATGACCCTCGGCCTGATTGCTGCGGTTGTGCTCGCACACGGATCGGTGATTAAAGCCATTGGCATGATTTTGTTGGGACTGTTGCTGGGTTTGGTTGGCACAGACGTGAATTCTGGTATGGCGCGGTTTAATTTCTCCGTTCCCGAGCTCTCCGATGGCATCGGGTTTGTGGCTGTTGCGATGGGTGTGTTTGGATTTGCCGAAATCATCAAGAATGTGGAGCAAGGCGAAGAGCGCGAGGTTTTTGTCAATAAGGTCGGACGTTTGCTGCCGTCCCTACGAGACCTGAAGGAAGCGTTTCCCGCAGTGCTGCGCGGCACCGGCTTGGGTTCGTTGCTCGGCATTTTGCCGGGCGGTGGCGCGGTGCTCGCTTCTTTTTCCGCATACACATTGGAAAAGAAAATCGCGAAGGATTCGTCGCAGTTCGGCAAGGGTGATGTCCGTGGGGTTGCGGCACCGGAGTCTGCCAATAATGCGGCAGCACAAACGTCGTTCATTCCGCTGTTGACGCTTGGCATTCCGCCGAATCCTGTGATGGCGCTGATGGTCGGTGCCATGATCATTCAAGGTATCCAGCCCGGACCACAGGTAATGAGCGAGAAGCCGCAACTCTTCTGGGGTATGGTCGTCTCAATGTGGATCGGCAACCTCATGCTTGTCATCCTGAATCTGCCGCTGATCGGTATGTGGATCAAGCTGCTGACTGTGCCGTATCGGTTGCTCTACCCGGCGATTTTGGTGTTCTGCTGTATTGGTGTTTATTCACTCTCGAACAGTCCATTTGATGTCGTGATCACGGCGAGCTTTGGACTGATCGGCTATCTGTTCTTAAAGCTGGATTGTGAGCCGGCACCATTGCTGCTCGGTTTTATTCTCGGACCAATGATGGAGGAGAACCTGCGACGCGCCATGTTGTTGTCGCGTGGTGATGCGATGACATTTGTGACGCGACCGCTCTCGGCGACGCTGTTGGCGATCTCGTTGCTGCTGCTCATCATTATCATGTTGCCGGCCATCCGTAAGAAGCGCGAAGAAGCGTTTGTTGAAGAGTGAGTCGTGATACCTCGTCGTTCGCGTGTTGCCAACACAAGCACGAACGATTTTGGTGCCGTGGTGGTACGGTGCTGGTGACTCCGGCGCAAAGCCTTGTACTTGCAGGCCTGCATCCACCGGCCATACGCTCCCGTAAAATTACGAAAACCACCCGTGATTTTGTATGAGCACCTTGGAAACCAAGCCCCTCCCGCCGCATCCTCCGCGTAAACCAGAGCCACACGAGTGTTGTGGAACGGGCTGTATCCCGTGTGTGATGGATATTTACGAGGAAGAGTTGTGGGAGTACGAACAAAGCCTCAAACGTTTGCAGGCACTAGCGCACGCGGTGAACCCAACTGAAAGCAACGCCCCATGATGCCGTTTGGATACGACTTCCCGTACTCGTCACGACGTATGCCGGTGATGGCATCCAATGTTGTATCGACCTCACAGCCATTGGCAACGCAAGCCGGTATGGCGATGTTGCAGCAGGGGGGTAATGCGGTCGATGCTGCAATTGCCGCCGCCATTACGCTAACGGTTGTTGAGCCAACCTCAAACGGCATTGGCTCAGATGGCTTTTCGTTGATCTGGGACGGGCACAAATTGCATGGTCTCAACGCGTCGGGTCGCTCGCCTGCCGCTTGGACGCCTGAGTACATTAAGGGCAAGTATCCATCGCTCGATGCTATGCCGATCCGCGGTATTGATGCGGTGACAATCCCTGGCGCGGTATCCCAGTGGGTCGCCCTGTCGGAGAAATTTGGCAAGCTCCCATTTGAAACCTTGTTTGCACCCGCCATTGGTTACGCACGTCACGGCCATCTGGTGTCACCGATAACGGCGGCAAGCTGGGCCCGACAGGCGGAGATGATCACTGAGCCGGATTTCCAACGAGATTTTGCACCTGGCGGTAAAGCGCCGGCAGCGGGTGACAAGTGGGTATTTGCGGCACAGGCAACCACGCTTGAAGAAATCGCCGCCACCAAAGGAGATAGTTTCTATCGAGGCCGCCTTGCAGAGAAGACGGTAGCGCATTCGTGCTCACTCGGTGGTGTACACACCATCGAGGATTTTAAGAATCACACCGCTGACTGGGTTGATCCCATTTCAATGGATTACCGTGACGTTCGCCTGCATGAAATCCCGCCGAACGGCCAAGGGCTCGCCGCGCTGATTTGTCTGGGCATTCTTGATTGCTGTGATCTTGCCCAGTATCGTGTCGACTCTGTCGAGAGTGTGCATCTACAGCTCGAAGCGATGAAACTCGCTTTTGCCGATGCTTATCGATATATCTCCGACGCCGCGACCATGGATGTGGACGTAGCGCAGTTGCTCGACAAAAACTATCTGAAACAGCGTGCGTCGTTAATCGACATGATGCGCGCGGGTGCGCCGACCTTTGGCATCCCAACACAGGGAGGTACGGTCTTTCTCACGACGGCTGATGCTGGCGGCATGATGGTAAGTTTGATTCAATCCAATTACATGGGCTTTGGCTCAGGTGTTGTGGTGCCGGAAACCGGTATTTGTTTGCAGAATCGTGGTCACGGTTTTGTGCTCGCGGCAGGGCATCCAAACATTGTGGCCCCCAGCAAACGGCCTTATCAAACCATCATTCCGGCATTTTTGTCCGCGGCCGACGGCTCACCACTGATGTCTTTTGGCGTAATGGGTGGACATATGCAACCGCAAGGTCACGTCCAAATGGTGACGCGAATCCGCGACTACGGGCAGAACCCGCAAACTGCCTCAGACGCGCCGCGCTGGATTGTTAACGCAGATGGAACCATTGGTCTTGAAGCGGCGATGGAGGCTTCCATCGGTAGTGCTTTGCAGGCGCTGGGGCATCGATTGGCCGTTGCCGAGGCGGTGAACTTCGCCTTTGGTGGCGCGCAGCTCATCTGGCGTACCGGGGCGGGTTACATCGCTGGATCTGACCATCGCAAGGATGGACACGCGGCAGGTTTCTAGTGGTAGCGGAGGGTCCCTCGCTCGGTGATGGGCTTGGCTATACGCGAAACAGCGATCGCCAATCGTACGAAAACTCGATGACGTGTTTAGGGTCTTCCTGAAACGCACGGCCAAGCGAAATTTTCCCTCCACCATCCAGTAATACATCCCGACGCATTACGCTTACTTCTTGGCGGTCATCAAAGGCAATGTAAGTACCGTTGATACTTCGGTCTACGAGATAAAAACTCCAGCCGTCGAGTTCGATAGTAGCGTGTTCGCGTGATGCGTAGCGATCATCGATCACGATGTCGCAACTGACATCCCGGCCTATGCTGATTTTTGGACGGACATGGTTGATATGTATTACTTGATCCATGTATTTCAGCAGCAGGGCACCATTGTCACCCGGCAGTAATGGTGCTTGGCGAACGGAGAAAAAACTGTCCGTGAGGTCGGGGTTTTCATTTTTCCACAACACCTGATAAATGGTGGATGGATTCGTCTGCCCTTTCAGTACCGTTCGAAAAACCGGTCGCGTTACCGTCTTTAGCGGAGCTGACAGCATGTCGTAGGTGGAATGTGTAATCGCAATTTGCTGCGGTAGTGCCACTGCTGTCAAGTAAGCTGCAATGTTGACGGTGTTACCGAATATGTCATCGTGTTCAAGTACGACCTCGCCAAAGTGCAGACCCATATGTAGCTTGATGGCATGCCCGCTTGGTGGGCATGAGATTACATTAGCCTGCATGGCGCTGGCGGCAAGCACGGCCTGATCTGCGTCAGGGAACACACACATCACTTCATCACCAATCGTTTTCACAAGGTGCCCGGCAAAGCTCGGAAGCAGGGCGGCAACTTGATCCAGCCAAGCTTGTACGATCTGGCGCGCGACACGATCACCGAATACGCTGAACAGCGAAGTGCTGTCAGTGATATCGGCAAACAGGACTGCCATGTTTGTTTGCGTTCTGGTCATTTCGCTGGATTCGCTATTTCGATTATGTTGCCTCCCAAGCTGCTTCTCAGACAGCAATTACACCTGCCATGCTCTGAGTTAGCCCGCTCGCCACTATATGTCGGCAGAAAACATCGAAAACTGAGCGGTAAGGCTGAAAAACATGGAAGAAAGCCAGCAGCCTAGCTGGTAAAGATCAAACATTTTTAGCAAGGCTTGTTTTTGGCTATTTGTGTCGTATACTGTATTTGTATACAGTAATATCATTTCGCCGAAAAAGCGTTGCAAGAGGCTGCAAAAGCGGTACCTCGGGCGCGCCTGCCGCCTTGACTGGATTCAACCGCAAAGTTCTATGTCTTGCTACGTGACGCCAACCAATGCCTCAGCTGTTCAATCGCAGCCGAATATGCCTGGGCTTAGCGTATTTCGTATTGGTGATGATGGACACACGCTTGGCGGAATGTCATCTGGTACCGGGGTAAAGACCGGGTTTATGCCACTTGATAACGCGCTAGCAGAGAAGGGGTGGTCTAAGGCGGATTTGGCCGAGATCCTGTGTGATGGTTGCGGCAAGGGTGAACTTTCGCTGTTGCTGCCTGCTATTGCCCAACTACAGGGGCGACACCTCGTGCAGTCAATGTATGGGCCACATCAACAGTATGCGCATCATGCACAACGTATCAAGACCATCCCTAATGCTGGACGTTGTATCTGGATTGCACCACCATATGTTCCCTATGCGCCTGCCCTTGAAGACGCCGGCATCGATTTGAGTAGATTGTTTATCGTTGATGCAAAAATCAAAAATGCACGAATAGAAGATGACTTGTGGGCGGCTGAGCAATCGTTAGCCAGTGGTGCGGTCGAGGGTGTTTGTATTTGGACGGCATCTGCGATTACAAACACGTCATTACGTCGTCTAAAACACGCCGCCATGACCGGTGGGGCAATCTGTTGGTTGATGCGGCCCGCCGTGTTTGCCCAATATGCCTCGCCTGCGTCTTTGCGGATCAAACTCATAGCCAGCGAAGATGGCGGCTTGACACTGAATATCCTCAAACGCCGTGGTTTGCCGCCCAACAAGTTGATTGAGCTGCAACTTCGTGATTTGCCTTGCTTGTCACCCGTAAGACGGCCTATCTCCACAAAGCCGGGGATATCAAGACCCGCTTCAGTTCCACCTTCTTTTTCACCCACACCACTTCGTGAGTGGCTCGGTCGCACATTCAGCGCATCAGCCATTAGCGGACATGACCCTGCCGTGAGGCAACGTTCAATGGCGCCAGATCGTTAGAGGAACACACCATGCTTTGGATTGCACTGCACTTCCCCCAATTAGCCATTGACTGCGTTTCCCGTGGTCATGGCGAGGCATTGTTATCAAGTTTGCCGCTCGTAATTCATGCCGGCCCTGCGCAGCGACCCACCATATATGCTGTTAATTCCGCAGCGCGAGAAGCGGGGCTAAAGCTAGGCATGGCATTAGCTGCAGCACGAGCCGTGTGTGGCACGTTAACCGCAATGCCACGCAGCTTGGATAAAGAGGAATCTGCCTTGCAGCGCCTTGCGATTCAGCTTGCGCAGTTCACGCCTTCCGTCACCGTTGATCAGGCCTCACACGGCATTGTGCTTGAGGTATCCACCACCATGACGTTGTTTGGCGGTATCACACAGTTGATTGGTGAGGTTAGACGTACGGTTCGTATCCAAGGTTTTTATGCACTGGTGGGAATCGCGCCAACCCCGATGGCTGCGCAGTTATTGGCGAGAGTGACGCAGTACCATCCGTCAACACGTATGTGCCGGGACGCCGGTCAGCTAGCTGAGCGATTGGCAGATATTCCGTTGGCTCTGTTTAATTGGCCTCACGAGACGATCAACACATTCGCCACCCTTGGCCTGACACGTATCAAAGACTTATATCAGTTGCCGCGCCACGGTTTGCAGCAACGGTTTGGTGACAGCGTACTCAACGACTTGGATCGTGCGCGCGGTCTGGCCGGTGACCCTCGCAACTACATCATCCTGCCGGAAAGCTTCACCAGTGGGCGTGAATTTTTGTTTGAGATACATGAGAGTGAGCGGCTGATGCCGTTTGCGGAAGCGATGTTTGTTGAAATGGAAGGATTTTTGCGTGCGCGTGGCGCAGCTACACAAACCGTCGTTGTGACATTGAAACACGGGCGTAACGCCACCACCCAAATTACCTTGGGCACGCGTGAGCCTGCACGTCATGCCAGCCATTGGTTGCGGCTGTTACGCGAAAAATTCGCACGTGCCGATCTTGCGGCAGCCGTGGTCGAAATGTCTGTTCACGCCGATCAACTCTGTCCTTATCTCGCCGAGACCAACAACTTGCTAAGAAACACGGCTGCAAATAAAAATGAGTCCGTGAGCAATTTAATGGATCGACTGTCTGCCCGCCTTGGTGAAAAAGCGGTGTATCAGGTTGAAGTGAATAACGACCATCGGCCCGAATTTGCTTGGCGCAAACGGATCGATGCCAATCCGGTCGCAGCGGCATCCGGGCAGGTTCGGCAACGCCAGTCTCGCCACTACTCTTCAGCGGCACCTTCTTCAGCAACCACCGCCCGCCGGGCAGCTGTTGGTCGTCGTCCCAGTTGGATATTGCGTGAACCACGCGCGCTTGTTGGTAGTGACGTGCCTCAATATCACGGGCCACTCACGCTACTCACCGGGCCGGAACGTATTGAAACCGGCTGGTGGGACGGTAAACCGGTCGCACGCGATTATTTTGTTGCACAAAACCCGCAGCAAGAGGTGTGCTGGATTTATCGCGACTACCGCTTCGGACGTAAGTGGTACTTGCACGGTTTGTTTGCCTAATGCCGCACGTGACATTGCACCTCTTTTCTCATGGTTCCCGGATATGCCGCCCTTAATGTCACCAGCAATTTCACGTTTTTACGCGGGGCATCACATCCCGAGGAATTAGTCACCGAGGCGGCGCGGCTTAACTACAAGGCCATCGCCATCACCGACGAGTGCAGTGTTTCCGGTCTGGTCCGCGCGCATGTGGCGGCAAAAGATTGTGGCATCCAGTTAGTCATCGGTGCCGCATTCCGCATTGATGATGTCCCATCAATTCTGCGCATC